>JANINR010000070.1 GCA_024508915.1 Lysobacteraceae bacterium | reverse complement strand
CCGCGGCGCGGCGCGGGGGCCGGCTCGGGCGTCGCCGCGTCGCCGCCGGCATTCGCCGGCTCGTACTGCGCCCGGAACTTGGCCAGCAGCGGCAGGCCGAGCTCGCGCGCCAGCGCCTCGTTGGCGCTGGTGCCGTAGGCGAGGGCGACCGGCAGCACGCCGGCGTCGTGCAGCGCCGCGACGAGGGCGCGCGCCGTCGCCACGTCGGGCACCTGGGCGAGGCCGCCGAAGTCCACCACCACCGCGGCGCGCTCGAACAGCTTCGGCGCGCGCGCGACGCGCTCGCGCATCTCGCCGGCGAGCCGCTCCACGTCGAGCGTGCGCACGCGCAGGTTGGCGATGCCGACCTGGCCGATCTTCAGTTCGCCCGCGGGCTCGTAGTCCATGCCGGATGCCGTCGCCATGCTCAGGTGCCGGTCGCGCGCGGCGCGTCGTGGCCGGGGTGGCGCGGCGGCGCGATCCACGGCACGTCGGGCAGCTGCTCGCCGTAGGTGTCGTGCACCCAGCGATAGCTGCACAGGTCCTTCATCAGCATCGCGGCGCGGTGCGCGGGCTGGCCGTCGGCGGCGGGCATCACGTGCTGGCCGACCTCGCGGAAGCCGAAGCTGCCGTGGAACAGCAGCGCCGGGTCGTTGCCGTCGTCGAGGAAGACTTCGCAGGCCAGGCGCGGGTGGCGCAGTTCGGCATGGCTCTGGACGTCGGCGTAGAACGCGCGGCCCACGCCGCCGCCGCGGCGGCGGCTGGCGACCACGATGCGGTCGATGTAGAAGAAGTCGGGGAAGCGCTCGCCGAACCAGCGGAAGTTGCTGCTGTCGTGGCGCGCGGACGAGGCGAAACCGACGAGGAAGCCCGCCAGCGCGCCGTCGCGCTCGGCGATGCGGAAATAATCGGCTTCGGCGTGGAAGCGGCGGACCCGGGCCGCATCCATCGGCAGGATCGCGGGGCCGGCGGCGTTGTTGAGGGCAAGGACGGAATCCAGGTCGTGCTCGCGCACGTCGCGGATGACGATCGACATTCCCGGCTCCAGCTCACGAACAGCCGCGATTATCGCATGGCGGCACAGGCGGGGCGACGGCGGGCCGGGCGGCCGGCCCGCCGCGGCTGCCGCCCGCGGCATGACTTTCGGGGGCGCCGCCGCCGGGGTCGATGCGCCTAAGATGCCGCATGTTCGCGCGCCTCGACCACAGCCAGCTGCTGCGCTACGCCGGCCTGCTCACCTGGGCGGTGATCGCGATGCCGCTGGTCCTGCTCTCGCTGGCGCCCACCGACCCCGGCGCCGGCGACGACGTCGCCGCGGTGGTGGATGTCAGCTGGCCCGCCTGGGCCGCCTACGCCGCGTTCGGCCTCTGCTACGCCTGGCTCACGCGCGGGCTCGGCGGCCGCCGCGTGGCGGCCCTCGACTACCTGCTGCTGGTCGTGCTCACCGGCAGCGCCGTGGCCATCAGCTACTACAGCGACAGCGGCCTGGGCAGCGTGCTGCTGATGGTGGCCGCCTGCGTGCTGCCCTGGCTCCTGCCCTGGCCGATGGGCGTGGCCTGGCTGGTGCTGAGCGAACTGCTCGTCGTGCCGGTGTACGTGCGCGGCCTCGGCTTCTCCTGGTTCGAGGCGGTGATGCAGTCGCTGCTGTACGTGGGCTTCTCGGGATTCGTGTTCGTCACCAGCCTGGTCGCGCGGCAGCAGGCGCAGGCGCGCGACGACCAGCATCGCCTGAACGCGGAGCTGCGCGCCACCCGCGCGCTGCTGGCCGAGAGCGCCCGCGTGAACGAGCGCACGCGAATTTCCCGCGAGCTGCACGACCTGCTGGGGCACCACCTGACCGCACTGAGCCTGAACCTGGAAGTCGCCGGCCACCTGGTGCAGGGCACCGCGCAGGAGCACGTGAACCAGGCCCACACCCTCGCGCGCCTGCTGCTGAGCGACGTGCGCGAGGCGGTGAGCCGCCTGCGCACCGACGACGCCATCGACATGGGCGCGACCCTGCGCCCGCTCGCCGAGAACGCCGCGGGCCTGCGCATCGTCCTCGACCTGCCCGAACGCTTCCTGCTCGACGACGCCGAGCGTGCCCACGTCTTGCTGCGCTGCACGCAGGAAATCATCACCAACGCCCAGCGCCACGCGCAGGCCGCGGAGCTGTGCCTGCGCTACCGCGTCGAGGATCGCGCCGTGCGGCTGCTGGCCAGCGACGACGGCCGCGGCGCCGATGCGCCCGCGGCCGGCAACGGCCTGCGCGGCATGCGTGAACGCGTCGCCGCATATGGCGGCAGCGTCGAGATCGCCACCCGGCCAGGCGCGGGATTCGCGCTGGACCTGTCCCTGCCCCTGGACGACCGCCCCCGCGCGGCCGCCGCCCCACCTGCCCATGCCCTGGCTGGAGAAGAGGAATGATCCGCATCTGCCTGGTCGACGACCAGACCCTGGTCCGCCAGGGCATCCGCTCGCTGCTCGCCCTCGCGGAGGGCATGGAAGTCGTCGCCGAGGCCGCCGACGGCCGCCAGGCGGTCGAGCTCATCCCGCAGGTGAAGCCGGACGTGGTCCTGATGGACATGCGCATGCCGGTGATGTCCGGGCTCGAGGCGCTGCAGGCGCTGGCGCGCGCCGGCACCCTGCCGCCGACCATCATCCTGACCACCTTCGACGACGACCAGCTGGTGCTGGCCGGCCTCAAGGCGGGCGCCAAGGGCTACCTGCTCAAGGACGTCTCGCTGGAACAGCTGGTCGGCGCCATCCAGACCGTGGCCGGCGGCGGCTCGCTGGTCCAGCCCGCCGTGACCCAGCGGCTGCTGTCGGGACTGGAGCACATGCGCAACGATTTCGTCAGCCTGGATCGCCCGGACCCGCTGACCGACCGCGAGACCGAGATCCTGCGGCTCATGGCCTCCGGCTTCTCCAACAAGGAGATCGCCAATTCCCTGGGCGTCGCGGAGGGCACGATCAAGAACCACGTGTCCAACATCCTGTCGAAGCTGGGCGTCCGCGACCGGACCCGCGCGGTCCTGAAGGCCTTCGAACTCCAGCTGGTGTAGCGGCGGCGGGGTGCCCGGAACGCTAGCCGCGTCCCGCCGCGGCGCGGTACGATTGGAAGTCTGTGCTCCCGGCCGGCCGGTCCGGGGGCTCCCTGGAGAACCTGAATGACCCGTTTGCTCGAGATCCTGATTTCCCTGGCGATCGTCGTCGCGCTGTTCCTGCTCGTCGGCCTGGTGCTGCCCTCGCACCGCCACCTCGAGGAGAAGGTGGAGACGAACCGCAAGCTGACCATCGTGTACGACACGCTCAACAGCCTGCGCCGCTTCGCCGACTGGAACCCGCTGGTGCTGCGCGACCCGAAGATGCAGCTGCAGTTCTCCGGCCCCGCCGCCGGCGTCGGCGCGCGCCTCGACTACACCTCCGAGAAGCCGCAGCTCGGCCAGGGCAGCTGGGAAATCACCGCGACCGAGCCGCGCTCCAGCGTCACCTACGCGATCGTCAACCCGCAGCGCGGCAGCGACAAGACGACGACGTTCCAGCTGAAGCCGACCGGCCGCAGCGGCCGCAACGTCGAGATCACCCAGACCTACGACGTCGACTACGGCTGGGACCTGCTGGGCCGCTACGCCGGCCTGTACGTCAGCCGCCACGTCGGCGACGACATGGAGCTCGGCCTGCAGCGCCTGAGCAACATGCTGGCGCAGGTGCCGAACACCGATTACGCCGTGCAGGGCAGCAAGCTGGCGGGCCTGTCGTTCGTCGACATGCCGGCCGAGGACCTGCTGCTCGTCAACGCCGGTTCGATCGAGCGCAACAACCTGAAGATCCAGCAGGCGATGCGCGCCGACATGGAATGGATCAATCGCAGCATGGCCGCCAACGGCCTCGTCGCCGCCGGCCCGATGCGCATCGTGTCCACTGAGCTGGGCCGCGAGAACTACACCTTCGACGTGGTCGTGCCGGTGCGTCGCGCCGGGGCCGGCGCCCCCGCGCCCGCGGCGGATGCCGCCGACGCCGCAGCGACCGCGGGCGAGGACCAGGCCGCCGCCCCGACGGGTCCCGTCCGCGCCCCGGTCGTGGCCGCTTCCGGCGCGCCGATGACCGGCCTGAAGCTGCTGGGCCCGGTGAAGTACCAGCGTTCCGAGGCCGGCCGCTACGCCACCGCCACCTACACCGGCTACATGGCCGAGCTGGAGACGGTGCGCAACGCGCTGCGCGCCTGGACCCTGACCCAGGGCGAGGAGCCGACCGGCCTGCCGTTCGAGATCTACAAGAACGGCATCGACCAGGCCTTCACCGCGAACGGCCAGTACGACGTGTACTGGATGATCAAGCCCTAAGAGGCAGGGCGATGCCCCGGCACGCGCGCGGTTTCGACACCGAAGCCGCGCACGCGCACCTGGCCCGGCGCGACCGCCGGCTCGCGGCTTGGATGAAACGGATCGGGCCGATCGCGCCCGATCCGCGCTGGCGCAAGCCCTTCGATCCGGTCGACGCGCTGGCGCGCGCGATCCTCTACCAGCAGCTCAGCGGCAAGGCCGCGGCGACGATCGTGTCGCGCGTCGAGGCCGCCATCGGCAGCGACCGCTTCCACTGCGACACCCTCGCGCGCTGCGACGACGCGGCGATCCGCGCCTGCGGCGTCTCCGGCAACAAGCTGCTCGCGCTGCGCGACCTCGCCCGGCGCGAGGAAGCCGGCGAGATCCCGGACCTGCGCCGCATGTCGGTGATGGCCGACGACGCGATCATCGAGGCGCTGGTGCCGGTGCGCGGCATCGGCCGCTGGACCGTCGAGATGATGCTGATGTTCCGCCTCGGCCGGCCCGACGTGCTGCCGGTCGACGACCTGGGCATCCGCAAGGGCGCGCAGGCGGTGGACAAGGGCGAGGCCATGCCGACCCCGAAGACGCTGGCCGAGCGCGGGGAGCGCTGGGGACCGTACCGCACCTACGCCAGCCTCTACCTGTGGCGCATCGCCGACCAGGCCGGCCCGGCGAAGCCGGCGGTGAAGCGTTCGCAGGACTAGGCGTACCGGGGGATTCGCGCCGGCATTGCCGTGGCCGATCGTTTGCGCGTCGTTGACTTTCCCCGTCCCGCCCCCCAAAATTCGCGGCTCGCTCGCCTGCCCAGGTGGCGGAATTGGTAGACGCACTAGTTTCAGGTACTAGCGGGTAAAACCGTGGAGGTTCGAGTCCTCTCCTGGGCACCATCGACGTATGCAAGGACCCCGCCGAAAGCGGGGTTTTTTGTGGCCGGTCGTCCGGACTGCCCGTCGCTTGCCGTTGCCGCGCTGAGCGACACGTCGTCCCGCAGGCTGTAACCGGTTTCGCGGCCCCGGTACGGAATCGCGCGCAAAACCGGCCAGGATGCTGCTACCCTCCGCCCGTCACAGGCCACGGAACGGCCGCATTCCGGCCGCGATGCGATGACGCTGCAACGCGCGCAGATCGACGTCCTGCTCGAAGACCTGGAAGCGACGGCCTGGCGCCGGCATCGCGCCGATCCGGCCGACCCGAGGCTCGCGCGCGATATCGTGGCGCAGGCGCGCGCGCTGTTGCGCGACGCGGCGCTCGACCAGCACCTGTACATCTGCGACTACGCGCAGCACCTGCTGCTGCGCCTCAACGGCGATGCAGACGGCGAGGCCGAGGTCGGGGCGTCTCCCTCCGGAGACGGCATCTTGCGCGCGGTGCGACCGACGCGCGACGCGATTCCCGATCTCGGTATCGCGCTCGTCGACGATCCGTTCGACCTCGATGCCTACGTGCCGCAGGAGCCGGCGGGTGCGTCGATGCCGGTACGCATGCTGCAAGCGCCGGAGGCCGTCCGCGTGCTGGCGCCGCAAGCGCAAGCGCAGCCGCACTCGCAACCGGAGCCGCAACCGCAACCGCTCGCCACCGAACGGCGCGTCGCCGATGCCGGTGAACGCGACCTGCGCCGCGGCCTCACCGCGCAGCAGCTGCAGACGCTCGACACGATGGCGCATTTCGGCTGGACGCTGCGCTTCGTGCGGCGGCCGCCGTTCCACCCGCCGGTGCCGGTCGCCTTCGACCGCAACCGCGAGCGCTTCGTCGTGGTCGCGCCCGACGGCAGCATCGACGACGCGCCGGACCTGCGCATCCGCCGCTGAACGCACGGGCCGTGCACGCCCGCGGTGTACCATCGCCGCGATGAAGAAGACCCCGAAGGGCGGCCGCAAGTCCGCCGGCAAGACCGGCGGCGCGCCGGGCGGCAAATCCACCGGCAGGACGGCCGGGAAATCCGGCGGCAAGCCCGCGGCCCGGCCGGCCGCCGCGGGCAAGCGCGCGCTCCCGGGCTGGCTGCCCGATCCGGGCCTGGCACG
>JANINR010000069.1 GCA_024508915.1 Lysobacteraceae bacterium | reverse complement strand
TCGTCGACGACCTGTCGCGCACGGCCGCGGGCCTGGGCCTGGATGCAAAGCAGCAGGCCGCGTTCGATGCGGCGGCCGAGGCGATCCGGCAGCGACAGGCCGCGCGCCAGGCCGCGCCGCGCCCGCAGGGCAACGCGATGTTCGGCGGCGGTCGCGGTTTCGGCGGCGGTGGCGGGGGCGGCGGCGGCGGCCAGATGCAGGCGCAGATGCGCCAGCGGATGATGGACCGCTTCCAGCAGGACTTCGCGCCGTTCCGCAACAGCCTGTCCGACGCGCAGCGCGCGCAGTGGGACGCGGCGGTGTCGGCGCTGGTCGGCGCGACCCGCGCGGCCGTGTACAAGCTGGTCGACGGGCAACCGCAGAAGACGATGGTGCGCATCGGCGCCAGCGACGGCACGGACACCGAGATTTCGGGCGACGTCAAGGCCGGCGACCAGCTCGTCACCGGCGAGCGCGCCGCGGCGCCGGCGCAATGAGCGCCGGGGAAACGCCCGTGGTCCGCACCCGCGGGCTGGGCAAGGTCTACTCCGAAGGCACCCCGGCGGAAGTGGTCGCGCTGCGCGGCGTCGACCTCGAGGTCGCGCGCGGCGAGTTCGTCGCGATCATGGGCCCCTCGGGTTCGGGCAAGTCCACGCTGATGAACCTCGTCGGCTGCCTCGACACGCCCAGCAGCGGCGTGTACGAGTGCGACGGCGTCGACGTCGCCACGCTCGACAAGGAAGCGCTCGCCGCCCTGCGCCGCGACAAGATCGGCTTCGTCTTCCAGGGCTTCAACCTGCTGCCGCGGATGGACGCGCTGCACAACGTCGCGATGCCGCTGGGCTACACCCGCATGCCGCACGCCGAGCGCCTGGAGCGGGCGCGCGCCGCGCTGCAGTCGGTCGGCCTCGGCGAACGGACCGGGCACCTGCCCAGCGAGATGTCGGGCGGCCAGCAGCAGCGCGTGGCGATCGCGCGCGCCCTCATCAACCGGCCGCCGATCCTGCTCGCCGACGAACCGACGGGCGCGCTGGACTCGAAGACCGGCGAGGAGATCCTGGCCCTGTTCAAGCGCTTGCGCGACGACGACCACACCGTGGTCCTGATCACCCACGACGCCGAAGTCGCCGCCCACGCCGACCGCACCTTCGTGATGCACGACGGCAGGCTGCACGAAGCGCCGCAACGGCAACCGGAGGCTGGCCGATGAGCTTCCTCGACATCCTGCGCACCGCGGTGTTCGCGCTGCGCGGCAACTGGATGCGCAGCGCGCTGACCTCGCTCGGCGTGATCATCGGCATCGCCGCGGTCATCGTGATGGTGTCGGTGGGGCAGGGCACGCAGCAGGAGATCGACAAGCTCGTCTCCGGCCTCGGCTCGCAGCGCCTGGACGTGTCCCCGGGCTCGCGGCGCGGCCCCGGCGGCGCGCGCATGAGTTCCAGCAGCTTCTTCACCCTCACCGAGGGCGACGTCGACGCGATCCGCAACGAAGTGCCGGAGGTGCAGTACGTCGCCGGCGCGCTGCGCGGCAACACCCAGGTGGTGTACGCCGAGAACAACGCGTCCACCAGCTGGCAGGGCGTCGAGCCCGACTGGTTCGCGATCAACGACTGGAAGATCGCCGCGGGCGACGTGTTCGACGCCCAGGCCTACGGCGGCGCCGCCAAGGAAGTCGTGATCGGCGACACCGTTCGGCGCACGCTCTTCGGCGACGACAGCGGCGTCGGCCAGACCATCCGGCTCGGCCGCGTGCCGTTCACCGTGGTCGGCACGCTCGAGCCGAAGGGGCAGGGCGGCTTCGGCCAGGACCAGGACGACATCGTGATGGTGCCGATGGAAACCGCGCGACGGCGCCTGCTCGGATCCATGGGCCTGCCGCCGGGCGCGGTCATGCAGATCGCGCTGACCGTCGCCGACGCGCGCGACCTGGGCTACGCGCAGACCGAAGTCGAGGGCCTGCTGCGGCAGCGCCACAAGATCAAGCCGGGGTCCGACGACGACTTCACCGTGCGCAACATCAGCGAGATCGTCGCCACGCGCACCGCCACGACCAACCTGATGTCCAAGCTGCTCGGCGCCGTCGCCACGATCTGCCTGGTGATCGGCGGCATCGGCATCATGAACATCATGCTGGTCTCGGTGACCGAGCGGATCCGCGAGATCGGCCTGCGCATGGCGGTGGGCGCGGGGCCGACGGACGTGCGCCGGCAGTTCCTCGCCGAGGCGATGCTGATCTCGCTGATCGGCGGCGTCATCGGCATCGCGATCGGCGTCGTGGGTGCCTTGCTCGTCGGGAAGTTCAGCGACCTGCCGGTCGCGCTCAACGGCAAGGTCGTCGGCCTGGCCGCGGCGTTCTCGATCGCGACGGGCCTGTTCTTCGGCTACTACCCGGCGCGCAAGGCTTCGCAGCTCGACCCCATCGAGGCCCTCCGCCAATCGTGAGCGGGCGTGCAGCCCGCTGCAGGCGGGGGTCGCCGCGGCACGCACATCGCTTCGGGCGGGGTCGCCGCGGAGTGCGCAGGCCCTTCCGGGACCCGGCACAAGTACATCCATGTAGCCTCTTCGTCGCCATCCATGGCTCCGACGGTCCCGGAAGGGCCTGCGCACTCCACGGCGACCACCTCCGCCGAATCCCACGTCTCCGGCCGCTCAAGAGCACGCCGCGAACGGACTGATTCCAAGACGCGCGCTTCGTTTGCTGTGTCGAAGCGGGAATACGCGCTTGGGGTAGGCGGTGGAAGCGTGCAGGGACCTTTGGGGGCGTCGGAGCCATGGATGGCGACGAAGAGGCTACAGGGATGTACTCGTGCCGGCCCCCAAAGGTCCCTGCACGCTTCCGCCGCCCAGCCCCGAAGCCCCGAGCCCCGAAACGCCGAACCTCCGAAGCCCCGAAGTCGAACGGAACCCGCTCTTCAGGCTGCCGCGTGCGTGCGGTCGAGCCGGCGGAGCAGCGGCAGCAGCAGGATCGCCAGCAGCGCCGCCCCGCAGGCCGCATAGCCCAGGTGCAGGAACAGGCCCGTGTACACCGGCAGCGTCGCCACCGGATCCGTCGCGCCCTCCGGCACGCTCGCGAAGTTCGCGACGACGCTGCCCAGGTACTGCGAGACGCCCACGCCGACGTAGTACGCACCCATCATGAAGCCGCCCATCCGCGCCGGGACGTAGCGCGCCATCACCGCCAGGCCGAGCCCGCTGACGAGCAGTTCGCCCAGCGCGAGCAGTCCGTAGCCCCAGACCATGTACCAGGACGACACGCGCCCGGCGACCGCCGACGCGCCGCTGAAGGCGAACACGAAGAAGCCCGCCGCGACGATCACGAACCCGAGCGCGAACTTCGCCGCGATCGACGGGTCGCGCCCGCTGCGCCCGAGGCGCGTGTACAGCGTCGCCAGCACCGGCCCGAGGACGAAGATCCAGATCGGATCCAGTACCTGGTACTGCGCCGGGATCCAGGTGAACAGATGGACGCCGAACAGCGTCTGCTGCCAGTCGACGTTGCGCAGCGCGAACAGCGTGAGCGACGTGGTCATCTGCTGGTAGAAGATGAAATACAGCACCACCTGCAGGGTCAGCACCAGCGCGGCGACGAGTCCCGCGCGCTCGGACGGCGCGCCGCGCACGACCAGCCACGCGAAGATGCCGAGCACGGCGACGCATGCCGCGTACACCAGCGCGACCGCGACCTCGCGGTGCTGCAGCACGGCCGCGACCGCGAACACCAGCACCACGCCCGACACGAGCACCGCGGCGAGCGCCTTCCACGAGGCCGCACGCTCGTCCGGTGCCGAGCCGATCCCGTCGAGCGTGCGCCGCAGCAGCGCGTAGTTCAGCAGCCCCAGCACGAGGCCCGCCGAGCACACCGCGAACGCCGCATGCCAACCGTAGCGGGCCCCGATCCACGGCGTCAGCAGCTGCGACATCGTCGAGCCCACGTTGACCGCGATGTAGTACCAGGTGAACGCCGCATCGATGCGCGCGTTGTCGCCCTCGTAGATGCGGCGGACCATGTTGGCCGAGTTCGCCTTGAACAGGCCGTTGCCGACGACCACCGTGCCCAGGGCGAGGTAGAGCATCGCGTCGCGGGGGATGGCCATCAGCGCGTAGCCCAGCGCCAGCACGGCGGTGCCGAGCAGCAGCGTGCGGCGCGTGCCGAGGACCTTGTCGCCGATCCAGCCGCCGACGGCCGGCATCGCGTAGACCAGGGCGGCGAAGGCGCCCCAGGTGAGGTTGGCGCGGGCGTCGTCGAAGCCCAGCTGCTGGACCATGAACAGGACCAGCAGCGCCGCCATCCCGTAGTAGCCGAACCGCTCCCAGAGCTCGATCAGGAAGATGGTGCGGAAGGCCCGGGAGCGGGCCTGCGTCCGGCTGGCGTCCATGGTGCTGTCCCCTGCGCCCGAGGCGGGCCCTGGCCCCGATTGTGGCAAAACGGATTGTGGCAAAATCGGGGCATGCCGACGCCCCAGCCGTCACCGCGCCATCGCTCCCGCCCGCCCCGCAGCGCCCCGGTTCCCGTGGGGCAAGGCTGATGGCCGACGAGATCGGGCACCTGCCGCGGCGCCCCGGCCGCATCCTGCTGGCGACCAAGTGGTCGCTGCAGGGCCTGCGCGCCGCCTGGCTGCACGAATCCTCGTTCCGGCTCGAGGTCTACCTGCTGGCCCTCCTCGGGCCGCTCTCGCTGGTGCTGGGCGCCAACGGCGTCGAGCGCGCGCTGCTGCTGGGCAGCTGCCTGGCGGTGCTGGCGGTCGAACTGCTGAATTCCGCGATCGAGGCGGTGATCGAGCGCTACGGCGGCGAGCACCACGAGCTCGCGGGCCGCGCAAAGGACATGGGCTCCGCGGCCGTGTTCGTGATGATGATCAACGTCGTGCTCACCTGGGCCCTGGTGCTCTGGCCGCACCACGCCTGATTGCACGGCGCCGGCCAGGCCACCGTCCGCCGACGCCTGGATTGCCTGACTCCCCCATCTTTACCGGAAGTTCGTTTCGATGACCCTCGCGATGCTCGCCGACCCGCAGACCTGGATCCTGCTGGTCACCCTCAGTTCGATCGAGATCGTGCTCGGCATCGACAACCTGGTGTTCATCTCGATCGCGGTGAGCAAGCTGCCGCTGGCCGAGCGCGAGCGCGCGCGCCGCTTCGGCATCGCCGCCGCGTGCATCACGCGCGTCGCGCTGCTGCTGACGCTGGCCTACCTGGCGCACATGAAGTCGGACCTGTTCACCGTGTTCGGCAAAGGCTTCTCGGTGCGCGACCTGGTGCTGCTGCTTGGCGGCATCTTCCTCGTGTTCAAGGGCGTCATGGAGATCCGCGACCAGGTCGCGGGCGAGCCGGAAGCCGAGGACATCCACACGAAGCCGGCGACCTCGTTCATGGCGGTGATCGCGCAGATCGCGGTCATCGACATCGTGTTCTCGCTGGACTCGGTGATCGCGGCGGTGGGCATGGCGGACCAGTACGTGCCGGTGATGGTCGCGGCCATCCTGCTCGCGGTCGCGGTGATGCTGCTGGCGGCGCAGCCGCTGGGCCGCTTCATCGACAACAACCCGACGATCAAGATGCTGGCGCTGGCCTTCATCGTGCTGATCGGCGCGTACCTGGTCGTCGAGGGCCTGGAGATCCACGTGCCCAAGGGCTACGTCTACGGCTCGATGGGCTTCTCGGCGGCGGTCGAAGGGCTGAACCTCTGGGCCAAGCGCCGCGCGCGGCAGCGGATCGGCGACGGCTGAGGGCCACCGTCCCGGCGCTCGTTGCGCCTTCACGGCCGCGGTGCTGCAATGGCGCCGAGGCCCCGCCGCGGGGCCGTCCCCAGGGAGCCCCACCATGCTGCGCATCCTGCTGGTCCTCGTGCTCGCCGCCTTCCTGAGCGGCTGCGGCTACAACCAGATCCAGTCCAAGGACGAGGCCGTGACCGCGGCCTGGTCGCAGGTCCTCAACGTCTACAAGCGCCGCGCCGACCTGGTGCCGAACCTGGTGGCGACGGTGAAGGGCTACGCCAGCCACGAGGAGCGCGTCTTCACCGAAGTGGCGAACGCGCGCGCGAAGGTCGGCAGCATCAACGTCGACGCAGGCGACGCCGCCTCGCTGCAGCAGTTCCAGCAGGCGCAGGGCGAGCTGCAGAGCGCGATCGGCCGCCTGCTGGTGGTGAGCGAGAACTACCCGCAGCTCAAGGCGGACCAGAACTTCCTGCAACTGCAGGCGCAGCTGGAAGGCACCGAGAACCGCATATCGGTCGAGCGCCAGCGCTACATCGCCACGGTGCAGGACTACAACACCTACATCCGCAGGTTCCCGGTGAACCTCACCGCGAAGCTGTTCGGCTACAAGGTCAAGCCGAACTTCGGGGTCGAGAACGAGGCCGCCATCCAGGAGGCGCCGGCCGTCGACTTCGGTGCGCCGGCGCCTGCGACCCCGCCGCC
>JANINR010000068.1 GCA_024508915.1 Lysobacteraceae bacterium | reverse complement strand
CCGACGCCGCCGCCGCCGCGCCAGGCTCGCCGCCCGCCAGCGCACGGGCTTCCGCGGAAAGCGCGCGGCCGGCCCGCACCGGCCGATCGTGCGCGTCCATCCCCGCGCTGCTGGCGGCCACGATCGAGCCGCTGCCGGACCCCGACGACGCGGAGGCCTTCGGCGCGCCGTACGATCGCTACGGCCAGGCCACCGTCGTCCTGCTGGGCGAGGCCAGCCACGGCACGTCCGAGTTCTACCGCGCCCGCGCCGCGATCACCCGTCGGCTGATCGAGCGGCATGGCTTCCGCCTGGTGGCCGTCGAAGCCGACTGGCCCGACGCCGCCGCGATCGACCGCCACCTGCGGGGCGTCCCGCCGCCGGCGGATGCCGAACCGCCATTCCAGCGCTTCCCCACATGGATGTGGCGCAACCGCGAGGTGATGGCGTTCGTCGCCTGGTTGCGCGCGTTCAACCTCGCGCAGGCGCCCGCGCGGCAGGTGTCGTTCCACGGCCTCGACCTGTACAGCCTCAACGGGTCCATCCGCGCGGTCGTCGACTACCTGGACCGGGTCGATCCCGACGCCGCTGCCGTCGCGCGCCGCCGTTACGGCTGCCTTGCGCCCTGGGCGAGCGAACCCGCCGGTTACGGGCGCATGGCGCTGACCCAGGGTTACGCGCTGTGCGAGCGCGCGGTCACCGACATGCTGCGCGAGCTGCTGGACCGGCGCATGGAATACGCCGCGCACGACGGGCGCGAGTGGTTCGATGCCGCCCAGAACGCGCGCCTGGTCCGCAATGCCGAGGCCTATTACCGTGCGATGTACTACGGGTCGGCCGAGTCCTGGAACCTCCGCGACAGCCACATGTTCGAGACGCTGCGGCACCTGCTCGAGACCGCAGGACCGGACGCGCGGGCGGTGGTGTGGGCGCACAACTCGCACATCGGCGACGCGCGCGAAACCGAGATGGGCGAGGTGCGCGGCGAGCACAACATCGGCCAGCTCGCGCGCGAGGCGTTCGGCGACGGCGCGGCGCTGCTCGGCTTCGGCACCCATGCGGGCACCGTCGCGGCCGCGTCGGACTGGGACGCGCCGATGCAGGTCATGCGCGTGAACCCGTCGCGGCCGGACAGCGTCGAGCGGCTCTTCCACGACGCCGGCACGCTCGAGCCGGCGGCGGCATGCTCGCTGCTCGACCTGCGCGCCGCGGGCCACCGCCATGGCGAGGTGCGGGATGCGCTGGCGCCGGAGCGCCTGGAGCGCTACATCGGCGTGGTCTACCGTCCCGACACCGAGCGCTGGAGCCACTACGCCGCGTCCTCGCTGTCCCGCCAGTACGACGCATGGACCTGGTTCGACCGGACGCGGGCCGTCGATGCCCTCGCCGATGGACATGGCCGCGGCGTGCCGGAGACCTGGCCCTTCGGCGTCTGAGACCGCCCCGTCGTCACGGCAGCCGCCTGTAGAATCGGCGGATGGCCGGAACCGACTCGACCCGCGCGATCTTCTTCGCCCTCGGCGCCAACTTCGCCATCGCGGTGGCCAAGGGCGTCGCGGCCTGGTTCACCCATTCCAGCGCGATGCTCGCAGAAACGGTGCATTCGCTCGCGGATTGCGGCAACCAGCTGCTCCTCCTGCTCGGCATGCGCCAGGCCAGGAAGCCGGCCTCGCCCGAATATCCGCTGGGCCACGGCAAGGCCGTCTATTTCTGGTCCTTCCTCGTGGCAGTGATGCTGTTCAGCGTCGGCGGCATGTTCTCCCTGTACGAGGGCATCCACAAGCTGCAGCATCCCGCGCCGCTGAAACAGTGGTGGTGGGCGGCCGGGGTGCTGGTGTTCGGCATCGTGGCCGAGGGCATCTCGATGCGCGCGTGCCTGCAGGAAGTGGCGAAGGTGCGCGGCGACCGCAGCCTGTGGCAGTGGTTCCGCGGCAGCCGCCAGAGCGAGCTCGTCGTGATCTTCGGCGAGGATCTCGCGGCGCTGCTCGGCCTGTGCTTCGCCCTGGCGGCGGTGATGCTCACGGTGGCCACCGGCAACCCGATGTGGGACGCGCTCGGCACCGTCGCCATCGGCGTGCTGCTGGTCGTGGTGGCGGTACTCGTCGCGGTCGAGGTCAAGGCGATGCTGATCGGGCAGAGCATGGACCCGCATCGCCAGGCGCAGCTGCGGGCGTTCCTCGCGGCGCGGCCCGAGGTCGACCACGTGATCAGCCTGATCACCCTGCAGCTGGGCAGCGAGGTGATGGTGTCGGTGCAGGCGCGCATGCGCGAGTCGAGCGATACGCGGACGCTGCTCGATTCGATCGACGAGGTCGAGCGCGCGGTGAAGCGCGAGTTCCCCGAGGTCCGCTGGAGCTTCTTCGAGCCCGAGCAGTCCGCCGTCGCCGAACCCGAATAACCCCACCCCGATTCGAAGCGCAGTTCGCCGTGGAATCCGTGGAGTGCGCTTCGCCTTCGTGACGGGTCGCCGCGGAGTGCGCAGGCCGGTCCGGGACCCGGCACAAGTACATCCATGTAGCCTCTTCGTCGCCATCCATGGCTCCGACGGTCCCGGACCGGCCTGCGCACTCCACGGCGACCACCCCAAGCGAGTCGCGCCGCTTCGTCGAGCCGCCGCTCTTCGCTCTTCCGCTCTTCATCGAAGCGGGGAGAGTCGGCGTGCGGGGGCGGTGGAAGCGTGCGGGGACTTTCGGGGGCGTCGGCGCCATGGATGGCGCCGAAGAGCCTACAGGGATGTATTCACGGCGTCCCCCGAAAGTCCCCGCACGCTTCCGCCGCCCAGCCCCGAAGCCAACGTGCGGCTAGAGGGGGGCGAGGAGGGGAGGCGGCGCGGAGCGGTCGGCGAGGGACGCGTGGAGCTGGGCGAGCGCCGTCGCGAGCGCCGCGTCGAGGCGCCACGGCGGATTGAGCACCAGCAGGCCGCTGCCGTTCATGCGTAGCGGCGAATCGTCGGGCCGGACCAGCAGTTCGACGCGCAGCGCCCCGCCGGCCTTCGCCGCGAGCTTGCCCGCCTCGCGCAGGAAGGGGTGCAGCACGCGCCGCTGCTTCACCGGGTACCAGAGTGCGAACACGCCCTGCGGCCAGCGCGCGACGCCTTCGCGCAGCGCCGCCAGCGCGAGGTCGAACTCGCCGAGCTGCGCTTCGTAGGGCGGATCCACCAGCACGAGGCCGCGCGCGAAGCGCCGGCCGTCGACGGTCGGCGGCAGCAGCGCCTTCATCGCCGCGTAGCCGTCGCGGCGATGCACGGCCACGCGCGGATCGGCGCGGAGGGCGGCGCGCAGGGCCGCCGCCTCCTCGTCCTGGAGCTCGCAGCAGGCGATGCGATCGTCCGCGCGGAGCGCATGCGCGAGCAGCCAGGGCGAGCCCGGGTATGCGTCGGCGCCGTGTGCCGCGCGGCAGGCGCCGATCGCGGCGAGGTAGCGCTCGACCGGCGTCGCGAACCCGCCGCCGGGGCGCGAGGCCTCCAGCCGCGCGACCCCGTCGTCGGCTTCTGCGGTGCGCCGCGCCGCGTCGCCGCCGAGGGCATAGAGGCCGCGACCCGCGTGCGTGTCGAGCGCGAAGACCGGCGCCGGCTTGGCCAGCAGGGCATCGCACAGCGCCAGCAGCACCACGTGCTTGAGCACGTCCGCGTGGTTGCCGGCGTGGAAGGCGTGGCGGTAGTTCATGCGCCCAGTCTAGCGGCCGGCCCGGCGCGGGCGCCGCCGGACCATGACCGAATGCATGGGCGCCGGTCGCCCCGGCCTGCCAGACTCGGGGTTCCTGTGGAGTCCTTGGGGGACGAACCTTGAAGCGATACCTGTTGGCGGCCTGCATGGCCATGGCGGCGGGCAGCGCCGCCGCGCAATCGATGGAACCGGTGGACCTGGACATGGTCGCCCGCATCCGGCAGGAAGCCTTCCAGCATTCGCAGGTCATGGCGACGCTGCGCGAACTCACCGAGGACATCGGGCCGCGCCTCACCGCGTCGCCGGCGGCCGACAAGGCCAACGCCTGGGCGCGCGGCAAGCTCGCCGGCTGGGGCCTGTCCAACGCCCACGACGAGGCCTTCGACTTCGGCCGCGGCTGGGAATTCAGCCATTCGCGCGTCGAGATGCTCGCGCCGCGCGCGACCCCGCTGTACGCGCTGCCCAAGGCCTGGACGCCCGGCACGAACGGCCCGGTGGAGGGCGACGCCATCGCCGTGTCGATCAAGTCGAAGGGCGACCTGGAGAAGTACAAGGGCAAGCTGCGCGGCAAGATCGCGTTCCTCAGCGACGCGCGCGAGTACAAGCCGGGCACCGAGCCGGACTTCCGCCGCCTCGACGCCGACGGGCTGAAGAAACTGCACGAGTTCGACATCCCGGCCGACCGCAGCGCCGACGCCGGCGACCGCCTCAAGCGCTTCCGCGAGCGCACCGAGCTGGTGCCGCTCGTCAACCAGTTCCTCGTCGACGAAGGCGTGCTCGCCGCGGTCAGCATCAGCAGCCGCGACAACGGCATCATCGGCGTCAGCGGCGGCGGCTCGCGCAAGGCCGGCGAATCGGCCGGCGTGCCCGAGGTGGCGATGATCGCCGAACAGTACAACCAGATCATGCGCGAGCTGAAGTCCGGCGAGACCGTGCGCATGCGCGTCGACGTCGACTCGCGCTTCACCACCGACGCCGACCGTCCCGGCTACAACACCATCGCCGAAATCCCGGGCACCGGTCCGAGGGCCTCGGAAGTGGTCATGCTCGGCGCGCACATGGATTCCTGGCACGCCGGCACCGGCGCCTCGGACAACGGCGCGGGCGTGGCGGTGATGATGGAGGCCGTGCGCATCCTCAAGGCCGTGGGCGCGCGCCCCGACCGCACCATCCGCATCGCGCTGTGGAGCGGCGAGGAACAGGGCCTGCTCGGATCCGCCGACTACGTGGCGAAGCACTTCGCCGCCTATCCGGAGCCGAAGGATCCCGAGGAAGCGAAGATCCCGGCGTTCTTCCGCGAGAACAAGGGTGCGCTGCAGCGCAAGCCGGCGTACGAGAAGCTGTCGGCCTACTTCAACCTCGACAACGGTTCCGGCAAGGTCCGCGGCGTGTACGCGCAGCAGAACATGGCGGCGATGCCGATCTTCGAGGCGTGGATCAAGCCGTTCAACGACGTCGGCGCGACCGATGTGGTCTCCGGCGACACCGCCAGCACCGACCACATCTCGTTCGACCGCGTCGGCCTGCCCGGCTTCCAGTTCGTGCAGGACGGGTTGGACTACTTCAGCAACGTCCACCACACCAACCTGGACACCTACGACCACGCATCGGCGGAAGACCTGAAGCAGGCCTCCGCGGTCGTGGCGGCGGTGGTCTACGAGGCGGCCACCTCGGCGCGGCGCTTCCCGCGCAAGCCGCTGGCGCAGGACTGACGGCGGCGACTCGGCGGTTCGAAGGGCGGCGGCAGCGATGCCGCCGCCCTTTTTTTCGTCGGTCAGTGCGTCGCGAGCCGCAACTCGATGCCCAGCGCCGCGAACGCTTCGGGCTCCAGCGCGAGGTCGGCGTGCAGCAACGGGCGCGCGTCGAGCCATCGCCGCGGAAGCGAGAGCGCCAGCCGTCCGCCCTCGGCATCCAGGCGCAGGTCGGGCAGGTCGTCGGGTTCGTGCGAGCGGTGCAGCAGCACCGCCAGCCGCAGCAGCGCCGCGAGCCGGCGCGTCGCCGGCAGCAGCCGGTCCGGGATCAACTCGAACACGGACTTCGGCACCTTGCGCCGGTGCGAGCGCACCAGCGCGGCGAGCATGCGCTGCTCCGGGACCGAGAAGCCGGCGATGTCCGAATGCTGCAGCACGTAGGCGCCGTGCACCTGGTACTGGCTGTGCGCGATCGCGAGGCCGAGCTCGTGCAGGCGCGCGGCGCGCACCAGCATCCAGCGGTCGTCCGCCCCGAGCTGCCAGTCCCGGCTCACGCGCTCGAAGAGCTGCGCGGCGGCGTGGGCCACGCGGTCCGCCTGCGCCGCGTCGATGCCGTAGCGCTGCATCAGGGCGAGCACCGAAGCGTCGCGCGGATCGTCGGCCCCGCCGCGGCCGAGCATGTCGTACAGGACGCCCTCGCGCAGCGCGGCCTTGCTCACGCCCATCCGTTCCAACCCGAGCGCCGCGAATGCCGCCTCCAGCACCAGCAGGCCGCCTGCGATGACCGGGCGGCGCTCCTCGGACAGTCCCGGCAGGTCGATGTCCTCGATGCGGCCGGCGCGCAGCAGGCGTTCGCGCACCTGCGGCAGCGCCGCCGCGGTGACCGCGCCCTTGGTCAGCTTCATTTCCGCGCAGATCGCGCCCACCGCCTTGATCGTGCCGGACGCGCCGAGCGTCTCCTGCCAGCCGAGGTGGCGGTAGACGCCGGCGAACTGCTGGAACTGCGCCCCGACCTCGAGCAGCGCCTCGTCCCAGCGCTTGCCGGTGAGCTTGCCGTCGCCGAAGAAGCGCGCCGTCGTGGCGACGCAGCCGAGCTGCAGGCTTTCGCGCTCGATGGCGTCGAGCCCGCTGCCGATGATGCATTCGGTGGAGCCGCCGCCGATGTCGATCACCAGGCGCAACTCGCCGGCCTTCGGCGGCTGCGCCTGGGCCACGCCGAGGTAGATCAGGCGCGCCTCCTCGCGGCCGGAGATCACTTCGATGGCGTGCCCGAGCGCGGTCTCGGCCGGTACCAGGAAGGCCTGCGGCGCCTTGAGCGCGCGCACGGTGTTGGTCGCGACCGCGCGGACCCGCTGCGACGGGATGTCGCGCAGGCGCTGGCCGAAGCGCGACAGGCATTCGAGCGCGCGCGCCCGCACCTCCGGGTGCAGCCCGCCCTTGCCGTCGAGGCCTTCGGCCAGGCGCACCATCTCGCGGATGCGGTCGACGGTGCGCAGCTGCCCGAGCACGTAGCGCGAGACGACCATGTGGAAGCTGTTCGAGCCGAGGTCGATCGCGGCGAGCAGGTCGCCGTCCTGCAGCGGCAGGGCGGCCGAACGCAGGCGCAGGTGGGGGGCGTCGTTCATGCGCCGTCGAGCTCCGCGAGCAGGTGGCCCTGGGCGGAGTGCGGGGCTTCGCCGGCGGCCGGGCGCAGGCGCCGGTAGCTGCCGTCGGGGAGCAGTTCCCAGGCGTTGAGGTTGTCGGCGAGGTAGTTGTCGAGCGCCTCGCGCTTGACCCGTTCGGCCAGCGCGGGGTCCAGGATCGGGAAGCAGACCTCGACGCGCCGCAGCAGGTTGCGCTCGAGCCAGTCGGCGCTGGCGCAGTACAGCTCCGGCGCACCGTCGTTGCCGAACCAGTACGCGCGCGCGTGCTCGAGGAAGCGGCCGACGATCGAACGCACCCGGATGTTGTCGGACACGCCGGGAATGCCGGGGCGAAGCGTGCAGGCGCCGCGCACGATGAGGTCGATGGCGACGCCGACCTGCGAGGCGGCGTACAGCGCGCGCACGACCTGCGGCTCGTTGAGGGCGTTCATGCGCGCAACGATGCGCGCGGGCCGCCCGGCGCGCGCATGCGCGGCCTCGCGCGCGATCATGGCGAGGATGCCGTCGTGCAGCGTGAACGGCGACTGCAGCAGCCGGCGCAGGCCGACGTTCGGCGCCAGCCCGGAGAGCTGCTGGAAGACCTGGTGGACGTCGGCGCCGATCGCCTCGTCCGCCGTGAACAGCCCCAGGTCGGTATACGCGCGCGCGGTGCCGGCGTGGTAGTTGCCGGTGCCGAGGTGGACGTAGCGCCGGAGCTTGCGGCCTTCGCGGCGCACGACGAGCAGCATCTTCGCGTGCGTCTTGTAGCCGACCACGCCGTACACCACCTGCACGCCCGCCTCCTGCAGGCGGTCGGCGAAGCCCAGGTTGGCCTCTTCGTCGAACCGCGCGCGCAGTTCCACCACCGCGGTCACGTCCTTGCCGTTACGCGCGGCCTGCACGAGCGCTTCCACTATCGCCGAGCCCTTGCCCGTCCGGTACAGCGTCTGCTTGATCGCGAGGACGTTCGGGTCTTCCGCCGCCTGCTTCACCAGCTCCAGCACCGGCCCGAAGCCGTCGTACGGATGGTGCAGCAGCACGTCGCCCTCGCGGATGCGGTCGAACATGGCGTCGCCGCCGCGAAGCTTTCGCGGCTGGAAGGGCGGGTACTTCAGCTCGGGCCGCTGGACGAGGTCGTACACCTGCACGGCGCGGTTGAGGTTGACCGGGCCGTCGATGCGGTAGACCGCGTTCGCGGGCAGGTCGAAGTTGTCCAGCAGCATGCGCACGATCGGCGCCGGGCAGTCGTGCGCGATCTCGAGGCGCATCGCGCGCAGGTAGCCGCGCCCGGCCAGTTCGTCGCGCAGCGCGAGCGCCAGGTTCTCCACTTCCTCGCCGTCGACGATCAGCTCGGAATTGCGCGTCACCCGGAACTGGTACGCGCCCTTCACCTGCATTCCGGGGAAGAGTTCCTCGACGAAGCTCGACAGCATCGCCGACAGGAACACGAAATCGCTGTCGCCGCCCGACACCTCCGGCGGCAGCTGGATGATGCGCGGCAGCGAGCGCGGCGCGCGCACGATCGCGAGGTGCCCGGCGCGCCCGAACGCGTCGCGGCCCTCCAGCACGACGACGATGTTCAGCGACTTGTTGAGGATCTTCGGGAACGGGTGGGCCGGATCGAGGCCGAGCGGCGACAGCACCGGCAGGATCTCGTCGCGGAAGTATTCGCGCAGCCAGCGCGCCTGCGCGTCGTTCCAGTGCGCGGGCGCGAGCACGCGCACGCCGGCTTCCCCGAGCGCCGGGCGCAGCACCTGGTTCCAGCAGCGGTACTGCGCCTCCACCAGTTCCGCCGCGCGTTCGTGGATCCGCCGCAGCACCGTGGCCGGCGGCAGGGCGTCCGGCGCGAGCGGCGCCTCGAAGTCCTGGGCGTGGCGGACGGTGGCGGCGCGGATCTCGAAGAACTCGTCGAGGTTCGTGCACGAGATGCACAGGAAGCGCAATCGCTCGAGCAGCGGCACCGACGGATCCTGCGCCTGCGCGAGCACGCGGAAGTTGAAGTCGAGCTGCGACAGTTCGCGGTTGGAGTACAGCGCCGGTTCGCGCAGCGGGTCGTCGGCCGCGACGGCGGCGATGGAATGGGTGGCGGGGGTCACGTGCCCTCCCGGGCGATGGATTCGCGCTGGCGCACCCGTTCGGCGCCGAACACGCAGGCGAAGGTGCTGCCGCGGCCCACCTCGCTCTCGATGGACAGGCGCGCCTGGTGCAGGCCCAGCACGTGCTTGACGATGGCCAGGCCGAGCCCGGTGCCGCCGGTCTCGCGCGAGCGGCTGGTGGAGACGCGGTAGAAGCGCTCGGTGAGGCGCGGCAGGTGCGCCTCGGGGATGCCGTAGCCGCTGTCGGTCACGGCGAGCACGGCGCCGCCGCCGTCGCGGCGGAATTCGATGCCGATGCGGCCGCCCGCGGGCGTGTAGCGCACGGCATTGCTCACGAGGTTGGAGAAGGCGCTGTGCAGCTCGCGCACCGAGCCCCACAGGTCCACGCCGGCGACGTCGGCCACCACGACCTCATGCCGCCCCTGGCTCAGCGCTTCGGCCTCGCGCCGGAGCGTGGCCAGCATGGACGCCATCGGCACCTGCTCTTCGTCGAGCGAATCGCGCGCTTCGAGCCGCGACAGCGTGAGCAGGTCCTCGACGAGCTGGGTCATGCGCTGCGACTGGCGCTGCATCTCGGCCAGCATCGGCGCCCATTCCGGCTGCTCCGCGGGATCGAGCATCTCGAGGTAGCCATGGACGACGGTCAGCGGGGTCCGCAGTTCGTGCGACACGTTGGCGACGAAGTCGCGCCGCATCTGCTCGAGGCGGTTCAGCCGGCTCACGTCGCGGACGATCAGCAGCCACAGGTCCTCGGAGTAGGGCACCAGGCGCAGGCTGAGCCGCACCGAAGCGTCGATCGGCGAGGGCACGTCGCCGAGCGGTTCCGCCATGCGGCCCGACGCGAGCCAGCGCGCGACCGGCATCGGCTGCAGGCGCTCGCCCAGCGGCGCGTCGATGTCGGCCGGATAGTGCAGCCCGAGCAGGCGCGTGGCGGCGGCGTTGAACCAGGCGATGCGCTGGCTGTCGCGCTCGGCGACGATCACCGCGTCGGGCAGGGCGTCGGCGAGCGCGCGATACGCACGCAGCATGCCGACCAGGCGGCGCTTGCGCGCGCGCAGGTCCTGCTGCGCGCGGACCATCAGGCGTTCGGCCTCGTTCCATGCGCCGGCGCCGGCCGGCGCCTTCAGCCGGCGCCGCCCGTCCAGGCGCACGAGCAGGCCGCGCAGCCGCCATGCCTGCCAGGCCCAGGCGGCGAGCGCAGCGAAGGCCAGGCCCGCCCACGGACGACCGGCCATCGCGCCGAGCGCGAGCCCGGCGGCGAGCAGCAGCGCCGACAACGCGACGGTCCTGTTCCAGGGGCGAAGGAGGGAAGCCATCGCCGGATTGTCGCATCAGGTCGCGGCGGAAAACCGGTAGCCCGCGCCGCGCACGGTCTGGACCATCGCGTCCAGGCCGGCCGGCTCGAGCGTCTTGCGCAGGCGGCGGATGTGCACGTCGATGGTGCGTTCCTCGACGTAGACGCTGCCGCCCCAGACATGGTCGAGCAGCTGCGAGCGCGTGTAGACGCGCTCCGGATGGGTCATGAAGAAATGCAGGAGCCGGTATTCGGTGGGCCCGATCGGCACCGGCTGTTCATCGCCGCCGATGCGCGCGAACACGCGGTGCGCGGCGCCGTCGATGCGCAGCGCGCCGGCGCTGACGCTCCCGTCTTCCTCGTCCTCGCGCGCGCGCCGCATCACCGCACGGATGCGCGCCAGCAGCTCGCGGGCCGAGAACGGCTTCACGACGTAGTCGTCCACGCCGGCCTCGAGCCCGCCGACGCGGTCGTTCTCCTCGCCGCGAGCGGTCAGCATGATGATCGGCACCTCGCGCGTCAGCGCCTCGCGCCGCCAGCGCCGCGCCAGCTCCAGTCCGCTGGTGCCGGGCAGCATCCAGTCGAGCAGGATCAGGTCGGGGATGCGGTCGGCGATCGCGGCCTGGGCCTCGCGGGCGTCGCCGGCCTGCACCGGTTCGAAGTCGCCCTTGCGCAGGGCGAAGGCGACCATGTCGCGGATCGCGGGTTCGTCGTCGACGATGAGGATGCGCTTCTGCATTGCGTGCCGGGCATGCGGGAGGCCGATGCGGGCATTAGACGACAGTTTTGTGACCGACCGGTGACATGCCCGCCGGACCGCGTGCGCGGCCCTGCCGCACCGCTCACTGGCGGCCCAGGTCCTCGTCGCGGATGCCTTCGCGCCGCAGTTCCAGCACCACCGGCGTGATCGCCGCGATCCTGGCGTCGATGCGCGAGCGGGCGTAGTAGTCGACGTCGTCGCGCTTGCGCAGGGTGTCGAGCTGGACCAGGGCCTGCTCGGCCCGCCCGTTGAGGTAGGCCGCCTCCGCATAGGCCTCGCCGGCGCGCACGGGATCTCCGGCCATCTCGCTGGCGCGCGCGAAGGCCTGCTGGAACACCGGGTCGTCCGCGGCCACCGGCAGCAGCGGTCGCAGGATGTCCTGCGCGCGCTGGCCGGCGGCGCGCGTGCCGCGCTCGTTGAGCACCGTCGCGTAGGTCAGCGCGACTTCGGGGCTGCGCGGCATGCGGGCCAGCAGCGCGTCGAAACGCGCGTCGGCCGCGGCGACCTTGCCGGCGCGCGCTTCGGCCTGGCCCAGCGCGAGTTCAAGCCAGGTGTCGCCTGGATGCGCGTCCAGCAGGGCCTGCAGGTCGGCGGCGGCCTGCGCGGCCTGCCCGTCGAGCAGGCGCGCGAGCGCCTGGCCGTAGCGTTCGTCGTCGTCGAGCGCGCCGGCGCGGGCCATCCGGCCGTACTCGCGCACGGCCGCGATCGGCGTGTCCGCGCTGAGCACGCGCAGGCGCTCCTTCGCCCACGGGAATTCATTGCCGGCGCCGACGGCCGCGAGGCTGCCGATGCGCAGCGTCGCCGGCAGCAGCGGGTTTCCGGAGGTATCCACCTGCGTGGCCGGCGCGAATCGCGGCTGTTCGGCCGCGATCTGGCCGGCGCGGTCGCGCGCTTCGCTGATGCGCGAGGTCGTGACCGGATGCGTGCGCAGGTAGTCGGGGGCGGATTCGCGGCCCTGGTTCTCGCGCACCACCGACTGCAGCCGCTCGAAGAACGCGGCCATCGCCGTCGGGTCGTAGCCGGCGCGGGCGAGGGTGCGGATGCCGATGCGGTCGGCCTCGGCCTCGTTGCCGCGCGTGTAGTCGATCTGGCGCTGCGCCATCAGGCCCTGCGCGGACATCAGCGCCGCCATCGTCGCGTCGTCGGAGGAGTTGCCGCCGCCGTGCTGGGCGACGGCGATCGCGCCGAGCATCGCCAGCAGGATCGGGACGCGGTCGCGCTGCGCCTGCTCGACGCCGCGCAGCACGTGCTTCTGGGTCACGTGCGCGATCTCGTGCGACAGGACCGCGGCCACTTCGTCCTCGCGGTTCGCCGCGAGCACGAGGCCGGCGTTGACGCCGATGTAGCCGCCGAGCGTGGCGAACGCGTTGATCTGCCGGTCGCGCATCATGAACAGCGTGTAGGGCTGCTTCGGGTCGTCGCTCGCCGGACCGAGGCGGCGGGCGAGGCCCTGCAGCCAGGACTGCAGCAGCGGATCCTCCAGCGTGTAGCCGTAGTACCGCAGCTGGCTGAGCGTCATCGCCCCGTACTCGCGCTGCTGGGCGGGCGAGAGCACCGCGGCGGCGGAAGAGCCGATGTCCGGCAGGCGCGCGGATTGCTGCGCCGCCACCGGCAGGGCCAGCACCGCCGTGAGCAGCATCGCGGCGATGGGCAGGCGGGCGGGGAACCGGCGTTCGGGCATCTGGGCGGGCATCGGTCGGAGGATAGCGGAAGCGGGCGACTGGGCCGGAACGGCGGGTTAATGGGGGTTCGCGGGCTGGAAAAGGCGTGCCACCAGCCCCATATTGGACCGACCGAAGCCACGCGAGTTTCCGAACGATGTCCAGCAGTCCGTCCCCCGGCACGCCCGCAGGCGCCGGCACGCCTCCGATCACCGTCTACACCTCGGCGATGTGCGGCTATTGCGTGGCGGCCAAGAACTTCCTCAAGAGCCGCGGCCTGGCCTGGGACGAAGTGCGGGTGGACCTGGACCCGGCCGAGCGCGAGCGCCTGGTCGCGCGGACCGGGCGGACCTCGGTGCCGCAGATCTTCGTGGGCGACGTCCACGTGGGCGGCTACGACGACATGATGGCCCTGCACCGCGCCGGGAAATTCGACCCCCTGCTCGGCGGGGAAGGCGCATGAGCGGCGCGGAGGGTACCGGCGGCGAGGCCGACCGGGTCGCGCAGTTCACCGCGTTCCGCAAGCGCATGAACGAGCGCATCCTGGCCGAGCCCAACCAGGTCGTGCGGCGCTTCTTCGCGCTCGACACCCAGACCTACCAGGCCGGCGCCCTCGACGTGAAGACCAAGGAGCTGCTGGGCCTGGTGGCCTCGCTGGTCCTGCGCTGCGACGACTGCATCAGCTACCACGTCGCCCAGTGCCGCGAGGCGGGGGTGGACCGCGACGAGATGTTCGAAGCGTTCTCGGTGGGCCTGGTGGTCGGCGGCTCGATCGTGATCCCGCACCTGCGCCGCGCCGTGGACTTCCTGGACACCCTCGAAAGCGGCGGAGCGGCCGCGCCGGGCGCGCACGACCACGGCTGACCGCCGGTCCATACCGCGCCGTCTGGCATAATACGGCGCTGTTTTTCGCCGCCTCCCCCCATCGCGCGGTGCCCCCGGGGCGCCGCGCCACCGCTCGGAATCCGCAATGACACAGACAATCACGGTCATCCGTGGCGACGGCATCGGCCCGGAGATCATGGACGCCGCGCTGCACGTGCTCGACGCGATGGACGTCGGCCTGGCCTACGAGTTCGCCGACGCCGGCCTGGCCGCGCTGGAGAAGACCGGCGAGCTGCTGCCCGCCGAAACGCTGGAATCGATCCGCCGCAACCGCATCGCGTTCAAGAGCCCGCTGACCACGCCGGTCGGCGGCGGCTTCTCCTCGATCAACGTGGAGCTGCGCAAGCGCTTCGACCTGTACGCCAACGTGCGTCCGGCGAAATCGCACCCGAACACGAAGTCGCGCTTCCCGTCGGGCATCGACCTGGTCACCGTGCGCGAGAACACCGAGGGCGCGTACAGCGCCGAAGGCCAGGCGCTGTCGGAGGACGGCGACACCGCGACCTCGATCACCAAGACGACGCGCCGCGGCTCCGAGCGCATCGTGCGCTACGCCTTCGAGCTGGCGCGCCGCACCGGGCGGAAGAAGGTCACCATCGTCCACAAGGCGAACATCCTGAAGTCGACCTCGGGCCTGTTCCTGAAGGTCGCGCGCGAAGTGGCCGCGCAGTACCCGGACATCGAGGCGAACGAGCTGATCGTCGACAACTGCTGCATGCAGCTGGTGATGAAGCCGGAACAGTTCGACGTGATCGTGACCACCAACCTGTTCGGCGACATCATCTCCGACCTGTGCGCCGGCCTGGTGGGCGGCCTGGGCCTCGCGCCGGGCGCGAACATCGGCACCGACGCGGCGATCTTCGAGGCCGTGCACGGCTCGGCGCCGGACATCGCCGGCAAGGGCGTCGCCAATCCGTGCGCGCTGCTCCTGGCCGCGGCGCAGATGCTCGACCACCTCGGCATGCTCGACAAGGCCGAGCGCCTGCGCAACGCGATCAACGCCACGCTGGAAGCCGGCGAGTCGCTCACGCCCGACCTCGGCGGCAGCGGCAGCACCATGGCCTTCGCCCAGGCCATCGCGCGCCGCGCCGCCTGAAACGACTTTTTCAGCCACAGATCTCACAGATTTCACAGATTGAAAAAGATTTGGGCCGCGCAAGTGCATGCTTGCGCGGCCCAAACTTTTTTGACGCTTTTGAATCTGTGGGATCTGTGAAATCCGTGGCTGAAGAAAGCGTCAGTTGCGGGACTGCAGCTTGGAGAGCAGGCGCAGGATCTCGAGGTAGAGCCACACCAGCGTCACCAGCAGGCCGAACGCGGCGTACCACTCCATGTATTTCGGTGCGCCGCCTTCGATGCCCTTCTCGATGAAGTCGAAGTCGAGCACGAGGTTCAGCGCGGCGACGACCACCACGACCGCCGAGAAGCCGATCCCGACCCAGCCGCCCTCGTGGATGAAGGACATGCCCTCGAAGCCGAACAGGCGCATGCCGATGTTCACGAGGTAGAGCAGGGCGATGCCGCCGGTGGCGGCGACCACGCCGAGCCTGAAGTTCTCCGTGGCGCGGACGAGCCCGCTCCGGTAGGCCACGAGCAGCGCCGCGAAGGTGCCGAACGTCAGCCCCACGGCCTGCAGCACGATCCCGGGGAAGCGCATCTCGAACAGCGCCGACACCGCGCCGATGAACAGGCCTTCCGCCGCCGCATAGAGCGGCGCGGTCACCGGCGCCCAGGTCTTGCGGAACACCGTGGCGAGCGCGAGCGCGAGGCCGCCGAGCGCGCCGCCCCAGACGTACGGCATCAGGCCGGCGCCGCCGCCGGCGTAGGCCTTCGCCCAGGTGAACATCGCCGTGGCCAGGACGAGCACGAGCAGGAAGGCCGACCTGTTGACGGTGCCGTTCAGGCTCATCGCGCCGGCGTCGTGCCGGACGACCGTGCCGGTGCCCGCGTCGAGGAAGGTGGAATCGCCCAGTACCGGATTGCCGCTGCGCATCGTCGCCTCGCTGTTGGAAGTTGCCGGGGTGCGCGGCCAGCATACCCGGCCCGGACGCACGCGGCGCTCGCGTTGACACGCCGCGGCCGGCTCCGGACAATGGCCGGCCTTTCGCAGCGTTGGCGCGCCGCGGAGACGTTCCGATCGGCGGGGTATAGCGCAGTCTGGTAGCGCGCCTGCTTTGGGAGCAGGATGTCGGGGGTTCGAATCCCTCTACCCCGACCAACCCCGGCCCGGAAGGGCAGCAGGTGCGACAATCCGGCCCGGGCGCCCGTAGCTCAACCGGATAGAGCACCGGCCTTCTAAGCCGGCGGTTGCAGGTTCGAGTCCTGCCGGGCGCGCCACGTTCGACGCGTTGCTTCAATGGTGGCTGTAGCTCAGTTGGTTAGAGTCCTGGATTGTGATTCCAGATGTCGGGGGTTCGAGTCCCCTCAGCCACCCCAATTCGCTTCATTGCTGTATAATTGACCGCTTCGGGCCGTTAGCTCAGTTGGTAGAGCAGTTGACTCTTAATCAATAGGTCCAAGGTTCGAATCCTTGACGGCCCACCAATCCCGAAGCGCCCGGCCCCGTGCCGGGCGTTTTCTTTTGGCCCGGCATAGAATCCGGGGCTCGCGAAAGTGGCGGAACTGGTAGACGCCCCGGTTTTAGGTACCGGTGCCGCAAGGCGTGCGGGTTCGAGTCCCGCCTTTCGCACCAACCGCCCGCGGAATCTGTGGCGGCGCACCGCCAAATCGGCGAAACTAGCCCGTTCCGCCGCCCCGGCCCCTGGGATGCAGGGGCGGCAGGCGTCGCCCCGGCGGCGTTTCCCGGAATTTCCCGACAATTTCAACGCATGAGCGCCGCGGCGAGGCCGCGGCCGGACGGAGTGGGTGATGGCAGGTTCAGCTACGCAGGTTTCGGTCGAGTCCACGGGCAACCTCGAGCGTCGGATGACGCTGCGCGTGCCCGCCGGCGACGTGGATTCCCAGGTCGGGGGCCGGCTGCGCGAGATCGCGCGCACCGCCCGGATCAAGGGCTTCCGCCCGGGCAAGGTGCCCGCCACGGTGGTCGAGCAGCGCTTCGGCCAGCAGGTGCGCGCCGAGGTGCTGGACGGCATCCTCCGCCAGGGCTTCGATTCGGCCGTGCGCGAGAACGACCTGCGCATCGCCGGCAACCCGCGCATCGAGCCGGCGGACGCCGCGGGCGAGGGCGAGCTGTCCTACGTCGCCACCTTCGAGCTGATGCCGGAGTTCGGCGAGATCGACGTCTCGAAGCTGCAGATCGTGCGCCACACCGCCGAGGTCACCGAGGCCGACGTCGACCGCATGGTCGAGAACCTGCGCCAGCAGCGCGGGAGCTGGACCGTGGTCGAGCGCCCGGCGAAGGAAGGCGACGCCGTCGACCTGGCCACCTGGTCGCAGGCCGGCGACGAGCGCCTGCCCGCCGAGGGCGAGGAGCGCGGCACCGCGGTGATCGGCTCGGGCGTGATGTACGCCGACATCGAGAAGGCGCTGGTGGGCATGAAGGCCGGCGACAGCAAGACGGTCGACGTGGCCTTCCCCGCCGACTGGCGCGTGCCCCAGCTGGCCGGTCGCACGGCGCAGGTGCACCTGGCCGCCGAGCGCGTCTCCGAGCGCGTCCTGCCGGAAGTGGACGTCGCCTTCATCCGCAGCTTCGGCGTGCGCAGCGGCGAACTGTCGCAGTTCCGCGCCGACATCCGCAGCAACCTCGAGCGCGAGCTCAAGGGCGCGCTGATGGGCCGCCTGCGCCGCGAGGTCGGCGAGGCGCTGGCCGCGTCCTTCGCCTCCACCGAGCTGCCGCCGCGCCTGGTCGAGCAGGAAGCCCGGGCCCTGGCCCAGGCGGCCGCCCAGGGCGCCGCGGTGCCGGACGAGGCGCACAAGGCGTTCCTGGAGCCGGCGCGCAAGCGCGTGCTGCTCGCGCTGCTGGTGGGCGAGGTCGCCCGCCGCAACGACCTGCGCCTGGACCCGCGCCGCCTGAACGAACTCATGCGCCTGATCGCCTCGACCTACGAGGAGCCGCAGCAGGTCATTGACTTGTACCGGAACGACCCCCAGTTGATGCAGGGACTGCAGTCGCGTGCGATGGAGGAGCAGGTGATCGACTGGATCGCCGAGCGCGCCACGCACACCGACCAGACCCTCACCTTCCAGGAAGCGATCGGCTGAACAGCCGCAGGCGGAACGAAACCATGAGCGAGACCAAGGCCCTCAACCTCGTGCCGATGGTGGTCGAACAGACCAGCCGCGGCGAGCGCGCGTACGACATCTATTCGCGCCTGCTGAAGGAGCGGGTGATCTTCCTCGTCGGCGGGATCGACGACCACGTCGCGAACGTGATCGTCGCGCAGATGCTGTTCCTCGAGGCCGAGAACCCCGAGAAGGACATCAGCCTGTACATCAACTCGCCCGGCGGCATCGTCACCGCCGGCATGGCGATCTACGACACCATGCAGTTCATCAAGCCGGACGTGAGCACCATCTGCGTCGGCCAGGCCGCCTCGATGGGCGCGCTGCTGCTGGCGTCGGGCGCGAAGGGCAAGCGCTACGCGCTGCCCAATTCGCGGGTGATGATCCACCAGCCGCTGGGCGGCTTCCAGGGCCAGGCGACGGACATCGACATCCACGCGCGCGAGATCCTGGCGATGCGCCAGCGCCTGAACGAGATCCTGTCCAAGCACACCGGCCAGGCGCTCGACACCATCGCCCGCGACACCGAGCGCGACAACTTCAAGAGCGCCGAGGCCGCGCGCGAGTACGGCCTGGTCGACCAGGTCCTCGAGCGCCGGCCCGAGGACTCCATCCAGGCCGCCTGAGCGCGGCGGCAGGCCCGGGCGCCCGCCCGGGCTGGCCGCAAGCGATTGATCCGGCAGGCAATCCATCATGAGCAGCGGGTCCGGGAAGGCTTCCGGAGCGCTGTGCTATTCTCGGGCCGCCATCGCGGCTGCAGCAGGTAAGCGGGGACAATGAGCGAAGACCGTCAAGGCCGATCCGGCGACAGCAGCAAGATCCTGTACTGCTCGTTCTGCGGGAAGAGCCAGCACGAAGTCCGCAAGCTGATCGCGGGCCCCAGCGTGTTCATCTGCGATGAATGCGTCGAGCTGTGCAACGACATCATCCGCGAGGAACTCGAGGAGAAGGCCCAGTCGGCGCGCAGCTCGCTGCCGCGGCCGAAGGAGATCCTGGAAGTCCTCGACCAGTACGTGATCGGCCAGTCGCGCGCAAAGAAGACGCTCGCGGTCGCCGTGTACAACCACTACAAGCGCATCGAGAGCCGGCAGAAGAACGACGACGTCGAGCTGGCGAAGTCGAACATCCTGCTGGTCGGCCCGACCGGCTCGGGCAAGACGCTGCTCGCCGAGACGCTGGCGCGCCTGCTCAACGTGCCGTTCACGATGGCGGACGCGACGACCCTCACCGAGGCCGGCTACGTCGGCGAGGACGTCGAGAACATCATCCAGAAGCTGCTGCAGAAGTGCGACTACGACGTCGAGAAGGCGCAGCAGGGCATCGTCTACATCGACGAGATCGACAAGATCTCGCGCAAGAGCGAGAACCCGTCGATCACCCGCGACGTGTCGGGCGAGGGCGTGCAGCAGGCGCTGCTGAAGCTGATCGAGGGCACCATCGCCTCGGTCCCGCCGCAGGGCGGGCGCAAGCATCCGCAGCAGGAATTCCTGCAGGTGGACACGCGCAACATCCTGTTCATCGTCGGTGGCGCGTTCGCGGGCCTGGAGAAGATCATCCAGCAGCGTTCGACCGAATCCGGCGGCATCGGCTTCGGCGCGAAGATCAAGAGCAGCGAGCGCAAGGCCGAGGTCGGCAAGGTGCTCGCCGAGGTCGAGCCGGAGGACCTGATCAAGTTCGGCCTGATCCCCGAGTTCGTCGGCCGCCTGCCGGTCGTCGCCACGCTGGAGGAGCTGGACGAGCCCGCGCTAGTGAAGATCCTCAGCGAGCCCAAGAACGCCATCACCAAGCAGTTCCGCAAGCTGTTCGAGATGGAAGGGGTGGAGCTGGAGTTCCGTCCCGACGCGCTCGCGGCCATCGCCCGCAAGGCGCTCAAGCGCAAGACCGGCGCCCGCGGCCTGCGCACCATCGTCGAATCGGTGCTGCTGGACACCATGTACGACCTGCCGTCCCTCGAGAACGTCAGCAAGGTGGTCGTCGACGAGTCGGTGATCGAGCACAAGTCCGACCCGTACCTGATCTACCAGACGCCGGCTCCGGCGCCCAAGGCCGCCGCCGGGGAGTAACCCGGACGGCCGCGGCTTCTGCCGCAAGTCGTTGATTGATATTGACATTCCGCCGCCCGCATGGGCGGCGGCGCGTTTCCGCTTGCATCCCTTTCACCCCGGCCCCATAACCATGTCAGCCAATGGAGCCCACATGACCGAACGTACCCAATCCGCCTCCCTGCCCGTCCTGCCGCTGCGGGACGTGGTGGTGTTCCCGCACATGGTGATCCCGCTGTTCGTCGGCCGGGAGAAGTCCATCCGCGCGCTGGAACTGGCCATGGAATCGGACAAGCGCATCGTCCTGGTCGCGCAGAAGTCCGCCGAGACCGACGACCCCGGCGCCGGCGACCTGCATGCCGTCGGCACCCTGGCCACCGTGCTGCAGCTGCTCAAGCTCCCGGACGGCACCATCAAGGTGCTGGTCGAGGGCGTCGAGCGCGCCACCGTGGACCGGATCACCGAGCGCGACGGGACCCTGTCGGGCCGCGCGACGCCGGTGGCCGCCGAGGACGCGCGCGATCCGCGCGAGGTCGAGGCGGTCGCGCGCTCGCTGATGGGCCTGTTCGAGCAGTACGTGAAGAGCAACCGCAAGCTGCCGCCGGAGCTGCTGCAGACGCTTGCCGGCATCGAGGAGCCCGGCCGCCTGGCCGACACCATCGCCGCGCACCTGGGCGTGCGCCTGGCCGACAAGCAGAAGCTGCTCGAGACCACCGACGTGTTCTCGCGGCTCGAGCTGCTCGTCGGCTACGTGGACGGCGAGATCGACGTGCAGCAGATGGAGAAGCGCATCCGCGGCCGCGTGAAGTCGCAGATGGAGAAGTCGCAGCGCGAGTACTACCTCAACGAGCAGATGAAGGCGATCCAGAAGGAGCTCGGCGAGATCGACGAAGCGCCGAACGACCTGGACGAGCTCGCGCGCAAGATCGCCCAGGCAGGCATGCCGAAGCCCGTGGAGGCCAAGGCGAAGAACGAGTTCAACAAGCTCAAGCAGATGTCGCCGATGTCGGCCGAGGCGGCCGTCGTCCGCAACTACCTGGACTGGCTGCTGGGCGTGCCGTGGAAGAAGCGCACCAAGGTGCGCAAGGACCTCAAGGCCGCGCAGGACGTGCTCGACGCCGACCACTACGGCCTGGAGAAGGTCAAGGAACGCATCCTCGAATACCTCGCGGTGCAGACGCGGGTGAAGCAGATGAAGGGCGCGATCCTGTGCCTGGTCGGCCCGCCGGGCGTCGGCAAGACGTCGCTCGGGCAGTCGATCGCCAAGGCCACGAACCGCAAGTTCGTGCGGATGTCGCTGGGCGGCGTGCGCGACGAGGCCGAGATCCGCGGCCACCGCCGCACCTACGTCGGCTCGATGCCGGGCCGGATCGTCCAGAACCTCAACAAGGCGGGCACGAAGAATCCGCTGTTCATGCTCGACGAGATCGACAAGATGTCGATGGACTTCCGCGGCGATCCGTCCTCGGCGCTGCTGGAGGTGCTCGATCCCGAGCAGAACAACGCGTTCAACGACCACTACCTCGAGGTCGACCTGGACCTGAGCGAGGTGATGTTCGTCGCCACCTCGAATTCGCTGCACATCCCCGGCCCGCTGCTGGACCGCATGGAGGTCATCCGCATCCCCGGCTACACCGAGGACGAGAAGATCAACATCGCGATGCGCTACCTGGTGCCCAAGCAGATGAAGGCGAACGGCCTGAAGGCCGGCGAGCTGAAGATCGGCGAGGACGCGGTGCAGGGCATCGTGCGGTACTACACGCGCGAATCCGGCGTGCGCAACCTCGAGCGCGAGGTCGCGAAGATCTGCCGCAAGGTGGTCAAGGAAATCGCCTTGAAGGGCCCGCAGGCGGGCAAGCGCAAGCCGAAGGCGATCCAGGTCACGGAGAAGAACCTCGATAAGTACCTGGGCGTCCAGCGCTTCGATTTCGGGCGCGCGGAAGCCGAGAACGAGGTCGGCCTGGTCACGGGCCTGGCCTGGACCGAGGTCGGCGGCGACCTGCTGCAGATCGAGTCGACCCTGGTGCCGGGCAAGGGCCAGCTGATCCTCACCGGCCAGCTCGGCGACGTCATGAAGGAGTCGGCGTCCGCGGCGCTGAGCGTGGTGCGTGCGCGAACCGACCGCCTCGGCATCGACCTCGACTTCCTGCAGAAGCAGGACGTGCACCTGCACGTGCCGGACGGCGCGACGCCGAAGGACGGCCCGAGCGCGGGCATCGCGATGGCGACCGCGCTGGTCTCGACGCTCACCAAGGTGCCGGTGAAGTCCGACGTCGCGATGACCGGCGAGATCACGCTGCGCGGCAAGGTCACGGCGATCGGCGGCCTGAAGGAGAAGCTGCTCGCGGCGATGCGCGGCGGCGTGCGCACCGTGATCATCCCCGAGGAAAACCGCAAGGACCTCGCGGACATCCCGAAGTCGGTGGCCGAGCAGATGAAGATCGTGCCCGTCCGCTGGATCGACGAGGTCCTCGATCTCGCCCTGGAGCGCCCGCTGGCGCCCAAGGCGCCGGCCGCCGCGCTGCCCGAGCCGGAGGCCGCGCGCGAGCCCTCCAACGGCGACGACCGGGCCGACGCCCGCCACTGACGGCGCGTCGGGGCGGGCGCGGATTCCGCTGGAAACCGCGCCACGCCTCGGTTTCCGTGTTGCCTCGCTTCCGGGGCGCTGGTATAACGACCGCTTCCGGCCGAACGCGCCGTACTGGAGCAAGCAATGAACAAAGCCGAATTCATCGAAGCCGTCGCTGGCGCCGCCGACATCTCGCGCGCCGACGCCGGGCGCGCGGTCGATGCCATGATCTCCACCATCAGCAGTGCGCTGAAGAAGGGCGACACCGTGACGCTCGTCGGCTTCGGCACGTTCGACGTGCGCAAGCGCGCCGCGCGCACCGGCCGCAACCCGCGCACCGGCGAGGAGATCAAGATCGCCGCCTCGATGAACCCCGGCTTCAAGCCCGGCAAGGCGCTGAAGGACGCGGTGAACTGATCCGCGCCCGCGACACGATTCCCGACGGAGCCCGGCGCAAGCCGGGCTTCTTCGTTCCGGGGCGGCGCGCGCCGCGGCTCCGGTATCATCCGCGTCGCGGGTGCTTAGCTCAGCGGTAGAGCGTCTCCCTTACAAGGAGAGGGTCGGGGGTTCGATCCCCTCAGCACCCACCATCGGAGGCTTGCGGGCCTCCGCGCCGGTCTGTATCATGCCCGGCTCCGCGGAGTGGTAGTTCAGTCGGTTAGAATGCTGGCCTGTCACGCCGGAGGTCGCGGGTTCGAGTCCCGTCCACTCCGCCATCGATTCGAAGCAAGGCCCGCAGCAATGCGGGCCTTCGCTTTTCCAGGCACGGGGCCCGCAGCGATGCGGGCCTTTGCTTTTGCGGGCCCGCGCTTTCGGGGCGGGCGCGTTTTCCGGGCCCCGCGATGCGGGTAGACTGGGCGGCTACGTTCCCGGCCGATGCCCATTCCATGCTGCAGAAACTCCGCGACAAGACCTCCGGCTGGATCGCCGGCACCGTGCTCGGGCTGCTCACCATCCCGTTCGCGTTCTTCGGCATGGAGCAGTACCTGCACCAGAACAACGCGACCTGGGTCGCGAAGGTGGAGGCCCCGCCGACGTGGTGGGCGGGCGCGCCGCACTGGTGGCCGGCCAGCAAGCTCTGGCAGGCGGAGGAGATCGACGCCGCCGACTTCCGCCAGCGCTTCGAGCAGGAGCGCCAGTCCGCCCGCGAAGCGCAGGGCGAGGCGTTCGACCCGCGCGCCTTCGAGTCGAAGGAGAACAAGCGCCGCATCGTCGACGCGATGATCGACGAGCGCGTGCTGCGGATGATGGCCGTGCGCGATGGCGTGGCGGTCGGCGACGCGCAGGTTCGCCGCGAGATCGAGTCGATCCCGGCGTTCCAGGTGGACGGCAAGTTCAACCCGCAGCAATACCAGCTCGTGCTCGCCTCGCAGGTGCCGCAGCGCTCGCCGGTGCAGTTCCAGCAGCTGGTGCGCGACGACCTGGAGCGCACGCTGATCCCGCGCCAGGTGGCGGCCTCCGGTTTCGCGACGGATGCCGAGGTCGACGCGGTGCTGCGCCTGATCGACGAGAAGCGCGACGCGTCCTTCGCGATCCTGCCGGCGCCTTCGCCGGACGCCGGCGCGGTCAGCGCGGCCGAGATCCAGAAGTGGTACGACGCGCACGCCGGCGAGTACATGGCGCCGGAAACGGTGGCCCTCGAGTACGTGGACATCGACGGCAGCGCCATCGCGCCGCCGCCGGCCACCGACGCGGTGCTGAAGCAGCGCTACGAGCAGGAAAAGGCGCGCTTCCAGGAGCCCGAGCAGCGGCTGGCGTCGCACATCCTGGTGAAGGTCGACGCGAAGGCCGACGCCGCCGCGCAGGCCGCCGCCAGGGCGCGCGCGGAGGCGATCGCCGCCGCGGCGCGCGCCCCGGGCGCGGACTTCGCCGCGCTGGCCCGCAAGGATTCCGACGACACCGGTTCGAAGGACGCCGGCGGCGACCTCGGCTGGGTGGTCGAGGGCATGATGACCAAGCCGTTCGAGGACGCGCTGTTCAAGATGCAGCAGGGCGACATCGCCGGGCCGGTGAAGACCGAGTTCGGCTGGCACGTGCTGCAGCTGCGCGAGGTCAAGGCGGGCCGGCAGACGCCGTTCGAGGATGCGCGGGCGCAGCTCGCGAAGGAACAGGGCGACGCGGACCGCGAGCGCCTGTTCAACGACCTGACCGGCAAGCTCGTGGACCAGGTCTATCGCAATCCCACCTCGCTCGCGTCCGCGGCGAAGGCGGCGGACCTGCCGGTGCAGCGCACCGCGCCGTTCGCGCGCGGCGCCGGCGACGGGATCGCCGCCAACCCGGCCGTGCAGCGCGCGGCGTTCTCGGACGCGCTGGTGCAGGACGGCACGGTGAGCGATCCGATCGAGATCGGGCCCAACCACAGCGTGCTGATCCGCGTCGTGGCGCACGAGGCCGCGCACCGCCGGCCGCTCTCCGAGGTCGCGCCGCAGGTGATCGCGGCGATCCGCAACGACCGCGCCGCGAAGCGCGCGTCGGCTGCCGCGGACGCGTTCGTCGCCGAGGTCCGCGCGGGCAAGGCGTTCGACGCCGTGGCCGGTGCGCGCGGCCTGGCCGCCACCACCATGCCGGGCCTGCCGCGCGGGATCCCGATCCCCGATGCCGAGGCGAATGCGGCCGTCTTCGCGGCGCCCGCGCCGGAAGCGGGCAAGACCACCGTCGGCAGCAAGGTGCTGGGCGACGGCCGGATCGTCGTCTACCAGGTCACGCACGTGGTGCCGGGCGACCCGAAGCAGGCGCCGCCCGACCGCCGCGAGCAGCTGCGCCAGCAGATGGGCCAGGTGGCGGCGATGGAGACGATGGACGAGATCGTCAGGAACCTGCGCCGGCGCATGCGGATCACGGTCGCCGAAGACCGGATGTAGGGCTCGCGCCGGACGGGGACGCCGCGGGTCGCGGCGTCCCGCACGGGATCACTCGATCCCGCTCATCCCCATGATGTTGTAGCCGGCGTCCACGTAGGTGATCTCGCCGGTGATGCCGCGGGCGAGGTCCGAGCACAGGAACGCGGCGGTGTTGCCGACGTCCTCGATGGTCACCGCGCGGCGGAGCGGCGCGGCGGCCTCGAACTGGCTGAGCATCTTGCGGAAGTTCGCGACGCCGGACGCGGCGAGGGTGCGGATCGGGCCCGCGGAGATCGCGTTGACGCGCGTGCCCTCCGGGCCGAGCGCCATCGCCATGTAGCGAACGGTGGCTTCCAGCGAGGCCTTCGCGACCCCCATCGTGTTGTAGTTCGCGAGCGCGCGCTCCGCGCCCAGGTAGGACAAGGTGAGGATCGCGCCGTTGCGGCCCTTCATCAGGGGGCGCGCGGCCTTCCCGAGCGCCGCCAGCGAGTACGCGCTGATGTCGTGCGCAATGTGGTAGCGCTCGCGGTTGATGCCGTCGAGGAAATCGCCCTCGATCGCTTCGCGCGGGGCGAAGGCGATGCAGTGGACCAGGATGTCGAAGCCCTCCGGCCAGCGCTTGCCCAGCGCCGCCATGCACGCGTCGATCTGGGCGTCGTCGGCGACGTCCAGCGGCAGCACGATGTCGGTGCCGTACTCGCTGGCGGCGTCCTCGACGCGCGACTTCAACTTGTCGTTCTGGTAGGTCAGCGCCAGCTCGGCGCCTTCGCGGTGCATCGCGTCGGCGATGCCGGTGGCGATCGAGCGCTGGCTGGCGATGCCGGTGACCAGTGCGCGCTTGCCCTGCAGGAATCCCATGGTGACGTCCGTCGGAAGCGGAAACAGGGCGTTAGTGTGCCTGTGTCGCGGTCGCGGGGCCACTCGCGGCGGCCGCGAGCGGGTCGGGCGCCGCGACCGGTTCGGGCACCGCGGGCGCTTCGGGCATCGCGTGCGCTTCGGGCATCGGCGGCATCGGCGCGAGCACGCGCAGCGTGCGGTGGCCGCGCGCGATCCGCCCGGCCGCCAGCGCCGGGTTCAGCCGGCGCACCATCGCGGCATCGCGACCGGCATCCGCGGCCCAGCGCCCGAGGTCGCGCGCTTCGTCCGGCACGTCCACGGCCTCGAGGACCGGGATCGGGCGATCCATCGCCTGCAGCCATGCCTCGCGCTCGTCGGCGCGATCGAGCAGGCAGGACAGCGCCTGAAGCTTGCGCACGTAGGCGCGGGTGATGCCCGACAGCGTCGCGAGCTTTTCCGGATCCGCGTCGCGCGCGACCTGGTGCGAGCGGCGCAGCGCGCCGAACACGCGGTATTCGCCCGCGTTGTAGGCCATCACCGCGAGCCGCCAGTCGCCGGCGAACATGCCGTGCAGGGTCTTGAGGTAGCGCACCGCGGCGCGCGTGGAATCCACGGGCGACAGTCGCCCGTCGTAGCCGGGCCGGATCGGGACGCCGTGGTGGCGGGCGGTCACCGACGCCATCTGCCAGAGCCCGGCCGGGCCCGAGCGGCTGCGCGCCCCCGGCTTGTAGCCGCTTTCGACGAAGGGGATCAGCGCGTACTCCGTCGGCAGGTCCGCTTCGCGCAGCGCGTCGACGACGTAGCCGAACAGCGCGAGCGCGTCGTCGCCATCGGCGCCGAGCCGCTGCGGCGCGTGGGCGAAGTGCTTGCGCCAGCGCGCGCTGCTGCTGTCGACCGGGCAGTCCGGATCCGCCAGTCCCTCGCGGAAACGCGCGTAGATCTCCAGGCCGCTCCGGGTCGCGGCGGACGCTTCGGTCGCGGCTGCCTGCGGCGGCGGCGGATCCCCGCAGCGCCCGGTGCCGGGCAGCAGTGCCAGCGCGACCGCGAGGATCGGCGCCAGCCGGGTCGCGCGCGAGGCGGCCGTCACGCGGCGAATCCGTCTTTCCAGCGCCGCAACGCGGCGAAGGCGTCCACCCGGTCGACCGGGGGCCGCCCCAGGTATCCGGCGACCGCATCGAGCACGGCGCCCTCGTCGATGCGCAGGAAGGGATTGGCGTCGCGCTCGCCGGCGAGCGTCGCCGGCAGGGTGGGCCGGTGCCGGTCGCGCATCGCGCGGGCCTCCTCGGTGCGCCGGCGCAGGGCCGGGTTGGCGGGATCGACCGCGGCCGCGAAGGCGGCGTTGGCCAGCGTGTATTCGTGCCCGCAGCAGACCCGGGTCGCCCCGGGCAGCGCGGCCAGGCGGTCGAGCGACGCCAGCATCTGCCCCGGCGTGCCTTCGAACAAGCGCCCGCACCCGAGGCTGAACAGGGTGTCGCCGCAGAACAGCAGCCCGTGGCCATGGAAGGCCACGTGGCTGCGGGTGTGGCCGGGCACCGCGAGGACCTCGAAGCGCCAGGGGCCGGCGACCGCCACGTCGCCATCGCCGACGCGCCGGCAGGGCAGGTCGATGCGCCCGTCCTCCGGCGCGAACACCGGGAGCGTGGGCCAGCGCTGCAGCAGCGTCGCGGCCCCGCCCACGTGGTCGGGGTGGTGGTGGGTCAGCAACAGGGCCGCGGGCGCGACGCCCAGGCGGTCGCACAGTCCCAGCACCGGCGCGGCATCGCCCGGGTCCACCACCACGGGCGCGCCGGCCGGGGCGTCGCGGAGGGTCCAGATGTAGTTGTCCGCGAAGGCGGGCAGCGGCTCGAGCAGCATGGGTGGCGTCCTGGCGGGGTGGCCCGCAGAATGGCGACCATGCCCGTGCCTTCCGCGACCGGTCAACCCGGTCCCGCCCCTTCCTGGTTCGCCTCCCTGCCTGGCCAGGCGCTCCTGGACAGCGAGTGGCCGCACCTGCGCGGGCTGCTCGGGGAGCGCCCGGGACAGCCCTGGCTGTGGCTGGGGCCGGCCGCCGCCGGCGCCGAAGGGCTGGCTGGTCCCGGCCTGCCGCTCCGTCCCGGCGCGGGCGGCTGGGCCGGCGCCGTGCGCTGCGCGTTGCCCCTGCCGCTGGCCAACGAATCGATCGCCGCCATCGTGCTCCAGCATCCGGCGTTGTCGGGGCCCGAGACCGCCGCGCTGCTGTCCGAGTGCGCGCGGGTGCTGGTCCCGGGCGCGTCGCTCTCGGTCTACTGCCTGAATCCGCTCTCGCCGTGGCGCTGGCGCTGGGGCGGCGGCGGGCCCGGGGCGTCGGAACCGCAACCGTGGCGGCGGCGGCTGCGCGCCGCGGGGCTGGCGCCCGATCCGGTCTCGCAGGGCATCGGACCGCGCTGGGCCGCGATCGTGGACACGACGCTCCAGCACGGTCCCGGCGTGCGCGCGGCCTGGGTGCTGCGCGCGCACAAGCGGGTCGTGCCGCTGACGCCCGTGCGTGCGCGCAAGCCGATGCGGATCGGCGCCGGCGCCGGGGCGCCCGCCGCATGACCGCGGCGAAGGCGCCGGCCGCGCGCAAGGAAGTCGGCATCCACACCGATGGCGCGTGCCTGGGCAATCCCGGCCCGGGCGGCTGGGCCGCGCTCCTGCGCTACCGCGGCCGCGAGCGCGAGCTCGCCGGCGGAGAGGCGCTGACCACGAACAACCGCATGGAGCTCATGGCGGCGATCATGGCGCTCGAGGCCCTGAGCGAGCCGTGCGTGATCGTGCTGCACACCGATTCGCAGTACGTGCGCCAGGGCATCACCGAATGGCTGCCGGGCTGGATCCGCCGCAACTGGCGCACCTCCGGCGGCGGCGACGTGAAGAACCGCGACCTGTGGGAGCGCCTGCAGGCCGCATGCGCGCGGCACCGCATCGACTGGCGCTGGGTGAAGGGCCACAGCGGCGATCCCGACAACGATCGCGTCGACGCCCTCGCGCGCGCGCAGGCCGAAGCGTTCCGGCGCTAGCGCGCCCGCGCTAGACTGCGACCATGCGCCAGATCGTGCTCGACACCGAAACCACCGGCCTGTCCTGGGAAAAGGGCAACCGCGTCGTCGAGATCGGCTGCGTGGAACTCGTCGAACGCCGGCCGACCGGCCGCACGTTCCAGCGCTACCTCGACCCGGAGTGCGATTTCGAGCCCGGCGCGCAGGAAGTCACCGGCCTGACGCGCGAGTTCCTCGCCGGCAAGCCGAAGTTCGCCGAGGTGGTCGAGGAATTCCTCGCGTTCATCGACGGCGCCGAACTGGTGATCCACAACGCGGCGTTCGACATCGGCTTCCTCGACAACGAGCTGGCGCGGCTGGGCCGCGGCCACGCGCCGCTGCGCGAGCGCTGCAGCGTGGAGGATTCCCTGGAGCTGGCGCGGCAGCGCTTCCCCGGCCAGCGCAACTCGCTGGACGCGCTGTGCCGGCGACTGGGCGTGGACAACTCGCACCGGCAGCTGCACGGCGCGCTGCTCGATGCGCAGCTGCTTGCCGACGCCTACCTGGCGCTGACCGCGGGGCAGGGCGAGATCGGCTTCGACGCGCTGGCGGCGGAGTCGCCGGGGGCGACGGTGGTCGCGCTGGCGCCGGTGGCGGGCAGCGCATCGGCGCGGCCGCGGGTGCTGGTCACCGCCGGGGAACTGGAGTCGCACGCGGCCCGCCTCGAGCAACTGCGGAAGAAGGCCGGCGGCGTTGCGGTCTGGGACCGCTTGGTCGCGGCTTCCGGCGACGCGGAGCGATTGGAAGCCGCGGAAGCCGCGGAAGCCGCGCTCGCCTGAGTCGCGCCGCCCGCGCGGCCAACCCCGCGCGTCGGGATCAGGCCTGGCGGACCAGCACCACCGTCACGTTGTCCGAACCGCCTCCATCGAGGGCGGCCGCGACCAGCTCGTCCACGCATTCCTGCGCGCTGCAGTCCAGGTGCGACAGCGCCTGCGCGATGCGGGCGTCGTCGACTTCCTCCGTCAGGCCGTCGCTGCACAGCAGCAGCTGCATGCCGGCATCGAGTTCGCCGGAGAGCGTCTCGACGTTGAGCTGCTGCGGGTCGGTCACGCCCAGCGCCTGGGTCACGACGTTGCGGTGCGGATGGCTGCGCGCCTGCTCGACGCTGATCTCGCCGCGGCCGATCAGCTCCTGCACGTAACTGTGGTCCTGGGACAGCTGGGCGAGCTTGCCGTCGCGCCAGAGGTAGACGCGGCTGTCGCCGACCCAGGCCACCTCGAAGCGGCGCCCGGCGACGCGCGCGGCCACCACCGTGGTGCCCATCGGCAGGGCATCGCCGCGCTTGCGCGACGCGCGGATGATCTCCTCGTCGGCGGTGCGGATGGCCTGCGCGAGCGGCGCGCCTTCGCGGACCTCGCGCACGATCGCCTCGCGGGCGAGCGCGCTGGCGACCTCGCCGTACTCGTGCCCGCCCATGCCGTCGGCGACCAGCCACAGGCCCAGGTCGCTGTCGCCGTAATACGTGTCCTCGTTCAGCTCGCGCCTGAGGCCGACGTGGGTGAGGTGTCCGAACTCGATCATGCGGCCCGTCGTGGCGTGGCGTCCCACCGGAAAACGCAATCATCGGGGCGGGCCGGCCGCGGCACAACCACGGCGCCGCGGCGCTTGTCGCTGGCGCCCGCGCCCCGTATCATTTGCGGCCCTGTTCGCCCGCCCCCGACGGCGTCGCGGCGGGGGAAGACCACCGGAGAGGTGGCAGAGTGGTCGAATGTACCTGACTCGAAATCAGGCGTACGTGCAAGCGTACCGTGGGTTCGAATCCCACCCTCTCCGCCAGACCAGCAAAAGGGGGTCAGGCCACCATTCCGGGCACGCCGGAAATGGTGGCCTGACCCCCTTTTTGCGTAGACTCGCGCCATGAACGATGAACTGCTCGTCCCCGTGTCCTACGGCGAACTGCTGGACAAGATCGCGATCCTGCAGATCAAGTCCGAGCGCATGACCGACCCGTCGAAGCTGGCGAACGTGCGCAACGAGCTGTCGGCGCTGGAGCGCACCTGGATGGCGCACCCGGCGGCCGGCAAGGACGTCGCCGAACTGCGCGCGCGGCTGAAGGCCGTCAACGAGCGGTTGTGGGTGATCGAGGACGACATCCGGGTCAAGGAGAAGGCGCAGGCCTTCGACGCCGAGTTCATCCGCCTGGCCCGCAGCGTCTACGTCGAGAACGACGAGCGCGCGCGGATCAAGAAGGACATCAACCTCGCGCTGGGCTCGACCTACGTCGAGGAGAAGTCGTACGAGGACTACGGCGCGGGGTTGTCCGCCCGGTAGCGTTCGAACGCCGCGATGGCGTCGTCCACGGTCACGAGGTCCATCACGCCCTCGCGCTCGATCTTCGTTCCCCAGCGCAGTCCGGCCGCCGGCTTGCCGAGGTAGCGCCGCGCGGCATCGTCGTAGCGATCCACGCAATAGCGCCGGTCGGAATAGGGGCCGCTGCGCGCCGGATTGCTGGCCGCATGCAGGCCCAGCACCTTCGTGCCCATCGCGTTGGCGATGTGCATCGGGCCGGAATCGGGCGTCGCCACCAGCGCGGCGCGCGCGAGCAGCGCCGGCAGCTGCTTGAGCGTGTCCTTGCCGACGAGGTCGAGCGCGGGCGCCGTCATCGCGGCGAGGATCGCATCCGCGGTCTCGCGCTCGAGCGCGCTGCGTCCGCCGCACAGCACGACGCGCCAGCCCTGCGCAGCGGCGTGGTCGGCCAGCGCGGCATAGCGGTCGGCGCGCCAGTTGCGCAGCACGTGGCTCGAGCACGGCGAGATCACCAGCGCCGGCTTGCCGTCCTCGGCCCACTGCGCGCGCGCCCAGGCGTGCGCGTCGCCGGGCACGGGCAGGTCCCACTGCACGCGATCCTGGACCAGGCCCAGCGGCTCGCAGAAGCTGCCGATGGCGTCGAGCACATGGACGCCCGGGCGGTCCGGGATCCGCTCGTCGACGAAGAGGCCGTGCAGGTCGCGCGAGCGGCTGCGGTCGTAGCCGATCCGGCGCGCCGCCGGGATGAACGCCGACAGCAGGTTGGCGCGCGCCGCCACCTGCAGCTGCAGCAGCGCGCCGAAGCGGCGCCCGCGCAGCGCCCGGCGCAGCGCGAACATTCCGCGCAGGCCGCTGCGCTTGTCGTACTCGATGAATTCGACGCCGGGCAGTCCCTCGAGCAGCCGGTGCTCGCCGCGCCCGATCACCCAGGCGATCGGCAGCGCCGGCCAGGCCCGCTGCAGGGTGCGGACCAGCGGCACCACGTGGGTCGCGTCGCCCAGCGCCGACAACCGCAGCAGGCAGGCGGAGGCGGGCGGGGGCGCGGCCGGGAGGGGAGAAGCTGCGTGCATGCCTTGTTAGACTCGCTGGATGGTCGCCTTCGACGCCAGCGAGCAACTGACGCCGTTCGAAGTCCGGCGCGCCGGCGGCGCGGCGGGGACGGCGGGCTATGGCTCGATTCTGTTCGACGCGCGGCTCGTGCAGCAAGCCGCGGCGGAATGGTTCGACCCGGGATGGTGGGAGGGGCGCGCCGAGCCGGTGGCCGCCGGCGGGCGCGGCGCGGCGTGGTTCGTCGACGGGCCCTTCGGCGCGGCGGTGCTGCGCCACTACCGGCGCGGCGGGCTGGCGGCGCGCTTCAGCCGCGACGCGTACGCCTGGCGCGGCGCCGACCGCACCCGCAGCTTCGCCGAGTTCCGGCTGACGCGCGCGCTGCACACGCTGGGCCTGCCGGTGCCGCGGCCGCTGGCGGCCTGCTACTGGCGCGAGGGCCTGCGCTATCGCGCCGCGATCCTGGTGGAACGCCTGCCGGGCGTGACCTCGTTCGGCACGCTCGCGGCGCGGCAGGCCGATGCCGCGCCCTGGGAATCGACCGGGCGCCTGCTCGCGCGCTTCCACCGCGCCGGCCTGGACCACGCCGACCTCAACGCGGACAACATCCTGTTCGATGCCTTCGGCAAGGGCGCGCTCATCGACTTCGACAAGTCGACGCTGCGCATCCCCGCCACCGGCTGGCGCGAAGCGAACCTCGCGCGCCTGCGCCGGTCGCTGCTCAAGCTGCGCGGCGCGCGCGACCATGGCGCCGTGCTGCGCGACTTCGCGCGCCTGCACCGCGCCTACGACGCCGTCTGGCGCCAGGGCACCTGAGCATGGCCGCAATCGTGCAAGCACCGCCGGCGGACTCCGCGCCCAAGGACCGCCTCGGCCGCCCGCTGCGCGACCTGCGGCTGTCGGTGATCGAAGCCTGCAATTTCCGCTGCCCGTACTGCATGCCCGCGGACCGCATCGCCGACGACCATGGCATGGACAGCGGCTCACGACTCACGTTCGACGCCATCGAGCGGCTGGTGCGCGGTTTCGCGCGCCTGGGCGTGCGCAAGCTGCGCCTGACCGGGGGCGAGCCGCTGTTGCGCAAGCGGCTGCCCGAGCTGGTGGCGCGGCTGGCGGCGATCCCCGGGATCGAGGACCTGGCGCTCACCACCAACGGTTCGCTGCTCGCCGCGCACGCGCAGGCGTTGCGCGATGCCGGGCTGGGGCGCTTGACGGTGAGCCTGGATGCGCTCGATCCCGCGCGCTTCCGCGCCCTGTCCGGCGGGCGCGGCGACGTGGCCGACGTGCTGGCCGGACTGGACGCGGCGCAACGCGCCGGCTTCGGGCCGATCAAGCTCAACTGCGTCGTGCAGCGCGGCGTGAACGACGACCAGGTGCTGCCGCTGGCGGCGTTCGCGCGCGAACGCGGGCACGTGGTGCGCTACATCGAATACATGGACGTCGGCACCTGCAACGGCTGGGACCGCGCGCGCGTGGTGCCGTCCGCCGAGCTGCGCGACCGCCTGCACGCGCGCTGGCCGTTGCGCGCGCTGGCGCCGGACTACCGCGGCGAAGTCGCGGCGCGCCATGCCTTCGCGGACGGCGGCGGCGAAGTGGGGTTCGTGAGTTCGGTCAGCGCGCCGTTCTGCGGCGACTGCCACCGCGCCCGCGTGTCCGCCGACGGGCGGCTCTACACCTGCCTGTTCGCCGGCGAGGGCCACGACCTGCGCGCGGCGCTGGCCGAAGGCGGGGACGCGCTCGACGCGCGCATCGCCGCGGCCTGGCGCGGCCGCGCCGACCGCTACAGCGAGCTGCGCGGCGAAGCGGCCGGCTCCGCGCGCAAGCGCGTCGAAATGTACCTGGTGGGGGGCTGATGGCCGCGAAAGCGAAGAAGACCGCCGCGCCGGCGTTGACGCACATCGACGCGCGCGGTTTCCCGGCGATGGTCGACGTGTCCGCGAAGCCCGCGACCGCGCGCGAAGCCGTCGCCGAATGCCGCGTGCGCTTCCCGGCGGCCGCCGCCGCGGAGCTGCGCGCCAGCGGGCTGCGCAGCGCCAAGGGCGGCGTGGTCGAGACCGCGATCGTCGCCGGAACGATGGCGGCCAAGCGGACCCACGAACTGGTGCCGTTCTGCCATCCGCTGCCCATCGACGGCTGCCGTTTCGACGTGCGCTGGCATGGCGAGCGCGAACTTCGCATCGAATGCGCGGTGCGCACGACGCATCGGACCGGCGTGGAGATGGAGGCGCTGACCGGGGCCACGGTCGCCGCGCTCACGGTCTACGACATGTGCAAGGCGCTCTCGCATGCGATCGTGCTCGGGCCGGCGAAGCTGCTCGGCAAGCACGGCGGCAGGCGCGACTTCGGCGCGCGCGCCGCGGCGCCGGCGGCGGGGCGGAAGCGCGCGCGATGACCAGGCTGACGCTGTTGTACTTCGCCAGCCTGCGCGATGCCGCCGGCATGGCGACGGAGGACGTGGACACCGATGCGGCCGACCTGGCCGCGCTCTACGAGCGGGCGCGGGAACGACACGGGTTCGCGCTGCCGCGCGAGCGCCTGCGCGTCGCGGTGGACGGGGCGTTCGCGGCGTGGAGCGATGCGCCGCGCGCGGGCAGCGACGTCGCGTTCATCCCGCCCGTGTCCGGCGGCTGAGATGGCACGCTTCCGGCTTTCGGACACGCCGTTCGACACGGCCACGCTGCGTGCCGGGCTGCTCGACGCGCGCGTCGGCGGCTACGCCAGCTTCGAGGGCTGGGTCCGCGACCACAACGCGGGGCGCGCGGTGGCGGGCTTGCGCTACGAAGCGTATCCCGAGCTCGCGGAGTGCGAGGGCGAGGCGATCCTCACGGAAGCCGTCGCGCGCTTCGACATCCTCGATGCCGCGTGCGTGCATCGCACGGGCGACCTGTCGATCGGAGAACTCGCGGTGTGGGTCGGCGTCGTCGCCGCCCATCGCGACGCGGCGTTCGCCGCCTGCCGCTGGATCATCGACGAGGTCAAGGCGCGCGTCCCCATCTGGAAGCACGAGCGCTACGCCGACGCCGATTCCGCCTGGCTCCACCCGGATCACCCGCCAGCGGGAAATTCGCATGGAGGAGAGCCCCCCTTAAGTTAAGGGGGGCGCCGCGAAGCGGCGGGGGTTGTGGAGATACATAGCCGGGGCCCGAAATTTGCGCAGCAAATTTTGGGTTTCCATGCGCAGCATGGAAAAGGCGGCGGCCCCGCCAACTTGCCTCGGCGCCCGCGTCGATCGATACCGTTGCTGCCTTCCGGCCCTGGCGGGGTTTTCGACCTAGCGTCGCGAGGGGCCGGCGGGGCCACCATGGAAACTTGCAGGCGAGCCTGCTTGGAAATTTGGCGGAGAGAGGGGGATTCGAACCCCCGAAGCGCGGTTTAGACGCTTACACACTTTCCAGGCGTGCTCCTTCAACCACTCGGACACCTCTCCGCTGGACCCTCCGGCGCGCCGTCCCGGCCACGTCCAGGGCGGGCAATTCTACCTGCTCGTGCCACAATGGGCCATGTCCTACCTGGTCCTCGCCCGGAAGTGGCGCCCGAAGCGGTTCGCCGAGCTGGTCGGGCAGGAGCACGTGGTCCGTGCCCTGACCAACGCCCTCGAATCCGGCCGCGTCCACCATGCCTTCCTGTTCACCGGCACCCGCGGGGTCGGCAAGACCACCATCGCCCGGATCTTCGCCAAGTCGCTCAACTGCGAGCGCGGCACCTCGGCCGAGCCCTGCGGGGAGTGCAACGCGTGCCGCGACATCGACGCCGGCCGCTTCATCGACCTGCTGGAGATCGACGCCGCCTCCAACACCGGCGTGGACGACGTCCGCGAGGTGATCGAGAACGCGCAGTACATGCCCTCGCGCGGCCGGGTGAAGGTGTACCTGGTGGACGAGGTGCACATGCTCTCCAAGGCGGCGTTCAACGCGCTGCTGAAGACGCTCGAGGAGCCGCCGGAGCACGTCAAGTTCCTGCTCGCGACGACCGACCCGCAGAAGCTGCCGGTGACGGTGCTGTCGCGCTGCCTGCAGTTCAACCTCAAGCGGCTCGACGAGGACCAGATCGCGGGCCAGCTGACGATGATCCTCGGCGCGGAAGGGATCGCGGCCGATGCGGCCGCCGTGCGCGCGCTGTCGCGGGCCGCCGACGGCAGCCTGCGCGACGGGCTGTCGCTGCTGGACCAGGCGATCGCCTACGCAGGCGGGACGCTGGACGAGGCCAGCGTCGCCGCGATGCTCGGCAGCGTCGACCGGGCCCGCGTCGGCGCGTTGCTGTCGGCGCTGGCCGACGGCGACGGCGCGGCCCTGATGCGCGAAGTCGCGGCGCTGTCGGAATTCGCGCCGGACTGGAACGACGTGCTCGACGCGCTCGCCGATGCGCTGCACCGCGTGCAGGTGCGCCAGCTCGTGCCGGAAGCGACGGGCGGCGACGAAGGTGCGGGCGTGCACGTGGCGGACCTCGCCGGTCGCCTGCGCCCGGAAGTCGTGCAGCTCTGGTACCAGATGGCCCTGAACGCGCGCCGCGACCTGCCGCTGGCGCCCGCGCCGCGCGCGGGTTTCGAGATGGCGGTGTTGCGGATGCTGGCGTTCCGGCCATTGCAGGATGCGGCGCAGGCCGCGGTCGCCGCGCCGCCGTCCGCGACGCCCGCGCCCGCTGGCGGCAGCGTGAGCGGGCGC
>JANINR010000067.1 GCA_024508915.1 Lysobacteraceae bacterium | reverse complement strand
CGCGCGATGCGCTCGACGCCACGGTCGCGCTGATGCCCGCCGCCGATCCGCCGCATCGCGCGCCGCCGGGGGCGGGCGCCGCCGACCGCGCGGCGATGCTCGCGCTGGCGATCGAGGGCGAGCCGCGCCTTTGCGTGGACCGCCGAGAACTCGAGCGCGACGGCCGCTCCTGGACCGTGGACACCCTGCGCGCGCTGCGTGCCGGGGTCGGCGACGACGCGCCGGTCGCGCTGCTCGTCGGCGCCGACAGCTTCGTCGCGCTGCCGACCTGGAAATCGTGGCAGGCGCTGTTCGGCCTGGCGCACTTCGTGGTCGCGGGGCGCGGCGGCCCCGCCGTCGGCGACCAGCCGCCAGCGCTGGCCGAGGCCATCGCCGGCCGCATCGCCGACGCGCCGGATGAATTGCGGTCGTCACCGGCCGGTCGCGTGCTCTACCTGCGGCAGCCGCTGTTCCCGCACTCCGCCAGCGAGGTGCGCGCCAGGATCGCCGCCGGCCAGCCCTGGGAGGCGCTGGTACCGCCGCGGGTCGCCGCCTACATCCGCCGGCATGGCCTCTACGGTGCCGCGTGAACCGTGCCGCGACGAGCCGCGGTTTATAATCGCAGCCGATTCCAGCCACCTTCCAGGACGCCCTTGACCAGCCAAGCCCAGGTCATCAGGACCCAGTTGCCGAACCCGCCGCCGCCGATCGAAAAGCTGCTGGAGACCGTCCATGCGGCCGTCGACGAGCTCAAGGCGAAGGACGTGGTCGAGATCGACGTGCGCGGCAAGAGCAGCGTCACCGATTTCATGGTCATCGCGTCGGGCACCTCGAGCCGGCACGTCAAGTCGATCGCCGACGAGGTGGTGAAGTTCGCCAAGCGCCTGGACGTGATGCCGCTGGGCGTGGAAGGCGAGCAGGAAGCGGAATGGGTGCTGGTCGACCTCGGCGACGTCGTGGTCCACGTGATGCTGCCGCGCATCCGCGAGTTCTATGCGCTCGAGCGCCTGTGGACGGTCGGCGACCAGCCGCCGGAAGGCATCGACGAGTACGGCGACACCGCCCGCGCGGGTTGACGGCGATGGCGGCGGCCCGATGAAGGCGCGGCGATGAAGGCGCGCCTCGTCGCCGTCGGCGAACGCGCGCCCGCGTGGGTCGCGGAAGGCTTCGCCGAATACCGCAAGCGGCTGTCGCACTGGCTGCCGCTGGATCTCGCGGAAGTGGAACCCGGCCTGCGCGGCAAGGGCCGCGACGCCGCGCGCGCGATGGCCGACGAAGGCACGCGCGTGCTCGCGGCGGTGCCGAAGGGGGCGCTGTTGGTCGCGCTCGACGGGCGCGGCCGCGCCTGGTCCTCCGAGGAGCTCGCGCAGCGCCTGCAGCACTGGCGCAACGGCGGCCGCGACCTCGCGCTGCTGGTCGGCGGCCCCGAGGGCCATGCGCCCGAAGTCCTCTCCGCCGCCGACGAATCCTGGTCGCTCGGCCCGCTCACGCTCCCGCACATGCTGGTGCGGCTGGTGGTGGCCGAGCAGTTGTACCGCGCCGCGGCGCTGCTCGCCAACCATCCCTACCACCGCGCCTGAGCGCGGCGACCCCGGCGGCCGCCACGCGCGTGCGGCGCGCCGTCAGCGCAGCCTGAAGTTCACCGGCACCAGGCCGATCGCCTGGATCGCGCGCCCGTCGCGCATCGCCGGGCGGAACCGCCAGTGCGCGAGCACCTGGTCGCGCGCCGCCTCGTCGAGCGCGCGGTGGCCGCTGCCTTCGCGCACGTCCACGCGCAGCGGACGGCCGTCTTCGCCGACCAGCACTTCGAGCAGCACCGTGCCTTCCAGGCGCATGCGCCGCGCGCTCGCCGGATAGGCCGGAGGCGGCGCCGATGCGTACTGCAGGGTCACCCCGGCGACGGGCGCCTCGATCGCCATGGCCGGCTCGACCGCGGGCTGCGCATCCGGTACGGCCTCGGGGGCGACGGCCGCCTCGCTGCCGCCCTCGACGATCACCGCGGCGGGCGGTTGCGGGACGACCGCGGGCCGCGCCGGCGCCATGCTCGGCTGCGTCGCCGGCGGGGTGATCCGCACTTCCGGGGGCTGCGCGGGCGGCGTCGGCTTCGGCGCGTACCAGGCGATGGACGGCGTGTCCTCGCCCGGGCGGAGGGCCTGCGGCCCCTGCATGGGGGCGAGCAGCAGCATCAGCAGCGACAGGTTGAACGCGATCGCGAACGTGTAGCCCGCGACGCGCTTCGGATCGGGACGGGATTGCCGGATCGTGTGTGCCATGGACGCCTCCTCCTGTGGTTCGTGCGTACTGCTTCGAACGGGTGGGCGGCGCCGGCGGGGTTACCGGGGCGGTGCCTGCCCCGGCGACGGCGTGGCGTCCGCGTCGTGCCCGATGTCGGGTTCGTCCGGCGAAGGCCGCGCCGGTTCGGCGGGCCGGTGCGCGTCGCGGCGATCGTCCGGATGCTCCTCCGCGTAGCCCGGATTGCGGCCCGACTTCGGGTCGACGGGCGCGGAGGGCGGCGGCGTGCCGGGGCGCGCCATGCTCAGCGTCCCAGCTCGAAGACGACGGCCAGGTTCGCCGCCAGCGTCGTTTCGCCCGGCGACACCGCGGTGTCGTACGCCTTTTCCGCGCGCGCCATCGCCATCATCGGCACCGGCGCCGGCGGCTGGAAGCCGCCGCCCTCGTCGATGCTGACGATGCGGCGCACGCGCAGGCCGAGTGCCTTCGCGTACATCTGCGCGCGTGCCTGCGCCTTGCCGAGCGCCGCGCGGCGCGCCTCGTCGTACGCGGCGTCCGGCTCGTCGACCTCGAACGCCGGGCCGTTGACCTGGTTGGCGCCGCTGGCGACCAGCGCGTCGAGCACCTTGCCCAGCTTGCCGATGTCGCGGACCTTGAGGTTGACCGTGTTGTTCGCCTGGTAGCCGGTGATCTTCGGCGGCATGTTCTCGGCGTAGTGGTATTGCGGATTGACGTTGATGCCCGCGGTCTGGATGTCGCGCTCGGCGATGCCGGCGGCGCGGATCGCGGCCATGACCTTGTCCATCTGCGCCGCGTTGGCGCGCATCGCCGCGTTCGCGTCGGGCGCCTGCGTGACCACGCCGGCGGACACGGTGGCGACGTCGGGCACGCGGTGCGCCTCGGCCTGGGCGGACACGGACAGCAGCGTGCCGTCGGTGGCGGGCGCGGCCACTTGCTGGGCGCACGCGGCAGTCGCGAGCACCGACAGGGCGAGGGCGGCGGCGAGGGCCAGGGAGCGGGGGAAGGCGCGGGGGGCGAGGCGCATGCAGGGGTCTCCGTCGGGTTGTGGACGAGGGTGTGACGGAAGTGGTGAACGGGCGGTGAGCCGGAACGGGGTCACGCGTCGCGCAGGCGGCTTGGCCGGGCGGGGCGCGGGTTATTCTTCCCGGGATGCTCTATCTCGCCTCGCAATCGCCGCGCCGGCGCGAGCTGCTGGCCCGCCTGGGCCGTCCGTTCGCGACGCTCGACCTCGACGTGCCCGAACAGCGCCAGCCCGGCGAGCCCGCGGACGACTACGTGCGCCGCGTCGCCCGCGAAAAGGCGGGCGCCGGCCTGCTCGAGGTGATGGCGATCCCGGGCGCACAGGTGCTCGCTGCGGATACCGAAGTAGTGCTGGACGACGATGTCTTCGGCAAGCCGCGCGACGCCGCCGACGCCGCGGCGATGCTGCGGCGGCTGGCCGGCCGCACCCACCGCGTGGTCACCGTCGTCTGGCTGGTGTCGGCCGCGCGCGAGGCGGAAGCCGCTTCGGTCTCCGAGGTGACCTTCGGCGAACTCGACGACGCGATGCTGCAGGCGTACCTCGACGGCGGCGAATGGGAAGGCAAGGCCGGCGCCTACGCCATCCAGGGGGCCGCCCAGGCTTTCATCCCGCACCTGTCGGGCAGCCACTCCGGCGTAATGGGGCTGCCGCTGTACGAGACCGCCCGGCTGCTCGCCGCATTCGAGCGCGCCGAGGCGGCGGGGGGCGGCGCGTGAGCGAGGAGATCCTCGTCAACGTCACGCCGCGCGAGACCCGCGTCGCGGTCGTCGAGAACGGCATGCTGCAGGAGCTGCACATCGAGCGCGGCTGGTCGCGCGGCGTGGTCGGCAACATCTACAAGGGCAAGGTGCAGCGGGTGATGCCCGGCATGCAGGCCGCGTTCGTCGAGATCGGGCTGGAGCGCGCGGCGTTCCTGCACGCGAACGACATCCAGCGCCCGCTCACCGCGCGCGGCGCCGACGCCGCCGAGCCGCCGATCCAGGGCGCGGTGCCCGCCGCGCCGATCTCGGAGCTCCTGCGCGAAGGCCAGGACGTCGTCGTGCAGGTGGTCAAGGACCCGATCGGCAGCAAGGGCGCGCGGCTCACCACGCAGATCAGCATTCCCTCGCGCTACCTGGTGCTGCTGCCGCAGTCGAAGCTGGTCGGCGTGTCCGCGCGCATCGAGGACGAAGCCGAGCGCGCGCGCCTGAAAGGCCTGGTGACCGAGCTCGCGGCGCCGCACGGCGGCTTCGGCTACATCGTGCGCACCAACGCGGAAGGCCAGCCGGCCGAGGCGCTGGCCGAGGACATCGCCTACCTGAGCCGCGCGTGGGCGCTGGTCGAGGCGCGCGTGCGCGACAGTGCCGTCGGCAGCTGCGTCTACGAGGACCTCAGCCTGCCGATGCGCGCGGTGCGCGACCTGATGCGGCGCGACGTCGAGAAGGTCAAGGTCGATTCGCGCGAGACCTGCGAGCGGCTGCGCGTGTTCGCCGCGCAGTACATGCCGCCGCTGGTGCCCGCCGACGAGACCGGCCTGCCGGCGCGCATCGAGCACTACGGCGGCGCCCGCCCGATCTTCGACCTGTACGGCGTCGAGGACGAGATCCAGCGCGCGCTGGAGAAGGAAGTGCCGCTGAAGTCCGGCGGCTACCTGGTGATCGACCAGACCGAGGCGATGACCACCGTCGACGTCAACACCGGCTCCTTCCTCGGCCAGCGCAACCTGGAGGAAACCGTCTACCGCACGAACCTGGAAGCCGCGCAGGCGGTGGCGCGCCAGCTGCGCCTGCGCAACCTCGGCGGCATCATCATCATCGACTTCATCGACATGCACGACGCCGAGCACCGGCGCCAGGTGCTGCGAACGCTCGAGAAGTCGCTGGCGCGCGACCATGCGCGCACCACGGTGTACGACTTCTCGCCGCTGGGACTGGTCGAGATGACGCGCAAGCGCACCGTCGAGTCGCTCGAGCGCCAGCTGTGCGAGCCCTGCCACGAATGCGGCGGCCGCGGCATGCTCAAGACCGCCGAGACCGTCACCTACGAGATCTTCCGCGAGATCACCCGCGCCGTGCGCCAGTTCGACGCCGCGCGGTTGCTGGTGATCGCTTCGCCGAAGGTCGTCGCACGCATCACCGACGAGGAATCCGCGGCCGTCGCGGAACTCGAGGAATTCCTCGGCAAGTCGATCCGCTTCCAGGGCGATACGCAGTACCTGCAGGAGCAGTTCGATGTCGTCCTGCTCTGAGGCGGCGCGGTGACGCGCCTCCGGCGCCACCTCCACATCGCGCATCGCAGCCTGTGGTACGGCGTCGCGGCCGCGCTGGTGCTGTCCGCGCTGCTGATCGGCGTGGTCAGCCAGCTGCTGCCGATGGCCGAGCGGCATCCCGACCGGATCGCGGCATTCCTCGGCGAGCGCGTGCACCGCCCGGTCGCGTTCGACCGTGTCGAGACGCGCTGGACGCGGCGCGGCCCGCTGCTGCGCCTGGACAACCTGCGCCTGGGCCGCGGCGCGGACACGCTGCGCATCGGCGACGCCGAAATGCTGGTGTCGCAGTACGCCGGCGTGCTGCCGGGGCGTTCCTTCACCGAGCTGCGATTGCGCGGCCTCGACCTCACGCTCGAACGAGACGCGGGCGGGCGCTGGACGGTGCGCGGCCTGCCGGGCGAGACGACGCCCGGCGGCGATCCCTTCGCGCAGCTCGAAGGCCTCGGCGAGTTGCAGGTGATCGGCGGGCGCCTGGCGATCCATGCGCCTTCGCTCGGCATCCAGGCGCAGGTGCCGCGCGTGGACCTGCGGCTGCGCGTGGACGGCGACCGCGTGCGCATCGGCGCGCGCGCGTGGATCCGCGACGGCGTGGCGCCGGTGCAGGCCGCGCTCGACTTCGATCGCGTGGCGGGCGAGGGCCGCGGCCACATGCGCGCGCGCGACGCCGACCTGGCGGCGTGGTCGCCGCTGCTGCATTTCGCCGGCGCCGCCGTCGACGGCGGCAAGGGGCGCGCGGAAGCCTGGATCCGGCTGCACGCGCACCGCGTCTCCGAAGTGCAGGTCGACGGTGCCTTCGAGGGCGTGGGCCTGCGCGGCGCGCCGTTTGCCGATGGCGCGTTCCCGCGCGTGCACCTGCCGGCGCTTGCGCTGCGCGCGCGCTGGCGCGCGGTCGCCGGCGGCTGGCGC
>JANINR010000066.1 GCA_024508915.1 Lysobacteraceae bacterium | reverse complement strand
GCGCGCGCCTCGCGGATGGCGGCCTCGATCACCTCGTGCGCGAATCCCGGGCGCAGCCCCACGCGCGCGGCGACCCGCTGCGCATGCGCGTGCACCCGCGCCTCGCGCGACGGATCGCGCACCGACAGCCCGGCGCGCTGCTTGCTGCGCGCGGCCCGCGCGGCCAGGCCTTGCCGCCCGGCCAGCAGCGCGAGCACCGCGCCGTCCACCGCGTCGATCAGTCCACGCGCCAGCCGCAGCGACGGCGGCATGCGCCCGGCGCGCATCAGTGCGCCCACTCCAGTTGCAGCCAGAGCTTGCGGGTGTCACGCGCGAAGCGGTCGGCGCGGTAGTCGGCCACCTTCGCCAGCCCGCGCACGCCCTTCACCACCGGGAACGCCAGCGACGCATCGAGTTCGCGGCCGTAGCGCACGTCGCCGGCGTCCGACCGGTAGTCGTGCCACGCCACCTGCCACTCCAGCGCACCCGCGCGCCACTTGCCGCCCGCGCCGAGATAACGGTCGTCGAGCCCCGCGGCCGGGGTCGCGTTGAACTTGTCCGCCCAGCCGTTGAACGCGTGCAGCGTGCCCAGCGGCGCCTGCAACGCGTGCGCGCCGTCGCCGCCCAGGTGCTCGACGCCGGCGCGCAGCAGCGCGCCGCGCACCGCGCACGCCGGCTCGATCAGCCAATAGTCGTGCGAGAAATCACGCGGGTTGGCGCCCGCGTCGACCTGCTGCGCGAACTCGGCTGCGACGCGGCAGCCGTGGCCGTCGGCGATCGCGTCCCAGGCGCCGCGCACGCCGCGCGTTTCGGTCGAAGCGCCGGCCACGTCGCGGTCGCGGTGCCGCAGCACGTACGGCGCCAGCTGCCACGGGCCCCGCTGCCAGGCGAGTTCCGCGTAATGCGTGTCGAGCCGGCGCTCGCGCGCCAGCGGATCGCGCGCGTCGTCGCCGGCCACGCGATGCGCGCGATCGAGCCAGGCATAGCGCAGGTTGAGCGACGGCCGCAGCGCCCACTCCGCCGACAGCGCATCGAAAGTCTGTTCGTTCTGGCGCCAGCCGCTGTTGCCGATCCAGCGCTGGTTCGCGAACAGCAGGCGCTGGCGGCCGGCGGTGACCGCGACCGGCCCGGTGCGCCCGCGCAGCCAGGCCTGGTTGAGCTCCAGACCCTCGGGATCGATCACCGCCGGCCATTGCGGCTTCGGTGCGCCCTTGCCGTCGTCGTAGTGGCCGGCGGCCGCGATGCCCTCGCCCTCCAGCAACGCTTCCCAGTGCGCGCCGAAGCGGCCGTGCAGGCCCGCGCGCAGGCGCAGTGTGCTGGCATCGGCGTCGCGCGGGAACGCCGCATCGTCCACGTGCTCGTAGCGCAGGCGCGCGTTCCATTGCGCCTCCCAGTCGCCGGACTGCGCGGCCGCGGTGGCGGGCAGCAGCGGAATCGTCGCGGCCAGGGCGGCGGCGAGCGCATGGAGTCGGATCGCGGGGCGCATGCGGAGGGTCCGGCAACGGGAGTGACGCCAGACTCCGGTCGCGACGGACACGCCGCATTGACCCACGTCAAGCGATATGGGACATAGGTGGAGGGCGCCAACCCCGGTTGATCCAGGTCATGCGGCCAACGCGCTCCATCGTGCATGCTGCGCGCCATCGAACCACCACCGGACCCTCCGAAAAAGGAGCCATCCCCGTGAAATCCGCTGCACAACGTCCGTTCCGACCCGCTGCCGCAGCGCTGGCGCTCGCCGCAGGCCTCGCCCTGCTGGCGGCCTCCGGCTGCCGCAAGGACGCCGACATCCCGCTGCCCAAGGATCGCGAGGCTGCGGCCAACGATTCCGGCGGTTCGCTCAAGGGCGACTTCGGCCCGCCGCAGGGCCAGCCGATCGAAGCGGTGCTGACCTCGCCGCCGAACGTGCCGCCGCCGGTCAACCGCGACTATCCGGCGAAGGTGATCGTCACCCTCGACGTGGTCGAGAAGGAAATGCCGATCGCCGACGGCGTGACGTACACCTTCTGGACCTTCGGCGGCACCGTCCCCGGCAGCTTCATCCGCGTGCGCCAGGGCGACACCGTGCAGTTCCACCTGCGCAACATGCCCGACAGCAAGATGCCCCACAACATCGACCTGCACGGCGTGACCGGCCCGGGCGGCGGCGCGGCGTCGAGCTTCACCGCGCCGGGCCACGTGAGCCGCTTCACCTTCAAGGCGCTCAACGCCGGCCTCTACGTCTACCACTGCGCCACCGCGCCGGTGGGCATGCACATCGCCAACGGCATGTACGGCCTGATCCTGGTCGAGCCGCCGGGCGGCCTGCCGCCGGTCGACCGCGAGTACTACGTGATGCAGGGCGACTTCTACACCACGGGCCGGTATCGCGAGAAGGGCCACCAGGACTTCGACATGCAGAAGGGCATCGACGAGAACCCGACGTATGTCCTGTTCAACGGCCGCGAAGGCGCGCTCACCGGCGACAACGCGCTCAAGGCCAACACCGGCGAGAAGGTCCGCCTGTTCGTCGGCAACGGCGGCCCCAACCTGGTGTCGAGCTTCCACGTGATCGGCGAGATCTTCGACAAGGTCTGGTTCGAGGGCGGCACGCGCTACAACGAGAACGTGCAGACCACGCTGATCCCGTCGGGCGGCGCCGCGATCATGGACTTCCACATCGAGGTGCCCGGCAGCTACGTCATGGTCGACCACTCGATCTTCCGCGCGTTCAACAAGGGCGCGCTGGCGATCCTGAAGGCCGAAGGCAAGGAACGCCCCGACATCTACTCGGGCAAGGAAGTCGATGCGATGTACATCGGCGACCAGGCGCATGCCAACCTCGCACCGGTCGCGGAAGCGGCGCAGGCGCAGAGCGCGGGCGAACTCACCGTCGAGGGCCAGGTCAAGGCCGGCCAGGCGCTGTTCGCGGGCACCTGCTCCACCTGCCACCAGGCCAACGGCGAAGGCATGCCCGGCGTGTTCCCGCCGCTGGCGAAGTCGGACTTCATCAAGGGAGATCCGAAGCGCGTCGCGCAGGTCATCACCCACGGCCTGTCGGGCCCGGTGACGGTGAACGGCAAGGAGTACAACTCGGTGATGCCGCCGATGGCACAGCTGACGGACGACGAAGTCGCCAACATCGCGACCTACGTGCTCAACAGCTGGGGCAACCCGGGCGGCCGCGTGACCAAGGAAGAAGCCGCCGCGATCCGCAAGGGTCCGGGCCTGGGTACCGGCAGCGCCGAAGGCCACTGACCGGGGCTCTACAGAGAAGGGTCATGCGCAAGTTGCTGATCACCGCCCTCTCGCTGCTCCCCGTCGCCGCCCTCGCGGCGGCGACGGCCGGATGGGTGGGACTGCCGGGCGGTACCTTCCGCAGCGCGCTGAAGTACGAGGACGCGCCGCTGGCGAAGATCGCGCCGTTCCAGCTGCAGGAACGGCCCGTCACGAACGCGGAATTCCTCGCGTTCGTGAAGGCGCATCCCCGATGGCAGCGTGGACGCGCGCCGAAGGCGCTGGCCGACGCGCGCTACCTGCAGCACTGGGGCGGCCCGCTCGCGCTGGGCAACGCCGGGCCGGGCCAGCCGGTGGTGAACGTCAGCTGGTTCGCCGCGAATGCCTACTGCGAGGCGCAGGGCGCGCGGCTGCCGACCTGGAACGAATGGGAATACGCCGCCGCGGCCGACGAGACGCGCCGCGACGCGCGCAAGGACCCGGCGTGGCGCGAACGCATCCTCGCCTGGTACTCGCGGCCCTCGAGCGGCCCGCTGCCGCGCGCCGGGCTGCAGACGCCGAATGCCTACGGCGTGCAGGACCTGCACGGCCTGGTCTGGGAATGGACCGACGATTTCTCGTCGCTGCTCGTGGACCCCGAATCGCGCAACCAGGGCGACCCGGACAAGTCGAAGTTCTGCGGCGCGGGCGCCCTGTCGATGGACGACCGCGACAACTACGCGGTGCTGATGCGCGTGGCCATGCTGTCCTCGCTGCAGGCCGACGACACCACCGCCAACCTCGGGTTCCGGTGCGCCAGGAGCGCAGGCAGATGACACTCCGATCGATCGTGATGCTGGCCTTGGCCGTCGCGCTGCTCCCCGTCGCGCCGGGCCACGCCCGGACGAACGCGCCCGCCGCGGCCGCCTCCCCGCAGGCGCTCCCCTCGGATTCCGTGTACCAGCTGCCGCTGGTGCTCACCGACCAGCACGGCAAGGCGCGCGACTGGCGCGGGCGCCGCGGCAAGCCGCAGCTGGTGGCGATGTTCTATTCCAACTGCCGCTACATCTGCCCGCTGATCATCGAAAGCGGCAAGGCGGTCGAGCGCCAGCTCACGCCGGCGCAGCAGGCGAAGCTCGGCGTGCTGTACATCAGCATGGATCCGGAGCGCGACACGCCGAAGCGCCTGGCGCAGCTCGTGCGCGAGCGCCGCATCGACGACCGGCGCTGGACCCTGGCCGCGCCGCGCGCCGGCGACGTGCGCAGCGTGGCGGGGCTGCTCGACATCCGCTACCGCCAGCTCTCGGACGGCGAGTTCAACCACACCAGCGCGCTGATCCTGCTCGACGCCGATGGCCGGATCCTCGCGCGCACCGAGAAGATGGGCAGCGAAGTCGATCCCGCCTTCGTCGCCGCCGTGAAAGCCGCGCTCTAGAAGCTGTTTTTTTGCCACAGATTACACAGATGGACACAGATAAAAGCTGACAAGGCTTGAGCGGTTGCCGGCGATCTGGCACGACGGCGCGAAACCACTCCCTCTTTGCTTTATCCGCTCTTATCTGTGTCCATCTGTGTAATCTGTGGCCAGAACGCTTTGCGCCTTTTGCGCGTTCGGTCAGGCGATGGCGGCGGCGCCGCCCATGTAGGGGCGCAGGACCTCGGGGACGGCGATCGAGCCGTCGGCCTGCTGGTAGTTCTCCATCACCGCGATCAGCGCGCGGCCGACGGCCACGCCGGAGCCGTTGAGCGTGTGCACGAGCTCGGGCTTGCCGGTCTCCGGGTTGCGCCAGCGCGCCTGCATGCGACGCGCCTGGAAATCGCCGCAGTTGGAGCACGACGAGATCTCGCGATAGCTGCCCTGCGACGGCAGCCAGACCTCGAGGTCGAAGGTCTTCTGCGCGGAGAAACCCATGTCGCCCGTGCACAGCAGCATGCGCCGGTACGGCAGGCCAAGCTTCTCCAGCACGACTTCGGCGCAGCGGGTCATGCGCTCGTGCTCGGCGTCCGACTCCGCCGGCTTCGCGATCGAGACGAGCTCGACCTTCTCGAACTGGTGCTGGCGGATCATGCCGCGCGTGTCGCGGCCGTGGCTGCCGGCTTCGGCGCGGAAGCACATCGAGTGCGCGGTCATGCGCAGCGGCAGCGCGGCGGCGTCGACGATCGCGTCGCGCACGATGTTGGACAGCGGCACCTCGGACGTCGGAATGAGATAGCGTTTCGAGGCGCGCTCGCCCTCGCCGACCACCGTCGAGAACAGGTCGTCCTCGAATTTCGGCAGCTGGCCCGTGCCGCGCATCGACTCCGCGTTCACCAGCAGCGGCACGTTGGTCTCGAGATAGCCGTGCTCGCCGGTATGGAGGTCGAGCATGAACTGCGCGAGCGCGCGATGCAGCCGCGCCAGCTGGCCGCGCAGCACGGTGAAGCGCGCGCCGGACAGCTTGGCCGCGGTCTCGCCGTCGAGCCAGCCGTTGCGCTCGCCGAGCGCGACGTGGTCGCGCACCTCGAAGTCGAAGGTGCGCGGCGTGCCCCAGCGGTGCTGTTCCACGTTGCCGGCTTCGTCGGCGCCGACCGGGACGGACGCGTCGGGCAGGTTCGGGATGCCGAGCGCGATCGCCTCGAGCTGTGCGCGCACCTCCTCGAGCCGCGCCTCCGAGGCCTTGAGTTCGTCGCCGAACCCGGCGACCTCGGCCATCAGCGCGGCGACGTCCTCGCCCTTCGCCTTGGCCTGGCCGATCGCCTTGCTGCGCGTGTTGCGCAGGTTCTGCAGCTCCTGCGTACGGACCTGGATCGCCTTGCGCTCGGCTTCCAGCGCTTCCAGCGCGGGCACGTCGAGCGTGAAGCCGCGGGTCGCGCGCAGGCGTTCGGCGGTTTCGGCGGCGTGGTTGCGGAGCAGGACGGGGTCGAGCATGGGGGCCGGCGGACTCGTTGCGGAAGCCGGATTATCGCGTGTTTCATCCGGCGTTGCCCCGGCCCGCTGCACCATCCGTGCCAGAATCGAGCCGTCGCACGCGCAAAACCCGCTGCAGGAATGCCAGATGCCAGAGTCCGCGCCCTCGCACAACCCCTCGTCCAACGGCCTGCGCGCCGCCTGGCTGCCCTCGCGCCGGGCGCTGCTGGCGGTCGCCGTCGCCTTCGCGGCGGGACTGCTGCTGTTCCTCGCGCTTTGGCTCGACATGCGCGACAACAACAACTTCTATCGCACGATCGAGGCGCCGCGCAGCCTTGAAGGGCAGGTGTTCGCGCCGCTGCCGGTGCCGGCACCGGCCGGCGAGGAGGGCCACCTCGGGCGCGCGGAGGAGGACGAGCAGCCCGAGCGCCCGGCGTTCCCCGCAGCACCGGGCCCGGCCCCG
>JANINR010000065.1 GCA_024508915.1 Lysobacteraceae bacterium | reverse complement strand
ATTGACGGGGGCCCGCACAAGCGGTGGAGTATGTGGTTTAATTCGATGCAACGCGAAGAACCTTACCTGGCCTTGACATGTCCGGAATCCTGCAGAGATGCGGGAGTGCCTTCGGGAATCGGAACACAGGTGCTGCATGGCTGTCGTCAGCTCGTGTCGTGAGATGTTGGGTTAAGTCCCGCAACGAGCGCAACCCTTGTCCTTAGTTGCCAGCACGTAATGGTGGGAACTCTAAGGAGACCGCCGGTGACAAACCGGAGGAAGGTGGGGATGACGTCAAGTCATCATGGCCCTTACGGCCAGGGCTACACACGTACTACAATGGTGGGGACAGAGGGCTGCAATCCCGCGAGGGTGAGCCAATCCCAGAAACCCCATCTCAGTCCGGATCGGAGTCTGCAACTCGACTCCGTGAAGTCGGAATCGCTAGTAATCGCAGATCAGCATTGCTGCGGTGAATACGTTCCCGGGCCTTGTACACACCGCCCGTCACACCATGGGAGTTGGTTGCTCCAGAAGCAGGTAGTCTAACCGCAAGGAGGACGCTTGCCACGGAGTGGTCCATGACTGGGGTGAAGTCGTAACAAGGTAGCCGTATCGGAAGGTGCGGCTGGATCACCTCCTTTAGAGACCAAAGGACGGCAAAGTGCCCGTCCAGGCGTCCGCACAAGTGACCTGCATCCAAGAGTGAGTCCCGCGGCTCTCAACAACCGCATTGGGGCCATAGCTCAGCTGGGAGAGCACCTGCTTTGCAAGCAGGGGGTCGTCGGTTCGATCCCGACTGGCTCCACCATCTGGCGCTCGCGACAACATGGGTCTGTAGCTCAGGTGGTTAGAGCGCACCCCTGATAAGGGTGAGGCCGGTGGTTCGAGTCCTCCCAGACCCACCACCACTCTCTTGGATGTCACCACGCACACATATCGATCTTGAAGCGGCCTGGCGCTGAAGCCGGACTGCGTTCTTTGACAAATGGGATGTAGCGAGCGTTTGAGACGAATGTCCAGACGTGTCGTAGAGGCTAAGGCGGGGCCCTAGAGGCCCTAAATTTGAAGTGAGACGTTGTGTTCGCGACAACGTGTAACCACGAGGCGACTTGGGGTTATATGGTCAAGCGAATAAGCGCACACGGTGGATGCCTTGGCGGTCAGAGGCGATGAAGGACGTGGCAGCCTGCGAAAAGTGTCGGGGAGCTGGCAACAAGCTTTGATCCGGCAATGTCCGAATGGGGAAACCCACTCCGCAAGGAGTATCCAATGGTGAATACATAGCCATTGGAAGCGAACCCGGTGAACTGAAATATCTAAGTAACCGGAGGAAAAGAAATCAACCGAGATTCCCTCAGTAGCGACGAGCGAACGGGGAGCAGCCCAAAAGTCGATGTGGCTTTAGCAAAAGGACCTGGAAAGGTCGGCCATAGAAGGTGACAGCCCTGTATGCGAAAGGGCCATATCGATGAAATTGAGTAGGGCGGGGCACGTGAAACCCTGTCTGAACATGGGGGGACCATCCTCCAAGGCTAAATACTCCTGACCGACCGATAGTGAACCAGTACCGTGAGGGAAAGGCGAAAAGAACCCTGGTGAAGGGAGTGAAATAGAACCTGAAACCGTGTGCGTACAAGCAGTCGGAGCCCGCAAGGGTGACGGCGTACCTTTTGTATAATGGGTCAGCGACTTACTGTTTGTGGCGAGCTTAACCGTATAGGGGAGGCGAAGGGAAACCGAGTCTGATAAGGGCGCATAGTCGCAGGCAGTAGACCCGAAACCGGGTGATCTAGTCATGCCCAGGGTGAAGGTTGAGTAACATCAACTGGAGGCCCGAACCCACTCCCGTTGCAAAGGTAGGGGATGAGGTGTGATTAGGAGTGAAAAGCTAATCGAACCCGGAGATAGCTGGTTCTCCTCGAAAGCTATTTAGGTAGCGCCTCGGACGAATACTGCTGGGGGTAGAGCACTGTTATGGCTAGGGGGTCATTGCGACTTACCAAACCATGGCAAACTCCGAATACCAGCACGTACTATCCGGGAGACACACGGCGGGTGCTAACGTTCGTCGTGAAAAGGGAAACAACCCAGACCCACAGCTAAGGTCCCAAATTCCATGCTAAGTGGAAAACCATGTGGAAAGGCACAGACAGCCAGGAGGTTGGCTTAGAAGCAGCCATCCTTTAAAGAAAGCGTAATAGCTCACTGGTCGAGTCGGTCTGCGGGGAAGATTTAACGGGGCTCAAGCATGGAACCGAAGCTTGGGGTGCACAGCAATGTGCGCGGTAGAGGAGCGTTCCGTAAGCCGTCGAAGCGGAATTGAGAAGTTCCGTGGAGGTATCGGAAGTGCGAATGCTGACATGAGTAACGATAATGCGGGTGAAAAGCCCGCACGCCGAAAGCCCAAGGTTTCCTTGCGCAACGTTAATCGGCGCAGGGTGAGTCGGCCCCTAAGGCGAGGCAGAAATGCGTAGTCGATGGGAAGCTGGTTAATATTCCAGCACCTCGCGCAAGTGCGATGGAGGGACGGAGAAGGTTAGGCAGGCCGGGCGTTGGTTGTCCCGGTGAGAGGGTTGAGGCGGTGCTCTTAGGCAAATCCGGGAGCGCAACGTTGAGACCAAGGACGAGCCCTTCAGGGCGAAGCTGCTGATATCACGCTTCCAGGAAAAGCTCCTAAGCTTCAGCTTGCGCAGACCGTACCGTAATCCGACACAGGTGGGCAGGATGAGAATTCTCAGGCGCTTGAGAGAACTCGGGTGAAGGAACTAGGCAAAATAGCACCGTAACTTCGGGAGAAGGTGCGCCCCTTTTGGTTAATAGCTGAGGGGGGCCTCAGAAACCAGGCCGCTGCGACTGTTTATCAAAAACACAGCACTCTGCAAACACGAAAGTGGACGTATAGGGTGTGACGCCTGCCCGGTGCTGGAAGGTTAATTGATGGGGTCAGCCGCAAGGCGAAGCTCTTGATCGAAGCCCCAGTAAACGGCGGCCGTAACTATAACGGTCCTAAGGTAGCGAAATTCCTTGTCGGGTAAGTTCCGACCTGCACGAATGGCGTAACGACAGCGGCGCTGTCTCCACCCGAGACTCAGTGAAATTGAAATCGCTGTGAAGATGCAGCGTTCCCGCGGCAAGACGGAAAGACCCCGTGAACCTTTACTATAGCTTTACACTGAACGTTGAGTTCTTCTGTGTAGGATAGGTGGGAGGCTTTGAAGCGCAGGCGCTAGCTTGCGTGGAGCCATCCTTGAAATACCACCCTGAAGTGCTTGACGTTCTAACCTGGGCCCGTAATCCGGGTCGGGGACCGTGTATGGTGGGTAGTTTGACTGGGGCGGTCTCCTCCCAAAGAGTAACGGAGGAGCTCGAAGGTACGCTCAGCGCGGTCGGACATCGCGCACTGTGTGCAAAGGCATAAGCGTGCTTGACTGCAAGATCGACGGATCAAGCAGGTACGAAAGTAGGACTTAGTGATCCGGTGGTTCTGTATGGAAGGGCCATCGCTCAACGGATAAAAGGTACTCCGGGGATAACAGGCTGATACCGCCCAAGAGTTCATATCGACGGCGGTGTTTGGCACCTCGATGTCGGCTCATCACATCCTGGGGCTGTAGTCGGTCCCAAGGGTATGGCTGTTCGCCATTTAAAGTGGTACGCGAGCTGGGTTCAGAACGTCGTGAGACAGTTCGGTCCCTATCTGTCGTGGGCGTTGGAGATTTGAGAGGGGCTGCTCCTAGTACGAGAGGACCGGAGTGGACGAACCTCTGGTGTTCCGGTTGTCACGCCAGTGGCATTGCCGGGTAGCTATGTTCGGAAGCGATAACCGCTGAAAGCATCTAAGCGGGAAGCGCGCCTCAAGATGAGATCTCCCGGGGCACAAGCCCCCTGAAGGAACCATCAAGACTAGGTGGTTGATAGGCAGGGTGTGTAAGCACAGCAATGTGTTGAGCTAACCTGTACTAATGATCCGTGTGGCTTGACCATATAACCTCAAGTTGCCTTACCCTCGACGAACACGTCGGCGGCATTCGCACAAGACTCGCTACGTCCCAACCTTATTCGCCGAACACGGGGAAATTCCGTGGGAGGCAACCGAGCGAGAGCGTGGCGCGACCATCACTGGATGGACCGCGACCCTCCACCCTCTCCCTGGTGACAATAGCTGCGTGGAACCACCCGATCCCATCCCGAACTCGGAAGTGAAACGCGCACGCGCCGATGGTAGTGTGCATCTAGCATGCGAGAGTAGGTCATCGCCAGGGTCTTTACCCAAAACCCCGCAGCCACGGCTGCGGGGTTTTTCTTTGCGCGCTCGCCGGGGGCACGGGCGGCCGGGTGGAGTGCCTTGGGGCGCAAATGTCCCCCGGCGCCGCGCTCGCAAGCTCACTCGCAACTGCGGTGTCGCCGTTGCGCGGCGCCTCCTCCTTTATTTCGCGCCCCAAGACACTCCACCCGGCCCCGAAACTAAATCGCGCTCGCAGAGCGGCGCGCGCGAAAGTCCGGAGTGCGGGGCGCATGCCCTTCACCGCGAAATAAAGGAGGAGGAAGCCGCCCCCGGATGGCTCCGGAGAGCGGGAAATGCGATCGCGAGATACCGGCAGGCGCGAGGAGGCTCGAGGCGGCTTCCGGGGGACATTCGTGCCGAAGGGCATGCGCTCCGCACTTCAGCACCAGTAGCGCGGCTAGAGGACGATCGGTGGCTCGCCGCCGACGATGACGACGTCGGCCGGCCGATGCGCGAACAGCCCGACGCTGACCACGCCGGGCACCTGGTTGATCGCGGTTTCCATCGCCTCGGGCTCGCGGATCGCGAGGCCATGCACGTCGAGCACCCAGTTGCCGTTGTCGGTGACGACGCCTTCGCGCCACACCGGCTGGCCGCCGGTCAGCCGCACCAGCTCGCGCGCGACCAGGCTGCGCGCCATCGGGATCACCTCGACCGGCAGCGGGAAGCGGCCGAGCACCTCCACCCGCTTCGAGGGGTCGATGATGCAGACGAACTTCGCGGACGCCTCGGCGATGATCTTTTCCCGCGTCAGCGCCGCCCCACCGCCCTTGATCAGGCACTTGCGCGGATCGCACTCGTCGGCGCCGTCCACGTACAGGGCGAGCGGGCCGGTGTCGTTCAGCTCCAGCACTTCGATGCCGTGCGAGCGCAACCGCTGCGTGCTCTGTTCCGAGCTCGACACGGCGCCGGCGATGCGGTGCCGGATCCGCGCCAGCGCGTCGATGAAGAACGCGACGGTCGATCCGGTGCCGACGCCGACGATGCCGCCGTCCTCGACGAATTCGATGGCCTTCTCGCCGGCCAGGCGCTTGGCTTCGCTCACGGCTTCGCCTTCTCGAGGGACAGGAGCAGTTTCCACTGCGCGGCGGAGACCGGCAGCACGGAGAGGCGCGAGCCCTTGCGGATCAGCGCGAAGTCCTCGCCGAGCGCGTCGGCGTGCGCGCGGATCTCGTCCAGCGGCAGCGGTCGCGCGAGGTGTCGGTCGTAGCGCACGTCGACCAGGTCCCAGCGCGGTTGTTCGCGGGTCGCCTTCTCGTCGTGGTACTTCGACTTCGGGTCGAACTGCGTCTTGTCCGGGTAGGCCGCGCTGGCGACCTCGCCGAGCCCGTAGATGCCGGGTACCTCGCAGTTGGAGTGGTAGAACAGCACGCCGTCGCCGACCTGCATCTGCCGCATGTAGTTGCGCGCCTGGTAGTTGCGCACGCCGGTCCAGGGCTCGGTGCCCACGCGGGCCAGGTCGTCGATCGAGAAGTCGCCCGGTTCGGACTTCATCAGCCAGTAGCGCTTGCGTGCCGCCATGGTGCTGCGTTGCCTCAGGAGGGATCGAAGAGGAAGGTATCGCGTTCGGTGCAGACCGCATCCAGGCCGACATCCCAGGGTTCGGCATCGAGCGCCTCCACCTGCTGGGGCGCGAACGCGGTGCCCACCAGCCATGGCGGACGCCGGGACGCGCCGCCGGCGGCTTCGTTGCGGTACGCGAAGGCGCGATCGTACCAGCCGCCGCCCATGCCGAGGCGCCGGCCCTGCGCATCGAATCCGACGAGCGGCACCAGCACCAGCGCCATGCGCGCCGGTTCGATCAGCGCGTCCGCCGCCACTGCCGGTTCGGGGATGCCGAACCGGTTGGACGCGAGCGGTTCTCCCGGACGCCAGGGCGCGAAACGCAGGCCGTCGTCGGTGAGCACCGGCAGGCACCAGCGCAGGTCGCGCGGCAGGCGCAGCTGGAACGCATGCAGCGCGATCTCGCCGTCCATCGCCCAGTAACCGGCGACGTCGCCCGCGGGCGGCAGGATCGGCAGCGCGAGCAGCTGCCCGGCGAGGCGCTCCGCCGCGGCGATGCGTGCCTGCGCCGGGATCGCGCGACGCTGTTGCCGCAAGGCCTTGCGCAAGGGCGCGCGCGCGGCGCCGTTCATCGCGCGCCCGGCCCGGACAAGGCGAAGCCCGCGCCTTGCGGGCGCGGGCTTCGGGGGCAACGCGGGATCAGTACATCCTCCGCCATGGCGATGCGTGCGAAACGACCTTGAACCCGGGGTTCAAGTGGGAATGCCTGGAAACCTTCGGGCTTCCCGCTGCGTGGCGGACATGCACTCCCGGTTCCCGCTGCATCCCCGTGGTCGTCATTAAGGGACAAGGCGAATGTTTGCGCACGCCGTCGCGCAGGGCAGAGGACGCGACTGGAGTATAGCGGGGCGCGGGCGGTGCGCGCAGCCATTCGTCGGCGCGCGTTCACGCGGCGTGCGGCATTCACACGCCGGCGGCGTCGAGGCGCCGGCGCAGCGCCTCGAGCGTGCGCGCCAATTCATCCGTGCGGCCGGCGCTGCCTTCGCGCAACTGCTGCAGTTCGTGCGCCATGTTCAGCGCCGCGAGCACCGCGACGCGGTCCACCGCGGCCATGCGGTTGGCGCCGCGCACCTCGCGCATCTTGGCCTCGAGCAGGCGCGCGGCGGCCATCAGGCTGTCGCGTTCTCCCGGCTCCACGCCGACCGTGTACTCGCGGTCGAGCAGGCGGATCGACACCGGTTCCGAAGCGCTGCTCACGTGTGCTGCTCCAGCGATTTCAGGCGCGCGATCATCGCTTCCACCCGCGAGCGCGCCTGCTCGTTGCGCGCGAGCAGCTGCGAGCGCTCGCCCGCCATCTGCTCCTGCTGCTGGCGCAGGCTGCGGTTCTCGTCGGCGAGGTGCTGCGTGCGCGCGGCGAGGGCGTCGACGCGGGCCGCCACGGCCTGCAACTGGGCGATCAGCGCGTCGGTATCCATGCGGGCACGATAGGCAGGCGGCCGGGGGCGGTCAAGGCGCGGGGCTCAGCCGGCCGGGGCCAGATCGGCCTCGAGGCTGGGCAGCCCCGCGGACGGTCGCCAGCGCCGGATGAAGGCCGGGCATTCGGCGGCTTCCAGCGGCGGCGCCAGCCAGAAGCCCTGGATCTCGTCGCAACGGTGCTCGCGCAGGAAGCGCAACTGGGCTTCGGTCTCGACGCCCTCGGCCACGACCTTCAGGCCGAGCGAGCGCGCCATGGCCAGCACCGTGGTGGTGATCGCGGCGTCTTCCGAGCCCTGGCTCAGGTCGTCGACGAATTCCTTGTCGATCTTCAGCGTGGTGAACGGCAGGCGCCGCAGGTAGGCCAGTGAGGAGTAGCCCGTGCCGAAATCGTCGATCGCCAGCGACACCCCGAGGTCGCGCAGCGCGCGCAGCTTGTCGGCGTTCTGCTGCGCGTTGGACATGACCACCGACTCGGTGAGCTCCAGCTCCAGCGACGCCGGCGGCAGGCCGGTCTCGGCGAGCACGCGGCCGACCATGCCGGGGAAGTCGCCGCGCAGCAGCTGCAGCGCCGAGACGTTCACCGAGACCTCGAGGTCCGGCAACCCGAGGCGCTGCCACTTCGCGACCTTGAGGCAGGCCTCGCGCAGCACCCACTCGCCGATCTCCAGGATCGTGCCGCTTTCCTCCGCCAGGGGGATGAACTCGGCGGGCGGGATGTCGCCCTCGGGCCCGTGCCAGCGCAGCAGCGCCTCGACGCCGACGATGCGCGAGGTCGCGATGTGCAGGCGCGGCTGGAACACCAGGCGCAGCTCGCCGCGATCGAGCACCTTGCGCAAGGCGCCGGACACCATGGCGCGCTGGCGCGCGGACACGTCCATCGCGTCGGTATAGCGCGAATAGGTGCGGCGGCCCGCGGCCTTGGCCTGGTACATCGCGGTGTCGGCCTGCTTCAGCAATTCGGTCGGCACCTGCGCGTTGTCGGGGTAGATGCTGATGCCGATCGACGGCGTGATCGCGATCTCCTGGCTGTCGTCCAGCAGCAGCGGCTGCTCGAACGCGGCGATGATGCCGCGCGCCTCGTCGTCGGCCTCCGCGGCCGATGCGAGGCCTTCCAGCACGACCGTGAACTCGTCGCCGCCGAGCCGCGCCACCGTCTGCCGCGGCCCCACCGTGTCCTGCAGGCGGCGCGCGGCGGCGCGCAGGATGCGGTCGCCCGCGGCGTGGCCGAGCGAATCGTTGATGTCCTTGAACCGGTCCAGGTCCAGGAACAGCACCGCGATGCGGTCTCCCTGGCGCCGCGCGCGGACGATCGCGCGCGACAGCCGCTCGGCGAGCAGCGTGCGGTTGGGCAGGTTGGTCAGCGGGTCGAAGTTCGCGAGGTAGCGCAGCTCCTGCTCGGCGCGCTTCTGCTCGGTGATGTCGTTGAGGACGAGCACGTACATGGCGTGCTCGCCGCTGCCGTCGAGCACCGTGCTGCACTCGTACGCGCACAGGAACTCCTCGCCGTCCTTCCGCAGCTGCCACATCTCGCCGGACCAGCGCCCCTGGTGTTGCAGCGTGTCGCGGATCTCGACGTAGTAGGACGAGGTGTGCTGCGCGCTGTCGAGCAGGCTGGCGTTGCTGCCGATGACTTCGGACTCGCCGTAGCCGGTCATGCGCGAGAACGCGGGGTTGACCGAGACGAAGTCGAAGCTGCGGTCGAGCACGCACACCGCTTCGCTCATGCTGCGCAGCACCTCGGTGGCGATGCGGCGCTCGTGCGCCGCCGCGCCGGCGCCGGGCGCACCTCCCCAGCGCTCGAGGACGGCGAGCGCGAGCTTCACGCAGGCAGCGCGTAGCACTCCGGTCACGGCGATGGCGTTTCCCCAGGGCACCGCCGGTGGCGGGTGTCGACGAGCGTGCCCCGGAGTTTCGGCAATGCCGGGCGCCGGCGCAAGTCGCTACACTGTGCGGATGCCCGCAGATCCGCCCGCCGCCCGCATGCCCGCCGCCGGCATGCCCTCTGCCAGCGACGTCGCCGCGGCCGCGCGCCGGGCGGGGCTGGCCACCGACGCCGCCGAACTGCACGGCGCCCTGTCCGGATGGATCGCCGGCGGAGGCGGCGCCGGCGCCGACTGGCTCGCGAAGGTCTTCGCCGACCCGTCGCTGCCCGCGGCGGAGGGGCCGCTCGCCGCGCTCGCCGACGCCACGGCCGCCCAGTTCGGCGACCGCGACTTCGGCTTCGACTTGCTGCTCCCGCCCGCCGAGGCCTCGCTGCAGGAGCGCAGCGGCGCGCTGTTCGAGTGGTGCCGCGGCTTCCTCGGCGGCTTCGGCCTCGCGGCCGGCGCCGAGCCGCCCCTTTCCGAAGAGGGGCGCGAGGCCCTCGCGGACCTGGCCCGGCTCGCCTCGGCGCAGCCGCAGGACGACGGGGACGAGGAAGACGAGGACGCGCTCGCCGAGATCGAGGAGTTCGTGCGCGTCGCCGCGCTGCTCCTGCATGGCGACTGCGTGCTCGGCCCCGCGCACCGGCAGCGCCTGCACTGACCGCATTCAGCCTGGCACGATGATGAAGACGCTCACGGGCATCGACGGCAAGGAATTCGCGCGCCGCAGGCGCCAGCTCATGCGGATGGCCGGCGACGACGCGATCCTGGTGCTGCCGGCTGCGCCGGAACGCATCCGCAGCCGCGACACCCACTATCCGTATCGCCAGGATTCCGATCTCTGGTACCTCAGCGGCTTCCCCGAACCCGAAGCGGTGCTGGTGCTGGTGCCGGGCCGCGCGCACGGCGAGGCGATCCTCTTCTGCCGCGAGCGCGATCCGGAGCGCGAAGGCTGGGACGGGCCGCGCAGCGGTCCCGAAGGGGCCGTCGAGCGCTTCGGCCTCGACGACGCCTACCCGATCGAGGACCTCGACGAGATCCTGCCGGGACTGCTCGAGGGCCGCAGTCGCGTCTACTACCACTTCGGCCGCGACACGGAGTTCGACCTCAAGCTGATCGGCTGGCTGAACCGGGTGCGCGCGCAGGTGCGCAGCGGGGCGCAGCCGCCGCATGAATTCCTCGAGCTGGGCCACCTGCTGGACGAGCTGCGCCTGTTCAAGTCGCCGGCCGAGCTGAAGCTGATGCAGCGCGCCGCGGACATCAGCGTCGCCGCGCACCAGGCAGGGATGCGCGCGGCGCGCGCCGGCATCCGCGAGTACGAGCTGCAGGCCGAGATCGAGCGCGTGTTCCGCATGCACGACGCGGTGCCGGCCTACGGCAGCATCGTCGGCGCCGGCGCGAACGCCTGCGTGCTGCACTACGTCGCCAACGACGCGGCGTCGAAGGACGGCGACCTCGTGCTCGTCGACGCCGGCGCCGAGTACCGCAACTACGCGTCCGACATCACCAGGACGTTCCCGGTGAACGGCCGCTTCTCGAAGGAACAGCGCGCGCTGCACGACCTGGTCGGCGCGGCGCACGCCGCGGCGCTGGCGCAGGCCCGCCCCGGCGTGCCGTACGAGGCGGGGCACGCCGCCGCGGTCGAGGTGCTGACCGACGGCCTGCTGCGCCTGGGCCTGCTGAAGGGCGCGCTGCGCAAGAACATCGAAAGCGGCGCCTACCGCCGTTTCTACCGCCACAAGACCGGCCACTGGATCGGCCTGGACGTGCACGACGTGGGCGACTACCGCATCGAGGGCGATTCGCGGCTGCTCGAGCCGGGCATGGTGTTCACCATCGAGCCGGGGCTGTACATCGGCGCCGACGACACCAGCGTCGCCGCGAAGTGGCGCGGCATCGGGATCCGCACCGAGGACGACGTGCTGGTCACGAAGGACGGCCATCGCGTGCTCACCGCGAAGCTGGCGCGCAGCGCCGACGAGATCGAGGCCTTCATGGCCTGATCGCCGGTCCCTCGTCGCCGCGTGGAATGCGATTTCGTGATGGGTCGCCGCGGAGTGCGCAGGCCCTTCCGGGACCCGGCGCAAGTACATCCATGTAGCCTCTTCGGCGCCATGGATGGCGCCGAAGAGCCTACAGGGATGTATCCACGGCGTCCCCCGGAAGTCCCCGCACGCTTCCGCCGCCCAGCCGCGAAGGCACCACCGCAGATCAGGCGGCGGCGAAGGCGTCGCGGGTGAGGTTGAGGGGCTCGGCGTCGGTGCAGGCCACGTCGTCCTCGATGCGGATCCCGCCGAACGGCCGGAACGCATCCACGCGCGCCCAGTCCACCTCGCCCGCGTGCGGCCCCTGCCGCAACGTCTCCAGCAGCATGTCGATGAAGTACAGGCCGGGTTCGATCGTCACGACCATGCCCGGCTCCAGCGTGCGCGTCAGTCGCAGGTACGGATGGCCGTCCGGCTTCGGGATCGTGCCGCCCGCGTCGGACGCGGCGAATCCGGCGACGTCGTGGACCTGCAGTCCGATGCCGTGGCCGACGCCGTGCGGGAAGAACACCGAGCTGACGCCGCTTTCCAGCGCAGCTTCCGGCGACATCCGGATCACGCCGAACTCGCGCAGGATCGCGGCCAGCGCGAGGTGCGCGTCCAGGTGCAGCTGCCGGTAGTCGACGCCGGCGCGGACCTGGGCGCACATGCGCTGCTGGGCCGCGTCCACCGCGTCGATCATCGACTGGAACTCGCCGGCCTGGTCGTGCGCGTAGGTGCGGGTGATGTCGCAGGCGTAGCCGCCGTGGCTCGCGCCCGCATCGATCAGGAAGCTGCGCGGCGGCCGCGGCGCGACGGTGCCGCGGTCGGTGTAGTGCAGCACCGCCGCGTGGGTGTCGAGCGCCACGATGTTGCCGTAGGGCAGGGTCTCGCTGTCCTGGCCCGCGGCCTGGCAGTAGGCCAGGTGGATGCCGAATTCGCTGGCGCCGGCGCGGAACGCGCGCTCGGCGGCGCGATGCCCGCGCACGCCGCGCGCGGACGCGGCGCGCATCATCGCGATCTCGTACGGCGTCTTGTACGCGCGGTGGTATTCGAGGTAGTTGAGGACCTTCTGCGGATTGTCCGGCACATAGGCGCCGAGGGCGGATTGCGGCTCCCCGAGGATCGCGCAACGCGACGGGTCCGGCGGCAGGTGCCGGAGGGCCTCCTCCGGCTCGCGGATCACGACGATGTCGAAATGCGGCGTCCAGTACCCCGACGGCGCCTGCGGCACGACGTGCCAGTAGTCGCGCGGCTGCAGGTACACCAGCTTCGGCTTCGCGCCGGGCGTGTAGGCGATCCAGCTCCCGGGATTGCGCGTCAGCGGCACCCAGGCCTTGAACTGCGGGTTGGTGGCGAACGGATAGTCGCGGTCGTCGAACAGCTGGTAGTGCAGGGTGCCGCTCGGGACCACCAGCGCATCCAGCCCGGCCCGGGCGAGCGCGTCGTCCGCGCGGCTTCGCACGATGTCGAGGTGCTCGCGATATAAGATGGGCCACTCGGCGGTTGTCATGGGGACGTCCCTTGGGAGCTTCGCCCGATTCTGACGGATTCCAGCCGGCCCTGCAGGACGCGCCTGCGGGGCCGCGTCGTGCTGCGTCCGTCGTCCCGCCGTGGGCCTGGAGCCTGCTCGCCTTGCTGCTGGGCCTGGCGCTGACCGCCTGGGCGACGTCGCTGCAGCAGCGGCGCGCACTCGCGCAGCGCGATGCGCAGTTCGCGCAGGCGGCGCGTGAAGGCGCCGACGCGGTGGACGCGGGACTGCGCGCCTGCGGGCGGCTGCTGCGCGCGGTCCAGACCGTGTTCATCGCATCGAACGACGTCGACGCCGGCGAGTTCGCGCACCTCTACGACAACCTGCGCCCGCGCGCCGAGTTCCCCGGCCTGCAGGCGGTCGCGTACTCGAGCCGCGAGCAGCGCAGCGGCGGCGACCGGTACCTGAGCGTCCTGGTCGAGCCGCTCGAGGGCAACGAGCGGGTGCTCGGGCTGGACCTCGCGAGCCAGCCCAACAACCTCGCCGCGGTGCTGGCCTCGCGGGACGCGGACCGCGTCGCGATGTCCGGGCCATTCCGGCTCGTGCAGTCCGGGTTGCCGGGCATGGAAGGGCAGGGCGTCACCATGCGCCTCCCGGTCTACAGCCCCGGGCCGCCGCCGCGCACGCTCGCCGAACGGCGCGAACGCATGCGCGGTTCGCTCGCGGCGTCGTTCCTGGTGCGTCGCCTGATCTCGGATGCGATTCCCGCCGACACGCTGCAGCTCATGCGCGTCGTGGTCGTGGATGCCACGGGCGGCGGCCGCGAGCTGCTCTACGACTCCGGCGGCGAAGTGGCCGGCGCAGCGATCACGCACGACATCGCGTTCGGCGGCCGCCTCTGGCGCCTGGCGATGCAGCCGCATCTCGCGACCGTGGCGCCTGCGGTGGAGTGGACGCAGTCGATGCTGTGGCCCGGACTGATCGCCAGCGTGCTGTTCGCGCTGCTGGCGTGGTCGGTCGCGACGACGCGCCGCCGCGCGCTGGAACTCGGCTGGCGCATGAGCCATCGCTTCCGCGAGAGCGAGCAGCGGTTCCGCGCCCTCAACGACCTGCTGCCCGCGCTGGTGCTGCTCGCGCGGCCGGCCGACGGCACGGTGCTGTATGCGAACCTCGCGGCGGCCGCGCGCCTGGGCGACGGCGTGGTCGGGGTCGCGCTGGACGCGCTGTTCGAGGATCCGGCGCTGCGGCGCCGGCTGCGCGATCCCGGGGCCGAAGCGCGCTGGGACAACGTCGAGGCGGTGCTGGTGTCGCTGGGCGGCGACCGGTTCTGGGTGGCGACATCGATCGCCCGCGTCCGGGTCGGCGACGAGGAGCGGATGCTGATGGTCGCGTCTGACATTTCCGAGCAGCGCCAGCTCACCGAACTGCTGAGCTACCAGGCCAGCCACGACAATCTCACCGAGCTCTACAACCGGCGCGAGTTCGAGCGCCACGTGCGTCGCGCCCTGCAGGCCGCCGGCGGCGGCGGGCCGGCGAGCGCGGTGCTGTACATCGACCTCGACCAGTTCAAGCTCATCAACGACACCTCCGGCCACCTCGCCGGCGACCAGCTGCTGAGCCAGCTCGCCGTGGTGATGTCGGAGCTCGTCGCGCCCGGCGACATGCTGGCGCGGCTGGGCGGCGACGAGTTCGGCGTGCTGATGCACGAGGTCGGCGAAGCGGGCGCCATGGCCGCGGCCGAGCGCCTGCGCACGCGCATCGAGGGGCACATCTACGCCTGGGAGCAGCGCAGCTACACCGTGAGCGCGAGCATCGGCGTGGTCCTGCTCGACCAGCCCGGGCTCACGCTGCGCGAAGCGCTGGCGCAGGCCGATACCGCGTGCTACCTCGCGAAGGACCACGGCCGCAACCGGATCCACCTGTTCTCCGGGCACGATGCCGAAACCATCCGCCGGCGCGGCGAGATGGAGTGGGCGAGCCGCCTGCGCTGGGCGATCGACGAGGACCGCCTGCTGCTGGACTACCAGGAAGTGCGCCCGCTCCGCGACGGCGCGGGTGGCGATCCGCACGTGGAGCTGCTGCTGCGCCTGCGCGACGAGGACGGCCGCGTCGTCGCCCCCGGCGCGTTCCTGCCCGCCGCCGAGCGCTATGGCCTGGTGCCGCAGCTCGACCGCTGGGTGATCGCCGAGGCCATCGCGAATTTCGGCCGCCTGCACGGCAGCGGCCGCCCGCCCGGCCGTTGTTCGCTGAACCTGTCGGCGGCCACGCTCGAGGACGAAAGCCTCGCCGACTACGTGCTGGGGCTGATCCAGCGCCACGGCGTGCCGCCGTCGCGGCTGTGCTTCGAGATCACCGAAACCGAGGCCGTGCGCAACCTCGCGCGCGCGGTCCGCTTCATCGAACGGTTGCGCGGCTTCGGTTGCTTGGTGGCGCTGGATGATTTCGGCGCCGGCATGTCCTCGTTCGGCTACCTGAAGAACCTGCCGGTGGACATCATCAAGATCGACGGCAGCTTCATCCGCGACATCGAGGCCGACCCGATGAGCCGCTCGATCGTGGATGCGATCACCGAGATCGGGCACCAGCGCGGGCTGGAGGTGGTGGCCGAATGGGTCGGCGACGTGCGGACGATCGAGATCCTGCGCGCGCTTCGCGTGGACTACGGCCAGGGCTTCGCGCTGCACCGCCCCGAGCCCGTGCTGTACCAGCGCGCGGCGCGCGCTCGCCGCGCCGCGGGCTAGAGGAACAGCGAGATCGCGTCGTTGGCGAAGCGCCGGCCCAGTTCGGTCGGCACCACGCGCTCGCCGTCGCTGTCGATCCAGCCGCGCATGAAGGCTTCGGCGAGCCGGTCCGCGATGGCGGCGCGGGGCACGCCGGTCCGGGCCTCGAAGGTGGAGAGCGCGAACCCTTCGTCGAGGCGCAGCGCGTTGAGCATGTAGTCGAAGGGCCGGCGCGCGGGCTCGAGGAACTCGTCGCCGCCGATCGCCTGCGCGGTACCCGCCGTCGCCAGCCACGCGGAAGGGTGCTTCACCTTCCAGCGCCGCAGGATCGTGCCTTGCGCCGGCGACGTGAGCTTGCCGTGTGCGCCCGCGCCGATCCCGAGGTAATCGCCGAAGCGCCAGTAGTTGAGGTTGTGCGCGCACTGCCGGCCCGGTCGCGCATAGGCGCTGGTTTCGTACTGTGCGTAGCCCGCGTCCGCCAGGATCGCCTGGCAATGCTCCTGGATGTCGTACGCGGCGTCGTGGTCGGGGATGTCCGCCGGCGGGCGCGCCGCGAACACCGTGTTTGGCTCGAGCGTCAGCTGGTAATGCGACAGGTGCGTGGGGCCGAGCCCGATCGCGCGGCGCACGTCCGCCGCCGCCATCGCCAGGTCCTGCCCCGGCAACGCGTACATGAGGTCGATGTTGAAGTCGTCGAAGCCGGCATCGCGCGCCATCCGCACCGCCGCCTCGGCTTCGCGGCTGTCGTGGATGCGGCCCAGGCGCTGCAGGCAGGCGTCGTCGAAGCTCTGGATGCCGAAGCTGAGCCGGTTCACGCCGGCCGCGCGATAACCTTCGAAGCGGCCGTGTTCGGCGGTGCCCGGGTTGGTTTCGAGCGTGATTTCCGCTTCCGGAGCGATGCGCACGCGCGCGGAGGCGCGCTGCAGGAAATCGTCGATGGCCTCCGGCGGGAACAGCGAAGGCGTGCCGCCGCCGAAGAACACGCTGTGCACGGTGCGGGCCCAGGCCAGCGGCAGGTCGTGCTCGAGGTCGGCGACCAGCGCGTCGACGTAGGCGGAGAACGGGGGCGCTCCGGCGCCACGGTATTCATGCGAGTTGAAGTCGCAGTACGGGCACTTGCGCACGCACCAGGGCAGGTGCACGTAGAGCGACAGCGGCGGGGTGAGCAGGTCGGTCGCCACGGCGGCGGGCTCAGCGCGCGTTCGCGCCCAGCTCGGGCAGCCGCAGCCGCAGCGTGGCGAGCGCGCGGCCGCGGTGGCTGATCGCCTGCTTGATCGCCGGCGCCAGCTCGGCCGCCGACAGCCCGTTCTCCGGGTCCAGGAACACGGGGTCGTAGCCGAATCCGCGCGTGCCGCGCGGCTCGCGCAGGATCCGGCCTTCCCAGCTGCCTTCGGCGACCAGCGGGCGCGGGTCGTCGGCGTCGCGCAGCAGCGCCAGCGCGCAGTGGAAGCGTGCCCCGCGCGCCGCGTCCGGCACGTCGCGCAGTTCGCCGAGCAGGCGTTCGATGTTGCGCGCGGAATCGCCGTGCACGCCGCCGTAGCGCGCGGAGTACAGGCCGGGCGCACCGCCGAGCGCGTCCACGCACAGGCCGGAATCGTCGGCCAGCGCGGGCAGGCCGGTCGCCGCTGCCGCGTGCCGCGCCTTGAGCAGCGCGTTCTCGATGAAGGTGCGGCCGGTTTCCTCCGCGTCCACGATGCCGAATTCGGACTGCGCGCGCAGGACGTGGCCGGCGCCGGCGAGCAGCTCGCGCAGCTCGGCCAGCTTGTCTGCGTTGCCGCTCGCGAGGACGATCTCCAACGCGAGCCTCAGCCGGCGGCAAGCGCCGCGCGCTGCGCCGCGAACAGCGCGTCGCAACCCTGGGCGGCCAGCGCCAGCATCGCGTCGAGCTCCTCGCGCCGGAAGGCATGGCCTTCGGCGGTGCCCTGGACCTCGATGAAGCCGCCGCCGTCGTTCATGACCACGTTCATGTCGGTGTCGCAGTCGCAGTCCTCGGCGTAGTCGAGGTCGAGCACCGGCACGCCGCGCCAGATCCCGACCGACACCGCCGCGACCGCGCCGAATACCGGATCGCGGCCGGCGCGCGCCGTGATCTCGCGCTTCGACTGCAGCCAGCGCACCGCGTCGACCAGCGCCACGTACGCGCCGGTGATGGCCGCGGTGCGGGTCCCGCCGTCGGCCTGCAGCACATCGCAGTCGAGGGTGATGGTGCGCTCGCCGAGCGCGGCGCGGTCGACGCAGGCGCGCAGCGAGCGCCCGATCAGGCGCTGGATCTCCAGCGTGCGCCCGCCCTGCTTGCCGCGGGCGGCCTCGCGATCGCCGCGGGTGTGGGTGGCGCGGGGCAGCATGCCGTATTCCGCGGTGACCCAGCCCTCGCCCTTGCCCCGCAGGAACGGCGGCACGCGGTTCTCCACGCTCGCGGTGCAGAGCACGCGGGTGTCGCCGAACGACACGAGCACCGAGCCTTCGGCGTGGCGGGTGAAGCCGCGGGTGATCGAGACCTCGCGCAGCTGGTCGGGCGCGCGGCCGCTGGGGCGGGAGAATTCGGGCATGCCAGGCTTCCGGCGGGACGGCGCGCGAGTTTACCAGCCGGGGCGTTGTCGCCTGGCCTCCGCCGGGCCGTCCCGGACGGGCCGGCGCGCCGGGGTGGCATACTCCCGTCCCGTGCCCAGCCGCGAGCCGCCCGCCGCATGATCCGAAGCATGACCGCCTTCGCCTCCGGCGAACGCGCCGGCCCCGACGGCACGCTGGGCTGCGAAGTGCGCGCGGTGAACCACCGATTCCTGGAGGTCGGCGTGCGCCTGCCGGAAGAGCTGCGCGCGCTGGAGCCCGCGATCCGCGAACGGGTCGCCGCGCGGAGCAGCCGCGGCAAGATCGACGTCGCGCTTCGGCTGCGGGCGCCCGAGGCGGGCGAGGCGCTGGCGGTGGACGAGGCCCTGGTCGAGCGTCTGGGCGCGCTGGCGCTGGCGCTCGACGCGAAGTTCCCGACGCTGCGCACGGATTTCGTGTCGCTGCTGCAATTCCCCGGCGTGCTGGCCGGCCGCGGCGCCGATCCGCAGGCGCTGCAGGCAGCGGCGCTGTCGCTGCTGGACGAGGTGCTGGACGGTTTCGTCGCCGCGCGCGAGCGCGAAGGCGCCGCGCTGGCCGCCGCGATCGCGGAGCGCGCGCAGGGCATCGAGCGCATCGCCGCCGACGTGCGCGGCATGCTGCCCGCGATCCGCGCCGGGCAGCGGCAGAAGCTCGAGGCGCGCCTGGCGGAACTGCCGCACCCGGCCGACCCGGGGCGCGTCGAGCAGGAGCTCGTCCTGTGGCTGCAGAAGCTCGACGTCGACGAGGAACTCGACCGCCTCGGCAGCCATGTCGCCGAGCTGCGCCGCGTGCTCGCGGCCGACGCGCCGGTCGGGCGCCGCCTGGACTTCCTGCTGCAGGAGTTCAACCGCGAAGCGAATACCCTCGGTTCCAAGTCGGTGGACGCGCGGACGTCCGCGGCGTCGGTCGAGCTCAAGGTGCTGATCGACCAGGTGCGCGAGCAGGCGCAGAACATCGAGTGACGACGATGCGCGGAACCCTCTTCATCGTGGCCGCGCCGTCGGGCGCCGGGAAATCGAGCATCGTCAACGCGTGCCTGGCGCGCGACCCGAACATCCGCCTGTCCATCTCGTTCACCTCGCGCGCGCCGCGGCCCGGCGAGCGCCATGCCGAGCACTACAACTTCGTCAGCGCCGGGGAGTTCGAGCGCATGGTCGCGGCCGGCGACTTCTTCGAGCACGCGCGCGTGCACGGCGACTGGAAGGGCACGGCGCGGCAGTCGGTCGAGCCGCAGCTGGCCGCCGGGCGCGACGTGCTGCTGGAGATCGACTGGCAGGGCGCGCGGCAGGTGCGGGCGCGCATCCCCGGCGCGGTGAGCGTGTTCATCCTGCCGCCCTCGCGCGAGGCGCTGCAGCAGCGGATGCGGGCCCGGGGCCAGGACAGCGACGAGGTCATCGCCCGCCGGCTGGCCGCCGCGCGGGAGGAGATGTCCCACTACGCCGAGTTCGACTACGTGATCGTGAACGAGGATTTCGCCACGGCCGTGGAGGAGATGTGCGCGGTGTTCCGCGCCAGCCGGCTGCGCCGGCCCGAGCAGGAAGCCCGCCATGCCGCCCTGATCGAGACGCTGCTGGCCCCGGAAGGCGACGCAAGCGCCTGATTTTGCTGGGAGATGCTTGCGCCGGGCCGGCGGCTTGCGTAGAATCTCCGGTCCCCTCGCATCGATACGGACGGCCGCAGCGCCGCCGGGAGTCCCATGGCCCGCATCACCGTCGAAGACTGCCTGCAGGTAGTCGACAACCGCTTCGAGCTCGTCATGATGGCCGCCAAGCGCGCGCGCCAGCTGGCCAACGGCGTCGAGCCGCGGCTGGACAACACCGAAGCCAACGACAAGCCGACCGTGCTGGCGCTGCGCGAGATCGCCGCCCGCCAGATCGACACCGACTACATCGACGCCGTCGAGAAGGCCGAGCGCGAGCGCAAGGAGCGCGAGGCGCTGGAATGGGCCGCCGCCGAAGTGGTGGCCGACGACGACATGTCGCGCAACGACGACTGACGCGGCGCGGGAGGGAGGGCTGCGCCGCAGCCGCCTTCACGCCCGATCCGATGCACGACGGCCCCGGCAACGGGGCCGTTCGCGTTTCAGGACATTCCCCGGGCACTCCCCGGGCATTCCCTGATCCGCGTTCCCGCCGTAGGCTGGAGCCCATGACCCCGCCGGCCGACCCCGCCCACACCGCCACGCCCGTGCCCGCGCCCGACGCGGTCCCGGACTACGTGCGCGCGCTGGAGCAGGCGGCCGCCTACCTGCCGGAGCACGAACGCGCGATCCTGCGCCGCGCCTGGGCCATTGGCGCCGCCGCGCACGCCGGCCAGAGCCGGCGCTCGGGCGAGCCCTACATCACCCACCCGGTCGCGGTCGCCGCGGCGCTGGCCGAGCAGCACGTGGACGTCGAGACGCTGGTCGCGGCGATCCTGCACGACACCCTCGAGGACACGCCGCTGTCGCGCGAGAGCATCGCCGGCGAGTTCGGCGAGACCGTGGCCGAGCTCGTCGACGGCGTGACCAAGCTGGACAAGCTGCGCTTCGCCGACCGCCAGGAGGCGGCCGCCGAGAGCTTCCGCAAGATGATGCTGGCGATGGCGCGCGACCTGCGCGTCATCATGATCAAGCTGGCGGACCGGCTGCACAACATGCGCACGCTCGGCGCGCAGTCGCCGGAGGCGCGCCAGCGCATCGCGCGCGAGACGCTGGAGATCTACGCGCCGATCGCGCAGCGCCTCGGCATGAACCTGGTCAAGGCGGAGCTGCAGGACCTCGGCTTCCGCGCGCTGCATCCCTGGCGCCATGCGGTGCTGGAAAAGCGCATCCGCACCCAGCCGCTGGTGCGGCGGGAGGCGCTGGTGCGCATCGAGGCCCAGCTCGCGCAGCGGCTGACGCTCGAAGGGCTGGAATACCGCCTCGTCGGCCGGGTGAAGTCGCCCTGGAGCATCTATTCGAAGATGCGCGCGGAGGGCAAGAGCTTCGACCAGGTGATGGACGTGTTCGGCTTCCGCATCGTGGTCGACTCCGTGCCGCTGTGCTACCACGCGCTCGGCGTGGTGCATTCCGTGTACAAGCCGCTGGACGGGCGCTTCCGCGATTTCATCGCGATCCCCAAGGCCAACGGCTACCAGTCGCTGCACACCGTCCTGTTCGGGCCTTACGGTTCGCCGATCGAAGTCCAGATCCGGACCCGCGAGATGGACCTGATCGCCGAACGCGGCATCGCCGCGCACTGGATGTACAAGCACGGCGGCAGCGGCAACAGCGCGCACAGCCGCGCGCATTCCTGGATCGCCGGGCTGCTGGAGGCGCAGGAGGGCACGCGCTCCTCGCTGGAGTTCCTGGAGAACGTCAAGGTCGACCTGTTCCCGGACGAGGTCTACCTGTTCACGCCGAAGGGCGACATCCTCGCGCTGCCGCGCAATTCGACCGCCCTCGACTTCGCCTACGCGGTGCACACGGACGTCGGCAACCACGCGGTCGCCGCGCGGGTGGACAAGAAGCTGGTGCCGCTGCGCACTCGGCTGGCGAGCGGCCAGAAGGTCGAGGTGATCACCGCGAAGTCGGCCGCGCCGCAGCCGCAGTGGCTCGAGTTCGTGGCGACCGGCAAGGCGCGCACCGCGATCCGGCACCAGCTCAAGCACCTCGAGCACGAGGACGCCGTGCAGCTCGGCCACCGCATGCTCGACCGCGCCCTGGAGCGGCTGGAGACCTCGCTGGACCGGCTGCCGGCGGCGCGCCTGGACGCCTACCTCGCCGAGAACCGCTATCCGCGGCTGGAGGCGCTGCTCGCGGAGATCGCGCTCGGCAACCGCATGCCGTCGCAGGTGGCGCGCGCGCTCGCGGCGCGGCCGGCGGCGGGCGAGGGCGGCGAGGGGACGCAGCGTCCGGCGGAGGACCTCGCGGGCGCGCACGTGCCCGGCGACCGCATCCTGATCACCGGCCACGAGCGCGGCGTGATCACCTTCGCCAACTGCTGCCAGCCGATCCCGGGCGACGAGATCATGGGCTACCACACCACCGGCAAGGGCATCGTGGTGCACCGCCTGGACTGCCCGAACGTCGCCGACTACCGGAAGTCGCCGGAGCGATGGGTGGCGATCGGCTGGGACCGCGACGTGTCCGGCGACTTCCACAGCGCGCTGTCGGTCGAGGTCGAGAACCGGCCGGGGGTGCTGGCGCAGGTGGCGGCGGCGATCGCCCAGGCCGACTCCAACATCGACGGGGTGGAGTACCTGGAGCGCGACAGCAACATCGCCTCGATCCGCTTCGCGATCGAAGTGCGCGACCGCAAGCACATCGCCGAGGTCATCCGCCGGGTGCGCCGGCTGGCGGTGGTCCACGGGGTGCAACGCCTGTAGGAAGCCCGTAAGATCGGCGCATGCCCAGACAAGCCATCCACAGCGACCAAGCCCCCGCCGCAATCGGCCCGTATTCCCAGGCCACCCGCGCGGGCGACATGGTGTTTTTCTCCGGCCAGGTGCCGATCGATCCCGCCACCGGCCAGCTCGTCGACGGCGACATCGCGGCGCAGGCGCGCCGCGCCTTCGACAACCTCAAGGCGGTGTGCGAAGCGGCCGGCGGCAGCTTCGACGACATCGTGCGCGTCGGCCTGTACCTGACCGACCTGGGGCAGTTCTCGGAGGTCAACGCGGTGATGGCCGAGTATTTCTCGCAGCCCTATCCGGCGCGCTCCACCATCGGCGTGTCCGCGCTGCCCCGGGGCGCCGCGTTCGAAGTCGACGCGGTGATGGTCCTGCGCTGAGCCTGGCGGTGGCGCGCGCCGGCCGACAGCGGGCTGCGCCGTCCCTCGCCGACGCGGGTGCGGTCCGCGTCGCCTCGCTGCCGGGCGTCGGCCCGCGCATGGCGGAAAAGCTCGCGGCGCGCGGCCTGCTCGAACTGCAGGACCTGTGGCTGCTGCTGCCGCGACAGTACGAGGATCGCACCCGGCTCACGCCCATCCGCGCGTTGCAGCCCGGCGTTTCGGCGCAGGTGGAAGGCACCGTCGCGGCGGTCGAGCGCGGCTTCCGCTACCGGCCGTCCCTGCGCGTGGCGATCGTCGACGACTCGCGCGCGACGCTGGTGCTCCGGTTCTTCCACTTCCGCGGCGCCCAGGCGGCGCAGTTCGTCCCCGGCACGCGCATCCGTTGCTACGGCAGCGCGCGGCCGGGCCAGCACGGGCTCGAAATGGTGCATCCGAGCTACCGGCTGTTCGCGCAGGAAGGCGAAGGCGATGCCGGCGCCGACGCGCTCGACGAGCAGCTGTCTCCGGTCTATCCCGCGATCGAAGGCATCGGGCCGGCGACGGTGCGACGCCTCGTGGGCCTCGCCCTGGATCGCCTGCCCGCGGAGGGCGAACTCGAACTGCTGCCGCCCGACGCGCTCGACGGACTCGGCATGCCGTCGCTGCGCGCCGCGCTGCTCGCCGTGCATCGTCCGGCGCGCGATGCCGACGTCGCCGCCCTGCTCGAGGGGCGCTCGCCGGCGCAGCGCCGCCTGGCGATGGAGGAAATGCTTGCCCACCACCTGAGCCTACGCCGCCAGCGGATCGCGCTGCAGCAGCACGCGGCGCCGGCACTGGACGGGCCCGCGCCCCTGGCCGAGCGGCTGCGCGGCGCGCTGCCGTTCGCGCTGACCGGCGCGCAGGCGCGCGTGTTCGAACAGGTGCGCGCAGACCTCGCGCAGCCGCGGCCGATGCTGCGGCTCGTGCAGGGCGACGTCGGCAGCGGCAAGACCGTGGTGGCCGCGCTCGCCGCGCTGGTCGCGATCGGTCGCGGACGCCAGGCGGCGCTGATGGCCCCGACGGAACTGCTCGCCGAGCAGCACCTCGCCAACCTGCGCGCCTGGCTCGAGCCGCTCGGCGTGCGCGTGGCGTGGCTCGCAGGCAAGGTCACCGGCAAGGCGCGCGCGGCGGCGCTGGCGCACATCGCGTCGGGCGAGGCCCAGCTGGTCGTGGGCACGCATGCGCTGATGCAGGAAGGCGTCGTGTTCCGCGACCTCGCGCTCGCCATCGTCGACGAACAGCACCGCTTCGGCGTGCACCAGCGGCTCGCGTTGCGCGACAAGGGCGCGTCCGGGTCCGGCGTCCCGCACCAGCTGGTGATGACGGCGACGCCGATCCCGCGCACCCTCGCGATGGCCGCCTACGCCGACCTCGACGTCTCCGCGATCGACGAACTGCCGCCCGGCCGCACGCCGGTGCAGACCGTGGCCCTCGCCGCCGACCGTCGCCCCGAACTCGTGGAGCGCATCCGTGCCGCCTGCGCGGAGGGGCGCCAGGCCTACTGGGTCTGCACGCTGATCGAGGAATCGGACGAACTCGAAGCGCAGGCCGCGCAGTCAACGCACGAAGCGCTGTCGAAGGCACTGCCGGGCCTGCGCGTCGGGCTGGTGCACGGCCGCATGGCCGCGCGCGAGAAGCAGGCGACGATGCGCGCCTTCAAGGACGGCCAGCTCCAGCTGCTGGTGGCGACGACGGTGATCGAGGTCGGCGTGGACGTGCCGAACGCGTCGCTGATGATCATCGAGAACGCGGAGCGGCTGGGCCTGGCACAGCTGCACCAGCTGCGCGGCCGCGTCGGCCGCGGCAGCGCCGCCTCCAGCTGCGTGCTGCTGTACCGCGCGCCCTTGTCCGCGCTGGCCCGGCAGCGCCTCGAAACCATGCGCTCGACCAGCGACGGCTTCGAGATCGCGGAAAAGGACCTGGCGCTGCGCGGGCCGGGCGAGCTGCTCGGCACCCGCCAGACCGGGCTGGCCGCGTTCCGGCTTGCCGACCTGGCGCGCGATGCGGACCTGCTGCCGCAGGTGCATGCGCTGGGCGAGCGGCTGCTCGCCGCAGCCCCCGCCGTCGCCGACCGCATCGTCGCCCGCTGGGTGGGCGGCGCCGCCCGCTACGCCGCCGCGTGAGCGCGCGTGGCCCGCGGCCGGCGGACGGGTAGACTGCGGCGATGGAACGCATCCCGCTGCTGATCGACACGGACCCGGGCGTCGACGACGCGCTCGCGCTGCTCATGGCCTTCGCCGACGAGCGCCACGACCTCGTCGGGCTCACCATCGCCGCCGGCAACGTCGGCCTCGCGCATACCGTCGCCAACGCGCTGAAGCTGTGCGAGGTGGCCGGGCGCGACGACGTGCCCGTATTCCCCGGATGCGCCGAGCCGCTGCTGCACGCCGCCGACGACGCCTCCTACGTGCACGGCCGCGACGGCTTCGGCGACACGGGCTACGCGCCCGCCGCGCGTGCAGCCGAAGCCGAGCACGCCGCACTCGCGATCCTGCGCCTCTCGCACGCGCATGCCGGCCGCCTCCTGCTCGTCGCGCTCGGCCCGCTGACGAACCTCGCGCTGGCGCTCAAGCTCGACCCCACCCTGCCGCAGCGCGTCGCGCGCTGCGTGGTGATGGGCGGGGCGGTCACCGGCCACGGCAACGTGACGCCGTCGGCCGAATTCAACGCCTGGTTCGACCCCGAGGCCGCGGACATCGTGTTCCGCGCCTTCCCGCGCATCGAGCTGGCCGACTGGGAGGCCGTGGTCCGCCACGGGCTGGACCAGGCACAGGCGGCGCGATGGATGCGCGAGGCCGGGACGCCGCGCGCGGCGTTCTACGAGGCGATCTCGCGCCATACCCGCGAATGGTCCCAGGATCGCCGCGGCGACCGCTGGCACTGCGCCGATGCCCTGGCGATGGCGCTCGCGCTGGCGCCGGAGGGCGCGGCCCCGCTGGCCGAGCGTCCCCTGTCCATCGAGCTGGCACACGGCCTGTGCCGGGGCGCGACCGTCGTCGACTGGGACCGGCGCGTGCCCGGCAGCCCCGACAATGCCGCCATCCTGATGGACTACGACCAGGCCCGCTTCGAGGCCCTGGTGCGGTCGGCGCTGGGCGCCGCCTGAACGCGGCGCCGGGTGGCTTGCGCCGGACCGGCCGGGGTGGCTAAAATACGCAGCTTACTCCGCAGAACCTCCGGTGCCGCCATGAAGGCCGACATCCATCCCCAGTACCGTGAAGTCGTCTTCCAGGACGTCACCTCGGACTTCAAGTTCCTCACCCGCTCGACCATGGCCTCGAAGGAGACCATCAAGTGGGAGGACGGCAACGAGTACCCGCTGGTCAAGATCGAAATCTCGTCCGCGACCCACCCGTTCTACACCGGCCAGAACAAGGTGATGGACACCAGCGGTCGCATCGACAAGTTCAAGAAGCGCTACGCCAAGTAAGCGCAGCATGCCCGCGAGGGCATGCGCCCGCGACGGCCGCCCGAGGGCGGCCGTTTGCGTTTTCTGCGATAATGGCCGCTTTCCGATGACCCCCTTGCGCGTCGGCGAGCGAAGACCGGCGCGTCGCATCGAGGAGCGACAACCGTGTCCGCCAAGCCTTCCCTCGACCAGGTGACCCTGGCCGCCGCCGACAAGTCCGTGGTCCTGCCGGTGCAGGCCCCCACGCTCGGCAATCCCTGCATCGACATCGCGAAGCTGCCGAAGGAAACCGGCTGCTTCACCTACGATCCGGGCTTCACCGCCACCGCCGCCTGCAAGTCCGCCATCACCTACATCGACGGCGACGCGGGCGTGCTGCTGTATCGCGGCTACCCGATCGAGCAGCTGGCCAAGCACTCGAGCTTCCTCGAGGTCGCGTACCTGCTGATGAACGGCGAGCTGCCGAAACCGGCGGAGTTCTCGGCGTACGCCGACGAGATCACGCATCACACGATGATGCACGAAGCCTTCAAGAGCTTCCTCGGCGGCTTCCGCCACGACGCGCACCCGATGGCGATGCTGGTCGGCATGCTCGGCTCGATGGCGAGCTTCTACCACAACACCCTCGACCTCGAGGACCCGGAGCAGCGCCGCCTGGCCGCGATCCGCCTGATCGCGAAGGTGCCGACGATCGCCGCGGCGTGCTACCGCCACTCGATCGGCTGGCCGCTGCGCTATCCGCGCAACAACCTCGAGTACGTCGACCGCTTCCTGCACATGATGTTCGAGGTGCCGAGCGAGCCGCTGGTGCTGAAGCCGGTCGCCGCGCGCGCGCTCGACCTGCTCTTCATCCTGCACGCCGACCACGAGCAGAACGCCTCGACCTCGACCGTGCGCCTGGTCGGCTCGACCGGCGCCAACCCCTATGCCTGCGTGGCGGCCGGCGTGGCCGCGCTGTGGGGCCCGGCGCACGGCGGCGCGAACGAGGCGGTGCTGAAGATGCTCGCCGAGATCGGCGACGCGAAGCACGTGCAGTCCGCGGTCGACAAGGCCAAGGACAAGGAGTCCGGCTTCCGCCTGATGGGCTTCGGCCACCGGGTCTACAAGAACTTCGACCCGCGCGCGAAGATCATCCGCGAGATGTGCCACGAGGTGCTGGCCGAGCTCGGCGTCAACGACCCGCTGCTCGACGTGGCGATGAAGCTGGAGGAGGCCGCGCTGAAGGACGAGTACTTCGTGCAGCGCAAGCTCTACCCGAACGTCGACTTCTACTCCGGCATCATCTACAAGGCGCTGGGCATCCCGACCGAGATGTTCACGGTGATGTTCGCGATCGCGCGCACCGCGGGCTGGGTGGCGCACTGGCTGGAGCAGCAGGAAGACCCGGAGGCGAAGATCGGCCGCCCGCGGCAGATCTACACCGGCTATACGCCGCGGGACTACCTCGAAAGCGCCAAGCGCTGAAGCCCCCGACCTCCACGCGAAAAAGCCGGCAACGTGCCGGCTTTTTCGTGCTTCGGCGATCGGCCGTCGCCGGGGCTGGGTGCGGAAGCGGTGCGCGGACTTTCGCTCGCTTCGGAAGGGCCTGCGCACTCCACGGCGACCACCCCAAGCGAGTCCCGCGTCTCCGGCCACGACATCCGCGCAGCGCTCGATGCTGCGCGTTGCGCTCGTGCTCTCCGCTCTTCAAGAAGCGGCGCGACGCGCTTGGGGTAGGCGGTGGAAGCGTGCGGGGACTTTCGGGGGCGTCGGCGCCATGGATGGCGCCGAAGAGCCTACAGGGATGTATTCACGGCGTCCCCCGAAAGTCCCCGCACGCTTCCGCCGCCCAGCCCCGAAGCGGGTGACGCAGTGCCCCAGAAACAGCGAACGGGAGGCTAGCGGGAGGCCTCGTAGGCAGAGATCTCGTCCTGGGCCAGCAGCGCGCGGAGCTGCGACGCGGACGCGCGCTGCATCGGCTTCTCGTCGACGCCCGACAGCGGCGCCTGCCGCAGCACCGCGGCCGGCAGCACCGTCAGGTCGAAGGTGAAGTCCTCCGCCGAGAACAGCCACACGGGCGCATCGAGGATCCGTTCGGGATCCAGCCGCAGGCGCCGTGTGCGCGCTTCCGCCGGGATGCCGTGGTCCTCGAGGAAGCGCGGGACCGCGTCCGCATCGTCGGCGTGCAGGTGCAGGGCGACCGGCGCGTTCGCGTCGGCGGTGCCGTCGAGCACGCTGCCGACGAGCCGGGCGTCGAACGGGGCGAAGAACTCCAGCGCGCGCAGCGCCGATTCGCGGCGCGCGCGCAGGCCGGCCGCGTGGCCTTCGCCGGCGAACAGGCGCTGGTATTCGCGCAGCGCGTCCTCGATCTCCCGGTTGCGCGGCAGCGAGGCGTCGTCGTGGATGCCCAGCCGCGCGGCGGCCTTGAGCTTGGCCTGGTGGTAGTCGCGGATGCCGCCTTCGGCCATCAGCCGCGCGGCCTCGTGGGCGAGGCGGTGGCGGCGTTCGCGGGTCCGGGTCAGCGCGTGTTCGTGCGCGTGGCGACGGGCGTGGGCGTGTGGCATGGCGCGCGCTCCTGCGGTCGGACCCGGGCCGACTGTACCCCAGCCGGCGCGCGCGTGCGCGTGACGGCCGGCATGCCCCGGGCGCGGGCAGTCCCCGCGCGCGCGGTCAGAAGATGTCGAATGCCGCTTCGTCCTGGGTGTTGTCCTGGTCCTGCGCGCTCTGTGCATCGGACTCCATGCGGTCGAGGTCTTCCGCCTTCACCCATTCGACGATGCCCGTGCTGCCCGCCGGCAACAGGCGGCCGCCCGCACCGACGGCGACCTTGACCATGCCTTCGGGCGGATCGTTCGGGGCGATCGGCCGGCCTTCCAGCGCGACGCGCATGTAGTCGATCCAGATCGGCAGCGCGGCCTTGCCGCCGTACTCGCGGTAGCCCAGCGACTTGAAGTCGTCGCGGCCGACCCAGACCGTGGTCACCACGTCGGCGCCGAACCCGGAGAACCACGCGTCGCGGTGGTCGTTGGTCGAGCCGGTCTTGCCGGCCACGTCCTCGCGCTTCAGCACCTTGGCGGCGAAGCCGGTGCCGCGCTGGACCACGTCCCGCATCATCGAGACCATCTGGTAGGCCACGCGCCCGTCGATCGCGCGCGGGGCCAGGACCGTGTCGGGCGGCAGCGGTTCCGGGGCCGCGCGCTCGGCGCCGCCCGACACTTCGCGCTGCGCCGGCGCGGGCGCGGCGGGCCCGAGGTCGAAGCCCGCGACCACGTTGGACGCGCGCACGGTGCCGGCGCCGGCATTCCCCACGCCGCAGCCCGGGCAGGCGGTGGCCGGCTTCTCCTTGAACAGCACGGCGCCGTCGCGGTCGCGCACCTCGTCGATGAACCACGGCGTGACGCGGAAGCCGCCGTTGGGGAACGTCGCGTAGCCGCGGGCGATCATCATCGGCGCCAGCGAGGCGCTGCCGAGCGACATGGACAGGTTCGGCGGCAGCAGCGATTCGTCGATGCCGAAGTGGCTGATGTAGCGCCGCGCATAGTCGATGCCGATCGCGTCGAGCAGGCGCACGGACACCAGGTTGCGCGACTGCACCAGCGCCTCGCGCAGGCGCATCGGCCCGGCGAAGTCGCCGGTGTCGTTCTGCGGGCGCCATTCGTGGCCGACGCGGTCCTTGAACACCACCGGCGCGTCCAGCACGATCGACGCCGGGTTGAAGCCGCGCTCCATCGCCGCCGCGTACAGGAAGGGCTTGAAGCTCGATCCCGGCTGGCGGCGCGCCTGGGTCGCGCGGTTGAACTTGTTGCCGGCGAAGCTGAAGCCGCCGACGAGGGCGAGCAGGGCGCCGTTGTCGCGGTCGAGGGAGACGAGGGCCGACTGCGCCTGCGGCAGCTGGTCGAGCTGCCAGCGGCCGGCGGCCTGCGGATCCTTCGGGTCGGCGATGCGCCGCAGCCGCACCATGTCGCCGCGCGCCACCAGTGCCGCCGGCGTGCGGTTGGTCCAGCGGCTGCTCGCCGAGTCCAGGGTCGCGGTGCTGCCGTCGGCGAAGGCGACGTCCGCGGTGCCGTCTCCGCTGCGCAGCACCACTGCCGGTACCAGGCCGCCCTGCGCCGGGACGCGGCGCACGCGCTTGCCGGCCGAGGCCGCATCCTCGCCGTCGGCCAGGTCGAAATGCCGCTCCGGCGTGCGACGCCAGCCGTGGCGGTGGTCGTAGGTGAGCAGGCCGTCGCGCACCGCCGCCTGCGCCGCGTCCTGCAGCTTGGGGTCGATGGTGGTGATGACGTGGTAGCCGCGGGTCAGGACATCCTCGCCGTAGCGCTGGATCATCTCCTGGCGCACCATTTCCGCGACATACGGCGCATCGGCCTCGATCGGGATGTCGTGCGGCGCCGCGTGCATCGGCACCGCCTGCGCCGCGCGCTCCTCCGCCGGCGAGATGAAGCCGAGTTCGCGCATGCGCTGCAGCACGTAGTCGCGGCGGATGCGCGCGCGCCCCGGGTTGCTCACCGGGTTGCCGCTGGACGGGAACTTGGGGATCGAGGCGAGGCTCGCCACCTCGTCGAGCGACAGCTCGTCCACCTTCTTGCCGTAGTAGAACTCGGCCGCGGCGCCGATGCCGTACGCACGGTTGCCGAAGAAGCTCTTGTTGAGGTAGAGCTGGAAGATCTCGTCCTTGCTGAGCTCCCGCTCCATCTTCATCGCCAGCATCATCTCGACGAACTTGCGGGTGAAGCTGTACTCGGAGCTCAGGTAGAACTGCTTGGCCACCTGCTGGGTGATGGTCGAGCCGCCCGGCACGCGCTTGTCGTCGGTGGTGGCGAGCAGCCAGACCGCGCGCGCCACGCCTTTGTAGTCCACGCCGTGGTGCTGGTAGAAACGGTTGTCCTCGATGGCGATGAAGGCCTGCTTGACCCGCTCGGGCACGCGCGCGATGTCGACCGGGTAGCGCCGGGCCTCGCCGAACACGCCCATCAGCCGCCCGTCGCGCGCGTGCACGTAGAGCGGCTCCTGCAGTTCGACGTGCCGCAGCGACTGGACGTCCGGGAGGCGGGAGGAGACGACGTAATAGACGATGCCCAGGGCAATCAGGCCCAGCAGGGCGGCGGCTGCGAAGGCCAGCAGGCCCCAGCGCAGCAGGCGGCGGAACGGCGGCATGGCGGGTGTTGTCCTCAGGAGGGGGCTGCCGGCCTGGGCCGGGCACTGGGGCCAGTATAGGGGCGGGTCGGGGGAGGCCCTGTGCGACGGCCGTCCCGAACCCCGGTCGCGGGTGTTGCCACCGGGCCCAAACTCCGCTATTTAAGGCGACGGGACACGTTGTGCGCGTAAGCGCCCGTGAATAAGGGGAAATTTTGTGGGGCTGATCACAAAAAGCCAGCCGCCCCGGATCGGAGTCGACATCAGTTCGACGGCCGTCAAGCTCCTGCAGCTGTCGCGGGCGGGCGACCGTTACCGCGTCGAGCACTACGCCATCGAGCCCCTGCCCCCGAATGCCGTCGTGGACAAGAACATCGCCGAACCCCAGGTCGTGGGCGACGCCATCCGCCGGGCCATGGCCCGCTGCGGCAGCAAGGCGCGCAATGCCGTGGGCGCCGTCGGCGGTTCCGCGGTCATCACCAAGCTCATCCCGATGCCCGCGGACCTGACCGAGGACGACCTGGAGTCGCAGGTCGAGCTCGAGGCCTCCAACTACGTGCCGTACCCGATCGAGGAGGTGAACCTCGACTTCGAGGTCCTCGGCCCGATGCCCGGCAACGACGAGATGCTGCGGGTCCTGCTGGTGGCCTCGCGCGCCGAGAACGTCGAGACCCGCGCATCGGCGCTGGAACTCGGCGGCCTGGTCCCGAAGGTCATGGACGTCGAGACCTTCGCGATGGAAAACGCGTTCGGCCTGCTCGGCGACGCCGGCCCCGCCGACTCGCTGGTGGCACTGGTGGACATCGGCGCGACCGTGACCACGCTGTACGTGATCCGCGACGGTCGCAGCCTCTACAGCCGCGAACAGGTGTTCGGCGGCAAGCAGCTCGACGACGAGATCATGCGGCGCTTCGGGCTGAACCTCGAGGAGGCGCGGCTGGCCAAGCGCCAGGGCGGCCTTCCCGAGAGCTACCGCACCGAGGTGCTGCAGCCGTTCCGCGAAGCCCTCGTGCAGCAGGTCAGCCGCCTGCTGCAGTTCTTCTACGCCGGCAGCGAGTTCAACCGGGTCGACCGGATCGTGCTCGCCGGCGGCACCGCCTCCACCGCCGGCGTCGCGCCGATGGTCGAGGAGCAGCTCGGCGTGCCGACCACCGTCGCCAACCCGCTGGCGCAGATGACCCTGGGCCCGCGCGTGCAGGCCTCGGCGCTGGCCCAGGACGCGCCGTCGCTGATGATCGCCGCCGGCCTGGCGCTCAGGAACTTCGACTGATGGCACGGATCAACCTGCTGCCCTGGCGCGCGGAGCGGCGCAAGCTCCGCCAGAAGGAATTCCTGACGATGGTCGGTTTCGCGGCCATCGCCGCGGTCGCCATCGCCTTCCTGATCTCCAGCTGGTACGGCGGGCAGATCACCGGCCAGAACGCGCGCAACCAGTTCCTGCGCGACCAGATCAAGCAGGTCGACAAGCAGATCGACGAGATCAAGGCGCTCGACGAGAAGAAGGCCAAGCTGCTCGCGCGCAAGGAAGTCATCGAGCAGCTGCAGGCGAACCGCTCCAAGATGGTCCACCTGTTCGACTCGCTGGTGCGCACCATCCCCGACGGCGTGATCCTCACCTCGGTGAAGCAGGAGGGCGACAAGCTCACCCTGCAGGGCCGCGCCCAGTCGAACGCGCGCGTGAGCACCTACATGCGCAACCTCGAAAGCTCGGGCTGGATGACCAAGCCGGAGCTGTCGGTGATCGAGGCCAAGGCGGGCGACAACAGCCTGCCGTACGAATTCACGCTGACGGTCATGCTGGCGGACCCGAACGCGCCGAAGGACGCGGACGGCGACGGCGTGCCCGACGCCCCCGCCGCGCAACCGGTCCAGGTGGCGCCGGCGGCCCCGGCCGCCCCGGCGCCGGCTGCGCCCGCCCAGGGAGGGAAGGCGCCATGAGCCGCGCGACGATGTCCGTCAAGGACCTCAATTTCCAGAACACCGGCTCCTGGCCGCGCAAGTACAAGCTCGGCTTCTGCGTGATCGTCGCCGGGCTGATCGTCGGCCTGTGGTGGTGGCTGTTCATCCGCGACAAGACCGACGAGCTGGCCGGCCTGGAGAAGCAGGAAACCGACCTGCGCGCCGAGTTCGAGACGAAGCAGGGCCGCGCCGCCAACCTCGAGCCGCTCAAGCTGCAGCTCGCGCAGATGGAGCAGCAGCTGCAGCAGATGCTGCGGCAGCTGCCGAGCAAGACCGAGATGCCCGACCTGATCGTCGACATCTCGCAGACCGCGCTCGCCACCGGCCTGACGAGCGAGCTGTTCCGGCCCGGCCCGGAGACGCCGAAGGAGTTCTACGCCGAGAAGCCCATCGCGCTGCGCATGGTCGGCTCCTACCACCAGTTCGGCGCCTTCGTCAGCGGCGTGGCCTCGCTGCCGCGCGTGGTGATCCTGACGATGCACGACATCTCGCTGCAGCCGAAGGACAAGAACGCGCGCGCGGGCATCCGCCGCGACATCCCGCTCGAGCTCGCCGGCACGGTGAAGACCTACCGGTACCTCGACGAGGAAGAGCCGGCGGCGAAGCCGAAGGCGCCGGCGAAGAAGCCGAAGGGGAAGCGCTGACATGCACGCCGCACGCATTGCCGCCTGCTTCCTCGCCGCCACGCTGGTCGCCGGCTGCACCCGTGGCGTGACCAGCACGCCCGGCGACGCGCCGAACCTGCAGCGCTGGGTCGCCGAGGTGAAGAAGCGCCCGGCGCCGGCCCTAGAGCCGCTGCCGGTGATGCAGCAGTTCGAGACGTTCGAATACGCCGCGCAATCCCTGCGCGACCCGTTCAGCAACGCCTTCACCGACGACAGCGGCGGCTCGGGCCCGCGGCCGGATCCGAACCGCCGCAAGCAGCCGCTGGAGAATTTCCCGCTCGACAGCCTCGACATGGTCGGGACCATCGGGCAGGGCAGCGCGCTGGTGGCGCTGGTGCTCGCGCCGGACAAGGTGACCTACCGCGTGCGGCCGGGCATGTACCTGGGCCAGAGCGACGGCCGCGTCACCTCCGTGAGCGCGGACCGGATCGAACTGGTCGAACTCGTGCCCGACGGCGCCGGCGGCTGGCTGGAACGTCCCGCGGCGATCTCGCTGGACGAATGACGAATTTGGGGGACAGGACGATGACCTTCACCATTGCCAATTGCCAGCGGTTCGTCCGCGGCCTGCCCCGACGGGCCGGCGCGGCCGGATTCGCGGCGGGCCTGCTCGCCGCGATGAGCGGCGTCCATGCAGCCCCGCAGGCGCTGCCCGCCATCGCCCAGAGCGCCGCGCCCGTCGCGGTGGATCCGGCGCGCACCGTGCCCGGCGCGCTCACCGTGTCGCGCATCGACTTCAAGCGCGGCGACGGCGGCGCCGGCCAGCTGATCGTCCGCTTCAGCGGCGACGGCGCGATGCCGGACATGCACCCGGCGGGCTCCCGCGTGGTCATCGACGTGGCCAACGCCACGCTGCCCCCGCAGCTGCAGAAGCCCATCGACGTGAGCGACTTCGCCACGCCGGTGCTGCGCGTGGACGCGAGCCGCGCCGGCGTCGGTACCCGCATCGTCCTGGACACGCAGGGCCCGGTGCAGCCGATGGCCTACCAGACCGGCAACGACTATGTCGTCGAGATCGCGCCGCGCCCCGTCGCGAGCCGTGCCGTGGCCGGCGCGCCGGGCGCCGTGGCGGCGTCCGCGGGCGAGGAGCGCACCTACAGCGGCCGGCCGGTGACCTTCAACTTCCAGGACGTGCCGGTGCGCACGGTGCTGCAGCTGATCGCCGAGGAGGCAAAGCTCAACCTCGTCGTCTCCGACAGCGTCGGCGGCAACGTCACGCTGCGCCTCGAGAACGTGCCGTGGGACCAGGCGCTGGACATCGTGCTGCGCGCGAAGAGCCTCGACAAGCGCCGCAACGGCAACGTGATGTGGGTGGCGCCGCAGTCGGAGATCGCCAAGTACGAGCGCGACGTCGAGCAGGCGCGCATGGCCAGCGAGAACAACGCCGAGGTCGTCACCGAGTACCTGCCGATCAGCTACGGCAGCGCGCAGGACATCGCGCGGTTGCTGACCGAGGGCAGCCGCGGATCCGGTTCCGGCGGCGTGGGCGGCGAGGGCCAGGCGAGCCGCGGCTTCCTCTCCCCGCGCGGCAGCATCAGCTTCGACCAGCGGACCAACACGCTGCTCGTGATCGACATCCCGCAGCGCGTGGAAGGGATCAAGCGCCTGGTGGCGGAACTCGACAAGCCCGTCGACCAGGTCGTGATCGAAGCGCGGATCGTCATCGCCAACGAGTCCTTCGCGCGCGAGCTCGGCGCCAAGTTCGGCATCAGCGGCGCCAAGGACAACGTCAACTTCAGCGGCAACCTCGACGCGAACACCGCGAACCGCAACTCGCAGGTCACGACCGACCTCGCGAACGAGGCGGCGAGGCGCGCCTACGTCTCCGCGTACAACCAGTGGGTGGCGGACGGCCGCACGGGCGCGGAGCCGGTCGCGCCGGTGGACAAGGTCGCGACCATCACCCGCGGCCTCATCACCAACCTGCCAAGCGCGCTCGCGGGCGGGTCGGGATCCCTGGCGCTGTCGATCCTCAACGCCGGTTACCTCCTCGACATGGAGTTGTCGGCGATGCAGACCGAAGGCCGCGGCGAGATCATCTCCAACCCGCGCATCGTGACCAGCAACCAGAAGGAAGCGCTGATCAAGCAGGGCGACCAGATCGGCTACCTGACCACGACCGGCGGCCAGCAGGGCAACCTGCCGAACGTGCAGTTCAAGGACGCGATCCTGCAGCTGAAGGTCACGCCGACCATCACCGCCGACGGCCGCGTGTTCCTGAACATGGACGTGCAGAAGGACGACCTGTCCGGCTTCGTCAACACCGGCGTCGGCCAGGTGCCGCAGCTGGCGACGCGCCAGGTCACGACCTCGGTGCTGGTCGACGACGGCCAGACCGTCGTGATCGGCGGCGTGTACGAGTTCAAGGACCAGCAGGACCTCTCGAAGGTGCCGTTCCTCGCCGACATCCCGCTGATCGGCAACCTGTTCAAGAAGCGCGGCCGCACCAAGAGCAAGGCGGAGCTGCTGATCATGGTGACGCCGAAGGTGATCCGCGTGGCGCAGCGCGGGGGCTGATCCCTCAGCCGGCACGGCGCGAGTGCGTGAAGACGAAGGGGCCCGCGGGCCCCTTCGTGCGTTCCGGCACTGAACATTCGGCGCCGCGCGCGGTCAGAATGGATCCGGGCGCGATCCGCGCCGCAGCGCAGCACGCCATCACGCCATGGACACGCCCAGCCACGATGTCGCCCGCCTCCACGGCGCCTTCCGCGAACTGCGCGCGGCGCTGTCGGCGGAGATCGTCGGTCAGGCCGCACTGGTCGAGCGGCTGCTGGTCGCGCTGCTCGCCGACGGCCACCTGCTCGTCGAGGGCGCACCCGGGCTCGCGAAGACGACCGCGGTGCGCGCGCTCGCGGCGCGCCTGGACGGCAGCTTCGCGCGCCTGCAGTTCACGCCCGACCTGCTGCCGGCCGACCTCACCGGCACCGAAGTCTGGCGCCCGCAGGACGGCCGCTTCGAATTCCAGCCGGGGCCGATCTTCCACGAGGTGCTGCTCGCCGACGAGATCAACCGCGCGCCCGCGAAGGTGCAGTCGGCGCTGCTCGAAGCCATGGGCGAGCGCCAGGTGACGGTGGGGCGGCGCACCTACCCGCTGCCGGCGCTGTTCCTGGTGATGGCGACGCAGAACCCGATCGAACAGGAAGGCACGTTCCCGCTGCCGGAAGCGCAGCTGGACCGCTTCCTGATGTACGTGCGGATCGGCTACCCGGATGCGCAGGTCGAGGCGGAGATCCTGCGACTGGCGCGCGAGCGCGCGCTGGCCGGCGCCGCGGAAGCCGCGCCGCCGCGGAAGATGCCGCTCGCGGACGTGTTCGCCGCGCGCGCCGCCGTACTCGGCCTGCACGTCGCGCCCGAGGTCGAGCGCTACCTGCTCGAGCTGGTGCTGGCCTCGCGCGACGCGGCGCGCTACGACGCCGCGCTCGCGCGACGCATCGCGTGGGGCGCGAGCCCGCGCGGCTCCATCGCGCTCGAGCGCTGCGCGCGTGCCCATGCCTGGCTCGCCGGCCGCGACTACGTCACGCCGGACGACGTGCGCGCGATCGCGCCCGACGTGCTCCGGCACCGCATCCTGCCCAGCTACGAGGCGACCGCCGAAGGCTGGGACGGCGCCCGCCTGGTCGACGCGCTGCTGGATCGCGTGCCGCTGCCCTGAGGCGCGCATGGCCGGAGGGATCGCCCCGACGCTCGCCGAACTCGTCGCCCTGCGCGACGCCGCGCGCACGCGCGCGCCGGCGCGTCGCGGCCGCTTCGGCGCGTCGGGCCAG
>JANINR010000064.1 GCA_024508915.1 Lysobacteraceae bacterium | reverse complement strand
CGCGGCTCGCCGACGACCACGCGCGCGCGGCGCGGCTCGCCGCGGCGCTGCGCGCGCTCCCCGGCGCGGGCGCGGTGGAACAGCACACCGGCATGGTCTACGTGGACTTCCCGCGCGAGCGCCGCCAGCGCCTGCGCGAGGCGATGGCGCAGCGCCGCGTCCGCCTGTCGATCGGCGACACGGGGCCGTTGCGCCTCGTGCTGCACCTGGACGTGGACGACGCCGGCGTCGAACGCGTGGTGGACGGCTTCCGCGCGGCCTGCAGCGCGCGCGACTGACGGCGCGCGGCGCGCCTGCCGCCGCTACTTCGCGAGGAAGCGCACGAGCCGGTCGACGCGCCCGCGATACGGCGGCCGCAGGAAGTCGGACGCCGCGCGCAGCGGCTGCCGCAGCACCGGCAACGCGTGGCTGAACGTGTCGAATCCCGCCTTGCCGTGGATGGCCCCCATCCCGCTCGGGCCGATGCCGCCGAACGGCAGGTCGTGCACGCTGAAGTGCAGCAGCGTGTCGTTCACCGTGACGCCGCCCGCCGGCACTTCCGCGATGATCCGCGCGAGCGTGGCGTCGTCGCGGGTGAACGGATACAGCGCGAGCGGCCGCGGCAGGGCGGCCGCGAACGCCAGCCCGTCGTCGAGCCGCGCGTACGTGCGCACCGGCAGGATCGGTCCGAAGATCTCCTCGCGCATCAGCGCCGCGTCGGCGGGCGGATCGAGCACGATCGCGGGCGCGAACAGGCGCTCGCGCGCGGCGCGCCCGGGATCGACCGCGAGCGGCCGCAGCACGTCGCAGCCGCGGCCGCGCGCATCGTCGAGCAGCGCCTGCAGCCGCGCGAAGTGCGCGTCGTCGATGATGCGCGTGTAGTCGTCGGCGGCGCCGAGGTCGCCGTAGCGCGCGCGCAGCTGCGCCGCGAGCGCCGCCACGAAGGCGTCCCGGCGCGGCGCGTCGACCAGCGCGTAGTCGACGCCGATGCACGTCTGGCCCGCGTTGAACCATTTTCCCCCGGCGATGCGCGCCGCCGCCACGTCGACGGGGAAGTCGGCGCACACGATCGCCGGCGCCTTGCCGCCGAGTTCCAGCGTGACCGGCGTGAGGTTCGGCGCCGCGGCCGCCAGCACCTTGCGCCCGACCGCGGTCGAGCCGGTGAACAGCAGGTGGTCGAACGGCAGCGCGGCGAAAGCGGCGCCGACATCGGCGCCGCCCAGCGCGACGGCCACGCGATCGTCGGGGAACACGCCCGCGAGCAGGTCGCGCAGCCAGCGCGCGGTGCGCGGCACGTGCTCCGATGGCTTCAGGTAGGCGTGGTTGCCCGCGGCGATCGCCGACACCAGTGGCACCAGGGCCAGGTTCACCGGATAGTTCCAGGGCGCGATGATGCCGACGACGCCCAGCGGTTGCGGCCGCAGTTCCGCGCGCGCCGGCCACAGCTTCCAGCCGCTGCGCACCCGCCGCGGCCGGTTCCAGCGCCCGAGGTTGGCCAGCGCGTGGTCGATCTCGGCGCGGACGATCATGGTTTCCGACAGCAGGTTCTCGTGCCGCGAGCGATGGCCGAAGTCGTCGCGGATCGCGGCGTCCATCGCCTCCGTGCCGGCGTCGAACGCGGCGCGCAGGCGGCGCAGGTCGGCCCCGCGCTGCGCCAGCCCGGGCCGCCACGCAAGCCATGCGGCGCGCAGCCGCTCCAGCGCCGGCGCGAGTGCGGCCGTCGGGGTGTCGTCGCGCGGGCCGTGGTCGGCGTCCATGCGGCGCAGTGTAGTCCGGGGGCTACAATCCCGGGATGCCGCATCCTTCCGCTTCCGTGCGTCCCTACCGCGGCGTGCTGCCGACCCTCGGCGAGCGCGCCTACGTCGATCCCGCCGCCACGCTCGTCGGCGACGTCGTGCTCGGCGACGACGTTTCGCTCTGGCCGGGCGTGGTCGTCCGCGGCGACGTCAACTTCATCCGGATCGGCGCGCGCACGAACATCCAGGACGGCACCGTCGTCCACGTGAGCCACGACGGCCCTCACGCGAAACTCGGCGGCTTCGCCACCGTGATCGGCGAGGACGTCACCATCGGCCACAAGGCGATCGTCCACGCCTGCCGCATCGCCGACGCCTGCCTGATCGGCATGGGGGCGATCGTGCTCGACGGGGCGGTGGTCGAGAAGCACGGTTTCGTCGGCGCGGGCGCCCTGGTCGCGCCCGGCAAGACCGTGGGCAGCGGCGAGATGTGGCTCGGCAACCCGGCGCGCAAGGTGCGCATGCTGTCGGACGCCGAGATCGAGGCGCTGTACTACAGCGCCGGCCATTACGTGCGGCTGAAGGACGAATACCTGGCGGCGGGCGGCGGCTGACGGCCGCGCGGTCAGCCCGCGGGATGCGCGGGCCGTGCGGCGGCGGCCGGCTTCGGCTGGTGCGCGGCGAGCGTGCGCTGGATTTCGGCGAGGATCGCGGGCAGCGCATCCTCCAGGTAGCCCTCGTGGTGCGCGACCACGCGACCGTCGGGATCCAGGATCCACAGGTTGGGGAAGATCCGGACGTTCCAGGCCGCGGCGACCGAGGTGCCCGGATCGTGCGCGAGGGTCAGCGCGAACCCGCGCATCTGCCGCAGCATCGCCGCATAGTCCTTGCCCTCGTCGTTGACGTTCACCGCCACGACCTGCAGTCCGTACGGGCCCAGCTGTTTCTGCACATTGTCCAGGGTCGGCACTTCCTTCAGGCAGTAGGCGCACGCCGACGTCCAGAACGACACGACGACGACCTTGCCGCGGAACGCCGACAGGTTCACCGGTGCGCCGGCGGCATCCTGGCCGACCGCCGACGGCGGGATGTCGCCGACCGCCGGGCCGGCGGCCATCGCACGCGGGGGCGCGCCCAGGGCGGCGAGGCACAGCACCGCCGAGAGGATCGGGGCGGACAGGAAGGTCGCGGCGAAGCGCATGTCGGTTGCATCCGTGGGGGGATGGACCCACTTTACAGCGATGCCCGAACTGCCCGAAGTCGAAACCACCCGCCGCGGGCTCGCGCCGCACCTGGAAGGCCGGCGCATCGCGGCCGTGACGCTGCGCCGCCCGGACCTGCGCTGGCCGATCCCGCCGCAGGTCGCGCGCCTGCTGCCCGGGCAGCGCATCGAGGCGGTGCGACGCCGCGCCAAGTACCTGCTGCTCGACACCGAAGCGGGCAGCGCGCTGCTGCACCTGGGCATGTCGGGCAGCCTGCGCGTGCTGCCGGCGCGCACGCCGGTGACCGCGCACGACCACGTGGACTTCGCGCTGGCCGGCGGACGCGGCGGCGACCGAGTGCTGCGCTTCAACGATCCGCGCCGGTTCGGCTGCCTGCTGTGGCAGCCGCCCGGTACGACGCACGAGCTCCTGCGCGACCTGGGACCCGAACCGCTGTCGGACGCGGTCGACGGCGCGGCGTTCGACGGGGATTATCTTTTTGCGCGCAGCCGCGGGCGCAAGGCGCCGGTCAAGGCGTTCCTGATGGACCAGAAGGTCGTGGTCGGCGTCGGCAACATCTACGCGGCCGAAGCCCTGTTCGCCGCCGGGATCTCGCCGCTGCGCCCGGCCGGGCGCGTCTCGCGGGAGCGCTACCACGCACTGGCCGAGGCCGTGAAGTCGATCCTGGCCGCGGCCATCGCCCGCGGCGGCACCACGCTCCGCGACTTCATCAGCCCCGACGGCGCGCCCGGCTACTTCGAGCAGGAACTGGCCGCCTACGGCCGCGGCGGCGAGCCGTGCCCGCGCTGCGGGCGGCCGCTGAAATCCGCCTCCATCGGCCAGCGCGCGACCGCCTGGTGCGGGCACTGCCAGCGCTGAGGGGGGCCGGGAACGGGGAAGCGGGCGACATCCGGTCACCCCGACCGGCTATATTGGCTGCGTCTTCGGGGACAAGACCGTGGTTGAGACCGCCGACATCACCCTGTGGCTGGATGCCGCACGCGAGGGCGACCGCGCGGCGCTCGACCGTGTCCTCGCGACGCTCTACCAGGAGCTGCACGCGATGGCCCGCCGGCAGCTCGCCGGCCAGCTCGGCCACACCCTGGACGCGACCGCGCTCGTGCACGAGGCCTACCTGAAGCTGGTCGGCCGCAACGCCGCGCAGTTCGACGATCGCGCCCACTTCTTCGCCTATGCCGCCTCGGCGATGCGCAGCGTCGTCGTCGACTACGCGCGCCAGCGGCTGGCGCAGAAGCGCGGCGGCGACCTGCACCGCGTCGCGGAACTGCCCGAGGACCTCGAGGGCGGGCTGCGCCTGGACGAGGACACGCTCGGCCTGGACGCCGCGCTCACCCGCCTCGCCGCCGTCGATCCGCGCCTGGCGCAGGTGGTGGAGCTGCGCTACTTCACCGGCCTGTCGGAGCTGGAGATCGCCGCGCTGCTCAAGCGCTCCGAACGCAGCATCCGCCGCGACTGGCAGAAGGCGCGGATGTTCCTGCTCGCCTCGCTGCAGGACGCCTGACCGGCCCCGCCGCGATGGACGCCGAACGCTGGCGCAAGCTGTCGCCGCTGCTCGACGCGCTGCTCGAACTCGATCCCGCCACGCGCGAACGCAGCCTGTCGATGATGCGCGAGGACGACCCGGCGCTGGGCCGCGACCTCGCCGCGCTGCTCGCGCTGGAAGACGCGAACGCCGACTTCCTCGCCGAACCGCTGGTCGCGCCGCCGCCCGGCCCGCGCGCCGGCACGGTGGTCGGGCCGTACCGGCTGGAGCGCATGATCGGCGAAGGCGGCATGGGCCAGGTCTGGCTCGCCGGGCGCGCCGACGGGCTGTACCAGCGGCGCGTCGCGCTCAAGCTGCTGCGCCCAGGGCTCGCCGATCCCAACCTGCAGCTGCGCTTCGGCCGCGAGCGGCAGATCCTCGCGCGGCTCGCCCATCCGCACATCGCGCGACTGCTCGACGCCGGCATCGGCGGCGACGGCCAGCCCTACCTCGCGCTCGAATACGTCGAGGGCGAGCCGATCACCGACTGGTGCCGCCACCGCGACCTGTCGCTCGACGCGCGGCTGCGGCTGTTCCTGCAGACCTGCGACGCGGTCAGCCACGCGCACGCCAACCTGATCGTGCACCGCGACCTCAAGCCGTCGAACATCCTGGTGACGCCGCACGAGGAAGTGCGGCTGCTGGACTTCGGCATCGCCAAGCTGCTCGACACGGCGGACCTGGCGCCGGAACAGACCGGCACCGGCACCGGCTTGCGCGCGTTCACCCTGCACTACGCGGCGCCCGAGCAGGTGCGCGGCGAGCCGGTCACGACGATGACCGACGTCTACGCGCTCGGCGTGGTCCTGCACGAGCTGCTGACCGGCAGCCGCCCGTACGCGCCCAAGCGCGGCACCGACGCCGCGTTCGAGGAAGAGATCGTGGCGGGCGAGCCGACGCGGCCTTCGCACGCGCTGCTGCGCGCCGGCGGCCACGTCGACGAGTCGGTGCGCGAGCGCGCGCTGCGGCGTCGCCTCGGGCGCACGCTGGCAGGCGACCTGGACAACATCGTGCTCAAGGCGCTGGCCAAGCGCCCGGAGCAGCGCTACGCCTCGGTCGAGGCGATGGCGCTGGACATCGCGCGCTACCGCGCCGGCAAGCCGGTGCTCGCGCGGCCGCAGAACATCGGCTACCGCGTGGGCAAGTACGTGACGCGGCATCGCTGGGTGCTCACCGCCACGCTGCTGGTCGCGCTCGCGTTGACGGCCTCGTTCGTGCTGATCGCCTGGCAGGCGCGGCAGGCGGTGCGCGAGGCGAGCCGCGCGCAGGCGCTGCAGGACTTCGTGATCGGCCTCTTCGAGCGCGCCGGCAACGGCGGCGGCAACGGCGGCGACGGCGGGGCAGCGCCGCTGGACGTGCGCGGCCTGCTCGACGCGGGGCTGCAGCGCGGCGAACGCGAACTCGTGCACCAGCCCGTCGCGCGCGCCGAGCTCATCGGCGTCGTCGCGCGGCTGCGGCTCGGCATGGGCGACTACCGGCCCGCGCTCGCGCTGCTGCAGCAGCAGTCCGCGCTGGTGGCGGCACTGGGCGGCGATGCGCCCTCGAGCCTGCGCCTGGAATCGGCCACGGAACGCGGCCGCGCGCAGGCGGCGATAGGCGCTCCGGGCGCGTGCATCGCGGAGATGGCGCCACTGGGCAAGCTCGCCCAGCGCGAGCAACGCCAGCTGCCGGTGCAGGTGGCGGAGTACTGGTCGCAACTCGGGCTGTGCCGCCGCGCCACCGGCCAGGCCGACGTCGCGCGGCCACTGTTCCAGCGCGCGCTCGCGCTGCGCCGCGACGTCATCGGCGACGCGGCCGGCACCGTGCAGAGCCTCTCGGACCTTGCCGGCCTGCGCGTCGACGCGGGCCAGTTCGCGGAGGCCCGGGACGACTATCGCGCCGCACTGCGCCAGCTGCGCGCCAACGTGGGCGCGCGCCATCCGCTGGCGGTCGGGTTGCTGCGCGACATGTGCGTGGCGCAGCGCAACCTCGGCGACACCGTCGGCGCCGAGCGCGACTGCGGCGGTGCCCTGTCGCTTTCGCGTGAACTGCACGGCGACGGCCATCCGGCGACGGTGGCGGCGCGCCGCGCGCTCGCGGGCATCGAAGTGGACATCGGCCGCTACGGCGAGGCCGAGCAGGCGCTGCGGGCCACCCGCGCCTGGACCGCCGCGCACGCCGGGCCGCAGCATCCGCACGTGGCCGACGACGAGGACGGGCTGGCGCGCGTGGCGTGGGAGCGCGGGCAGCCGGACCAGGCCC
>JANINR010000063.1 GCA_024508915.1 Lysobacteraceae bacterium | reverse complement strand
AACGCGTCGCGCTCGCGGCATCCGGCCAGGCGGCGCGCGGGGCGGCGGCCGTGGCGCTGGCGCCGGCGCCGAATGCGGCGCAGCAGGCAGCGATCGATGCCGTGCTCGCCACGCGCGACGGGTTCGCGGCGCTGCTGCTGGACGGCGTCACCGGCAGCGGCAAGACCGAGGTGTACCTGCGGGCGATCGCCGACTGCCTCGCGCACGGCCGCCAGGCGCTGGTGCTGGTGCCCGAGATCGGGTTGACGCCGCAGTTGCTGGCGCGTTTCCGCGCGCGCCTGGGCGTGCCCGTGCACGCGCTCCATTCGGGCCTCGGCGACGCCGAGCGCGCCCGCACCTGGACCGCGGCCTGGCGCGGCGAGGCGCGCGTCGTCATCGGCACGCGGTCGGCGGTGTTCACGCCCTTGCCGGAGGCCGGCCTCATCGTCGTCGACGAGGAACACGACGGCAGCTACAAGCAGTTCGACGGCATCCGCTACCACGCGCGCGACTTCGCCCTGGTGCGCGCGCGCGCGCTCGGCGTGCCGGTGGTGCTCGGCAGCGCGACGCCGTCGCTGGAGTCGCTGCACAACGCGCGCGCCGGACGCTACGCGCACCTGCGGCTGCCGCATCGCGCAGGCGAGGCGCAGCCGCCGGAAGTGCGCGTGCTCGACGTGCGCAAGCGGCCGCTGCAGGCGGGGCTGTCGCCGGAACTGCTGGCGGCGTTGCGTTCGACGCTCGATGCCGGCGGCCAGGCGCTGGTGTTCCGCAACCGCCGCGGCTACGCGCCGGTCCTGCTGTGCCACGACTGCGGCTGGAGCGCGCACTGCCCGCGCTGCAGCGCGCCGGGGACGACCGGCACGCCGATGACCGTGCACGCCGGCGGCCGCCGCCTGCAGTGCCACCATTGCGGCACCCGCCGCGCCGCGCCTCCGGCGTGTCCCGACTGCGGCGGCCTCGCGCTGCAGCCGCAGGGCGTCGGCACCGAGCGCATCGAGGAACTGCTCGCGGCGTCGTTCCCCGACGTGCCGGTGCTGCGCGTCGACCGCGGCAGCACGCGCGGGCGCGACGCCCTGGGCGCGATCATCGACGAGCTCGGCACGCGCCCGGGCATCCTGGTGGGCACGCAGATGCTCGCCAAGGGACACGACCTGCCGGAACTGGCGCTCGTCGCCGTCGTCGGCATCGACGAGGGCCTGTTCTCGGCCGATTTCCGCGCCGCCGAGAAGCTCGCGCAACTGCTGGTGCAGGTCGCGGGGCGCGCCGGGCGCGCACGGCGGCGCGGCACGGTGCTGCTGCAGACCCACCATCCCGGGCATCCCTTGTTGCAGGTGCTGGTGCGCGGCGGTTACCACGCGTTCGCCGACGCCGAACTGGCGCAGCGCGAGGCGGCCGGGTTCCCGCCGTTCGCGCACCTCGCGCTGCTGCGCGCGGAAGCCAAGCACGCGGATCCGCCGATGCAGTTCCTGCACGCGGCAAAGCGCCTGCTGCACGAGGCCGCGCATGATGGCCGCGACACCGCATCGCAACCGTCCGGACTCGAGTTGCATGGTCCGCTACCGGCGCCGATGCCGCGGCGCGCCGGCTTCCAGCGCGCGCAACTGCTGCTCTCGGCGCCGCGCCGCCCGGCGCTCCACGCCGCGCTGCAGGCGGCACTGCCGTTGATCCGCGCGCTGCCCGAGGCGCGCAAGGTGCGCTGGTCGCTCGACGTCGACCCGGTCGACCTCTACTGACGCGACACGATCACTTCGCGGCCGCCGTCTTCGCGCCTGCGGCGCCCGTCGATTGCTTCGACGACTTCGCGGCCTTCGCGGCCTTCGCCCGCGTGGCGCGCACGTGGATGATCTGCCCGGTCTTGCGGATCTCGAACAGCCCGCTCGCCTCGATGAGGCTGCTCAGGTTCGGGTAGCCGTAGTTGCGCGAATCGAAGGACGACTTGTTGGCGATGTACTGGCCGACAGTCCCGAGATGCGCCCAACCGTCGTCGCCGGTGGCCGAGTCGACCGCGCCGCGCAACAGGTTGACCAGCGCGGTGTCCTGGCGCAGCTCAGCCGTGGTTTTCGGTTTCGATGCCGCGGGCTGCCCCGGGATGCCGGCCGCAGGCTGGCCCGCAGCGTCGGCATGGACGGCCGGCGCCTCGTCCAGGAACAGGAACGTCGAGCACGCGTTGACGAAAGGCTGCGGCGCCTTCTTGTCGCCGAATCCGAAAACCCGCATGTTCTGGCTGCGCAGGCGCATGACCAGCGGCGTGAAGTCGGCGTCGCTGGAGACGATCGCGAAGGCGTCGAAACGGCCGCTGTGCAGCAGGTCCATGGCGTCGACGACCATTGCCATGTCGGACGCGTTCTTGCCGGTGCTGTAGGCGAACTGCTGCATCGGCTGGATCGCATACGGATGCAGCATGCGCTCCCAGCCCTGCAGGTGCTGGCTCTTCCAGTTGCCGTAGGCGCGGCGCACGTTCGCGACGCCATGGCGCGAGAGTTCATTGAGCACCAGGTCGATCTTGGCCGCCGGCGCATTGTCGGCGTCGATCAACAGTGCAATGCGCAAGGTCTCGTCCATTCACGCCCTCCGGTGGTTCCGCGCGAGTCTAGCGCCAAAGCGAAAGGCCCGGTTTCCCGGGCCTTCGCATGTGCACCGCGGGATCGCCGCGGTCAGGCGGCGAACAGCGCCTTCATCTTCTTCAGGGCGTTGGCCTCGACCTGGCGGATGCGCTCGGCGCTGACGCCGTACTCGTCCGCCAGTTCCTGCAGCGTGACCTTGCTGTCCGGGTCGAGCCAGCGGCGCTTGACGATGTCGCGCGACCGCTGGTCGAGGCGCGCGAGGCCTTCGCGCAGCAGTTCGAGCTGGTCGGCCTCGCTGTCGGCGCGCTCGTAGGCTTCGGACGGGTCCTCGTCCTCCGCCATCAGGTAGGCGGCCGGCGCGGGCGGCGCGTGCTCGTTGTCTTCGTCGGCGGGCGCATCGAAACCGATGTCGCGGCCCGACAGCCGCGACTCCATCTCCAGCACCTCGCGCTCCGACACGTTGAGGTCCTGCGCGACCGCGCGCACTTCGTCCGCGTTGAGCCAGCCCAGGCGGGTCTTGCTCTTGCGCAGGTTGAAGAACAGCTTGCGCTGCGCCTTGGTCGTGGCGACCTTGACGATGCGCCAGTTGCGCAGGATGAACTCGTGCATCTCGGCGCGGATCCAGTGCACCGCGAAGCTGACCAGGCGCACGCCGACCGCGGGGTCGAAGCGCTTGACCGCCTTCATCAGGCCGATGTTGCCTTCCTGGATCAGGTCGCCGAGCGGCAGCCCGTAGCCGTTGTAGCCGCGGGCGACGTGGACGACGAAGCGCAGGTGCGACATCACCAGCTCGCGCGCGGCGTCGAGATCGTCGTCGTCGCGGTAGCGGCGGGCGAGGCGCTGTTCGTCCTCGACCGACAGGACCGGGATGCGATGCACCGCGCCGATGTAGGCGTCCAGCGAGCCGAGCGCCGACGGAACCGGCAGGCTGCCGGCGGCGAGGGCGGGCATGAGGGCGGTGGAGGACTGGGTCATGGAGGCCTCGTTCATGGGATCGAGTTTAGCAGTGGCCATGTGTGACTGCTAACGGGGCGAAAGGTTCCGCAGCGTTCCACCGATGGAACACTTCCTGGCCGCAGGACGGGCGTGGAGCGCCAGATGAACACATTCAGCGTCAAGCGCGCGTCGCGCCTGCCTCAGCCCGCCCCGGCCGGGGCCCCGGTCGCGGCCGCGGGGCGCGCCGGCGGCAGGGTCCAGTCGATCGGAGACTGGCCCCGGCGCGCCAGGAACTCGTTGGCGGAAGAGAAGTGGCCGCAACCCAGGAAGCCGCGGTGGGCCGACAGCGGCGAGGGATGCGGCGCCTTCAGCACCCGGTGGCGGCGCGGATCGATGACCGCCCCCTTCTTCTGCGCGTAGGCGCCCCACAGCAGGAACACCAGGCCTTCGCGCTCCCGCGCCAGGGTTTCCACGACGTGGTCGGTGAACCCCTCCCAGCCCTTGCCGGCGTGCGCGCCGGCGCGGCCTTCCTCGACCGTCAGCACCGCGTTGAGCAGGAGCACGCCCTGCCTGGCCCAGGGCAGCAGGCAACCGTTGTCCGGCCGCGGCAGGCCCAGGTCGCGCTGCAGCTCCTTGAACATGTTGTCCAGCGACGGCGGGATCGCGGTGCCCGGCTGGACCGAGAAGCACAGCCCGTGCGCCTGGCCAGGCCCGTGGTACGGGTCCTGGCCGAGGATGACGACCTTCACCGCGTCGAACGGCGTCGCATCGAAGGCGGCGAAGATGTCGCGCGCCGCCGGGTAGATGCGCGCGCCGGCGTCGCGGCGTCCGCGCAGGAACGCCGACAACTGCTGCATCTCCGGCCGGCGCAGGTAGTCGCCGACGCGCGCCTTCCACGACGGCTCGAGGTGGATGCGATCGGCCGCGTCGGCCGCGTCGGCCGGCGCGCCGTGCACGTCAGAAGCTCCGCTGTTCCGGCAGGCGCGCCACGCGCAGCTGGAACAGCGTCTTGGTCACCAGCAGGCGCTCCTCGATCGGCTTGAGCACGAGGTCGTTCGCGCCGTCGCGGAGCAGCTGGCTCTGGTTCTCGGTGTTGGCGTCGCCGGTCATCACCAGCACCGGCAGCACGCGCTTGGAATAACCGAGCGGTCCGCGGATCTCCGCGAGCAGCTCCACGCCGCTGAGCTGGCCTTTCAGGTAGACGTCGGTGAGCACGAGGTCGGCGCCGACCACGCCGCGCGCGTGACCGCCGCGCAGGTAATCGAGCGCGCCCTCGCCCTCGGTGAAATGCAGCACCTCGAGGTCCTGGCGTTCGAGCATGCGCTTGGTCGCGACCGCGACGACGCGGCTGTCCTCGACGTAGAGCACGCGCGCGCCGGGCACCGGCTGCGGCTGCACGTAGCCGCGGATGAACTCGGCGAGCGCCTGGTGGCCGAGCGCCTTGTCGAAATAATCGGTCACGTCGTCGTTGAGGCTGCGCGCCTCGAGCCGCGACTGCACGTCGCCGGAGACGACGATCACCGGGACGTAGCTCTGCCCCGAGGCTTCGCGCACCAGCCGCGCGACGGCGAGGCCGTCGCCGTCGGGCAGCACGAGTGCGGTGGTCACCAGGTCCACGGGCTCGGCGGCGAGGGCCGCGCGCGCGCTTTCCAGGCCTTCGCAGGCGATGACGCGCGCGCCCGGCAACTGGCGCTGCAGCACGTCGGCGATCAGCTTGCGGACCAGCCTGGAGCCGTCGACGACCATCACCCGCGGCGCGTCGGTGACGACGTGGCGGAGCTTGTCGAGGCTGGCGGCGGCTTGGGCTTCCATGCTCAGGTGTCCGTCGGGCGCGTCTGGCGGAGGAAATGGCCGGTCACGACGCCCGCGCCGAACCAGCCCAGCACGGCCGCACCGGCGACCACGCACAGCGCGGCGCCGGCATCGAAGCCGCCCAGCGCGAAGTCGCTGCCGTAGCTGGCCGCCAGCGCCGCCAGCGGTGCGCGCAGCGCCATCGCGGCGGCCGTGAGCAGGCCGATCGCGAGCGCGCCCGCGGCCAGGCCGTACCACGCGCCGAGGTAGAGGAACGGCCGGCGGATGAAGCCGTCGGTCGCGCCGAGGTGCTGCAGCACCGCGATTTCCTCGCGGCGCGACTGGATGTCAAGGCGCACGGTGTTGCCGACCACGAGCAGCGCGCCGAGGCCGAGCAGCGCCGCGAGCACGAGCGCGACGCGGTTGCCGAAGCGCAGCCAGCCGTCGAGCCGCTGCCGCCACAGGGCGTCATGCTGCACCAGCGCGGCCTCCGGCAGCGTCTGCAGCGAGGACGCGAGCAGCGTTTCGTCGCCGGCCGGCGTCACGATCAGCAGGCTGGGCAGCGGATTGGCCGCCGCGTCGCCGAGCGCGTCGATCGCATCGCCGAGGCCGGCGGCGCGCAACTGCTCGAGGCCCTGTTCCGGCGTGCGCAACTCCACCTTCGCGACATCGTTGCGCCCGCGCAGGCGGTCGGCGAGCGCCTGCGCGCCCGCCGTGTCCACGTCGTGCTTCAGGAACACGCCGATCTCGCGCGACTGCTGCACCTGCCCGGAGAAGCGCGCGACGTTGCCGAGCACCAGCCACAGCCCGAGCGGCAGCGCGAGCGCGACCGCCATCACGCCGACGGTGAGCGCGCTCGACCACGGCCTGCCGAGGAAGCGGCCGAGGCTCGCCACCAGGCTGTAGAAATGATGGTCCACCCATGCGCCCACGCCGGAATGGTGCGCATTCCGGCCCACGGCGCCCGCTTCGCGGCTGGCTTCATTCACCCGCCAGGTCCTCCGGCGAGATGTCGTCGACGAGCTGGCCGTGGTCCAGCACCAGCACGCGCCGCCGCATGCGCTTCACCAGCCCGAGGTCGTGGCTGGCGACCAGCACGCTGGTACCGCGCTCCGGCAGCGAGGCGAACAGGGCCATGATCTCGGCCGACAGGGTGGGATCGAGGTTGCCGGTCGGCTCGTCGGCGACCAGCAGCCGCGGCTCGCCGACCAGCGCGCGGGCGATGCCGACGCGTTGCTGCTCGCCGGCGGACAGCTGCGTCGGCAGCGCGCGTTCGCGCGCGCCGAGGCCGAGCCGGTCGAGGATCGAGCGCACGCGCTTGCCGACCTCGCCGCGCTTCATGCCGCGCAGGATCAGCGGCAGGGCGACGTTCTCGTGCACGCTGCGGTCGGCGAGCAGGCGATGGTCCTGGAACACGACGCCGACCTCGCGCCGGTGCAGCGGCACGCGCCGGCCGCGGACCTTGAGCAGGTTCCTGTCGCCGAACAGCACCGCGCCGCGGCTCGGCCGCTCGGCGAGGTGGATGAGCTTGAGCAGCGTGCTCTTGCCGGCGCCGGAATGGCCGGTCACGAACAGCATCTCGCCGGGCTGGATCTCGAAGCTCACGTCGACCAGGGCGGCATGGCCGCCCGGGTACTGCTTGCTGACGTTGTCGAAGCGCAGGACGGCGGACATGCCGCGATTCTAGGCTGCGCCGCTCAGTGCTGCGAGCGTGGCGCCCGCGTCACCAGCGAACGCAGGCCGCGGCCGATGCGGGAGAGCAGCGAGCCGCCGCCCTCGTCGCCGCGCGGGGCCGGCGGCGGCGAATGGCGGGCACCGCCGCGCTTGTCGGCTTCTCGCTTGCCCGCGCC
>JANINR010000062.1 GCA_024508915.1 Lysobacteraceae bacterium | reverse complement strand
CGCGCCGTCGCCGGCATCGCCCGGGTCGCCGAAGCCGCCGGCGCGGTCGCCGCGCGCGGTCGCAAGCGCCGCCTGCCCGATGCCGTCGGGCGGGGTCGCGAGGACCGCGAGCACGCTCGCGGCCGTACGTTCCAGTTCGCGGTCGAACATCTCGGCCGTCTCGTGCAGCGACTGCTGCCACAGCCACGCGCCCGCCGCCAGCCACAGGCCGATGACGGGCGCGCCCACCAGCCACAGCAACCGGCGATGCAGCGACGGGCGCTTCACGGGCACGGCGCACCGTCCTGCGCCGGCGGATACAGCGCATAGCCGACGCCGCGCAGGGTGCGGATCCAGTCCGCACCGAGCTTGCGCCGCAGGTGGTGCACGTGCACTTCGACCGCGTTGCTCGCGACTTCCTCGCCCCAGCCGTACAGCGATTCCTCGAGCTGCGCGCGCGAGAGCGCCCGTCCCGGCCGCGCCGCGAGCGCCTCGAGCAGCGCGAATTCGCGCGGCGACAGGTCCAGCGCGACACCCGCAAGACGGGCGCTGCGCGATGCCGGGTCGAGCGCCAGCCCCCCCACCTGCTGCAGGGGCGCGGGGTTGCCCTCCGCGCGCCGCAGCATCGCGCGCACGCGGGCGGCGAGCTCCTCCAGGTGCACGGGCTTGACCACGTAGTCGTCGGCGCCGCAGTCCAGCCCCTGCACGCGGTCGCCGAGCGCGTCGCGCGCGGTCAGCAGCAGCACCGGCGTGCGGTCGCCGCGCCGGCGCAGGGCCGCGATCACGTCGACGCCGCTCATGCGCGGCAGGTTCCAGTCGACGATCGCGGCCGCGTGCGCACCGTCGCGCAGCGCCTCGTCGGCGTGGCGCCCGTCCTCGACCCAGTCGACGGCGTAGCCGAGATGGCGCAGCCCGTCGGCCAGGGCGCGGCCGAGCGCACGGTCATCCTCGGCGAGCAGCAGGCGCATGGGAAGAGGATGGCCCGGATTCGCGCGGGATGCCTTGATCTGGGGCAACTGCGGCCTCCTCCAGCGCGCGCTTGCGCCCATGGAGCATCGCCGCGACCAGGTTCTCGCGGTAGTGCACGCTCTCGACCAGCGCGGCCAGCACGTGCGCGCCCACGAAGGCGAGCAGGCCGTACGCGAGGACCTCGTGCACTTCCTCGAGCCATTCCGCGCCCCAGAACGCATCGAGGGTCTGCATCCAGCCGGTCAGCCCGACGGCGGTGACGCCGGCGAGCAGCAGCAGGATCATCACCGCACCGGCCGGGTTGTGGCCCAGGCGGCGCTGCGAGCGCCCGGCCAGTCGTTCGCGCAGGTAGGCGAGCACCGCGCGCGGCCCGCGCACGAAGTCGCCGAAGCGCGCATGGCGGCTGCCGACCACGCCCCAGAGCAGGCGGAACGCGACGAGGCCGAGAGCCGTGTAGCCGAGGAACCGGTGGGCGGTGTCGCCCTCCTCCACCAGGAACGCGCCGAGGATGCAGGCCGCGAGCGACCAGTGGAACAGTCGCACCAGCGGGTCCCACACCTTCACCTGCGGCGCCGCGCTGCGGCCGGCCTCCCGGCCGGCCGCTTGGGGGGTGATGGCGTTCATGCGCGCCTCCTCAGTCCGCGTCGCGGTCGCGACGCTTCACGATGCTGCCGTCGGTCGGATCGAAGTAGATCTCGACGTCCTTGCCGGCCTTGTCCTGGCCGTAGATCTCGTAGCAGGTGCCGGAGACCTTGAACTTGTCGATGGTGTAGCCGTCCTTCAGCAGCTGCGCCTTCATCTGCGCTTCCGGCATCCACTTCGCGCGCGGCGCGTCGGTGCACTTCGCGCCGGCGAAGGCCGCGGTCGACAGGAGCGCCGCCGTGCCGGCGAGCGCGAGGGTGGCGAGGGTCTTCATGATCGTTTCTCCGTGGGTGGGCGGGTCGCCCACGGCACGCATTGCAGCGCGCGCGCCTTATGCGCGGCTTAAGGCGCGCATGCCCGCCTTTGACGCAGGTCAAGGACGCACCGCGGCGCCGGCTGCGACGATGCCGCACCCTCGCCCGGAGACGCGCCATGCAACTGGTCTGCCCCGCCGGCAACCTGCCCGCCTTGCAGGCCGCGGTCGACGCGGGTGCCGACGCGGTGTACGCGGGCTTCCGCGACGAGACCAACGCACGCGCGTTCCCCGGCCTCAACTTCGATGACGACACGCTGCGCACGGGCATCGGCTACGCCCACGCGCGCGGCGCGCAGGTGTACCTGGCGCTCAACACCTATCCCGACAGCGCGCGCCTCCCGCTGTGGGAGGCCGCGGTCGACCGCGCCGCCGCGCTGGGTTGCGACGCGATCATCGCGGCCGAACCCGCGGTGCTCGGCTACGCGACGCGCCGGCATCCGGGCTTGGCGCGCCACCTGTCGGTGCAGGGCTCGGCCACCACCGCGCCGGCGCTGCGCTGGATGCACGAGCGCTTCGGCATCGCGCGCGCGGTGCTACCGCGCGCGCTCTCGATCCAGCAGGTGGAGCGCCTGTGCGAGAGCTCGCCCGTGCCGCTGGAAACCTTCGCCTTCGGCAGCCTGTGCATCATGGTCGAAGGCCGTTGCCAGCTCTCGAGCTACGTCACCGGCGCCTCGCCGAACCGCCACGGCGTGTGCTCGCCGGCGAAGTTCGTGCGCTGGGACGAGCACGACGACGGCAGCCGCAGCGTGCGCCTCAACCGGGTGCTGATCGACCGTTTCGCGCCGGGAGAACCGGCGGGCTACCCCACCGTGTGCAAGGGCCGGTTCGCGGTCGGCGGCGAGGTCTTCCACGCGCTGGAGGAACCCACCAGCCTCAACACGCTGGAACTCCTGCCGCGGCTGGCGCGCGCCGGCGTCGTCGCGCTGAAGATCGAGGGCCGGCAGCGCGGCGCGGCGTACGTCGGACCGGTGACGCGCACCTGGCGCACCGCGCTCGACCGTTACGCCGCCGACCCGGAGCGCTGGCGCTCGCAGCCGGAGTGGGAACTGGCCCTGTCGGCGCATGCCGAAGGCCACCAGACCACCCTCGGCGCATACCACCGGGAGTGGCACTGATGCGCCTGAGCCTGGGACCGCTGCAGTATTTCTGGCCGCGCGAGCGCACGCTGGCGTTCTATCGCGACGCCGCCGGATGGCCGGTGGACGTCGTGTACGTGGGCGAGACCGTGTGCAGCAAGCGCCGCGAGTTGCGCACGGTCGACTGGTTCGATGTCGCCGCGCGCCTGGCCGAAGCGGGCAAGCAGGTCGTGCTGTCGTCGCTGGCGCTGATCGAGGCGGAATCGGAGCTGTCGGTGCTGCGCCGGCAGGTCGAGCTCGGCCGTTACTGGATCGAGGCCAACGACCTGAGCGCCGTGCAGCTGTGCCGCGAGCACGGCGTGCCTTTCGTCGCCGGGCCGTCGCTCAACGTGTACAACCATCGCACGCTCGCGACGCTGGTCGACGACGGCCTGCGGCGCTGGGTGCCGGGCGTCGAGCAGGGCCACGCGCTCATCGCCGACATCATCGCCGGCATCGCGGGCGAAGGCCGCGCGATGCCCGAACTGGAGGTGTTCGCGTGGGGGCGCCCGGCCCTCGCCTGGTCGGCGCGCTGCTTCACCGCCCGCGCGCTCGACCTCGCCAAGGACCAGTGCGGCTTCCGCTGCATCGAGCATCCCGACGGCCTGCCGCTGGCCACGCGCGAAGGCGCCGCGCTGCTGCGGATCAACGGCATCCAGGTGCAGGGCGACGCCGTCATCGACCTCGCGCCCGAACTGCCGACGCTGCATCGGCTGGACGCCGGCCTGCTCCGCATCCAGCCGCAAGCCGAAGGCACGCTCGCGGTGCTGGAGCGCTTCCATGCCGCGCTGGCGGGCGATCTCCCGGCACCGGCGCCCGGTGCGGCCAGCGGCTACTGGCACGGCCGGGCGGGCATGCCGGCAACACCGCCCATGCAGGGCTCTCCGGCTTGACCCAGGTCAGCGCCGACGCACTTCGCGCCGCGCAGAATTTCCCCATCGAAGCCGGACGGGCCCCCGATCCGCGCTTCCACCGCTTCCCATCGTCCTTTCGCCCTCCGGAGATCCACCATGAAAGCTCCCCACTCGCACTCCCTGATCCTGGCGGTCGCGATCGCTCTGGGCGCCGTGCTGGCGGTCGCCAGCGTGGCGCTGGCCGTCGGCCACGGCGGCAGCGAGGCGCCCGCCCAGCCGGCGTCCATGCTGGTGCCGTTCTGATCGATCGCGTGCCGGCCGGCGCCGCCGGCCCGGGCCCGGCGCGGGGCGCGCATACTGGCGGCATGGACCGCGCCGCACGCCGCCCCGCCCGCCGCCCCTCGACGCGCGGCGAACATCTCGCCAACACCCTCAGCCACGGCATCGGGCTGTTGCTGGCGGTGTGCGCGCTGCCCTTCCTGATCGTCGATGCGCTGCATGCCGACGGCGGCCTGGCCGTCGTCGGCGCGACCGCGTTCGGCGCGAGCGCGATCCTGATGTACCTCGCGTCGACGCTCTACCACGCCATGCCGAACGCCGACCGCAACGGCTGGCTGCGGCGCCTCGACCACTGCGCCATCTACCTGCTGATCGCCGGCACCTACACGCCGGTGCTGCTCGGCCTGCTGCGCGGCGACGGCGGCTGGATCATGCTCGCCGTGATCTGGTCACTCGCGCTGGCCGGCGTCGTGTTCAAGCTGGTCGCCGGCGCGCGCTACCGCAAGGTGTCGGTGGCGCTCTACGTCGCGATGGGCTGGGCCGCGCTGGCGATGATCCAGCCGCTATGGACCCACATGCAGGCCGGCGGCCTGGCCTGGCTGTTCGCGGGGGGCATCGCCTACACCGCGGGCGTCGCGTTCTACCTGCTGCACGACCGCATGCGCTACAGCCACTTCGTCTGGCACCTGTTCGTCCTCGCGGGGACGGGATGCCACCTGGTGATGGTGATGGGCTACGCGACGTAGGGCCGACCCATGGTCGGCTTGTGGTGTGAGCCGACCATGGGTCGGCTCTACATGGCGCGGAAGACGAGGGTGCCGTTGGTGCCGCCGAAGCCGAAGCTGTTCGACATCACCGTGCGCAGCTTCGCGTCGGTGGCCTCGCGCAGGATCGGATAGCCCGCGGCGCGCTCGTCGAGCTCGAGGATGTTGTACGAGCCGGCCATGAAGCCGTCGCGCAGCATCAGCAGCGAATAGATCGCCTCGTGCACGCTCGCGGCGCCGAGCGAATGGCCCGACAGCGCCTTGGTCGACGACAGCGGCGGAATCGTCCCCTCGCCTTCGCCGAAGGCCTCGCGGATCGCCTCCAGCTCGACGAGGTCGCCGAGCGGCGTCGAGGTACCGTGGGTGTTGAGGTAGTCGACCGGGCCGGCGGCGCCCATCGACGCCGCGGCCTGCAGTGCCATGCGCATGCAGCGCACCGCGCCCTCGCCGGACGGCGCGACCATGTCGGCGCCGTCGGAGGTCACGCCGTAGCCGACGAGCTCGGCGTGGATGCGCGCGCCGCGCGCCTTCGCGTGCTCGTAGTCCTCGAGCACCAGCATGCCGCCGCCCGCCGCGATGACGAAACCGTCGCGGTCCTTGTCGTACGGGCGCGAGGCGATGCCCGGCGTGTCGTTGAAATGGGTGGAGAGCGCGCCCATCGCGTCGAACTGCGCGGTCATCGCCCAGTGCTCCTCCTCGCCGCCGCCGGCGAAGACGACGTCCTGCAGGCCGTGGCGGATCATGTCCGCCGCCGCGCCGATGCAGTGCGCCGAGGTCGCGCAGGCGGCGGAAATCGAGTAGCTCACGCCCTGGATGCCGAACGAGGTGGCCAGCGCGGCCGAGACCGTCGAGCACATCGTGCGCGGGACCATGTAGGGGCCGACCTTGCGCACGCCCTTGTTGCGCAGCAGGTCGCCGGTCTCCACCTGCCACTGCGACGAGGCACCGCCGGACCCGGCGATCACGCCGGTGCGCGGGTTGCGCACCTGCGCCTCGTCGAGGCCCGCGTCGGCGATGGCGTCGCGCATCGACACGTACGCGTACGCGGCCGCGTCGCCCATGAATCGCTTGAGCTTGCGGTCGATCGCCGTGTCGAGGTCGATCTCCGGCACGCCCGCCACTTGGCTGCGCAGCCCCAGCTCGGCGTACTGGGGCATGTGGCGGATGCCCGGCCGCGTGCGCTGCAGCGCCTCGCTCACGGTGGCCATGTCGTTGCCCAGGCACGAGACGATGCCCATGCCCGTCACGACGACGCGACGCTGTCCTGCCGCCGCCATCAGAACGCCTCCGTCGAGCCGAACAGGCCCACGCGCAGGTTGTTCGCCGTGTAGATCTCGCGCCCGTCGACGAAGGTGCGGCCGTCGGCGATCACCATCTTCAGGCGGCCGCGCACGACGCGCTTGATGTCGATTTCGTAGGACACGACCTGCGCGTCGGGCAGCACCTGGCCGGTGAACTTCACCTCGTCCACGCCCAGCGCGCGGCCGCGGCCAGGCTCACCCAGCCACGGCAGGTAGAAGCCCGCCAGCTGCCACATCGCGTCCACGCCCAGGCAGCCGGGCATCACCGGGTCGCCCTCGAAGTGGCAGGCGAAGAACCACAGGTCCGGGCGGATGTCGAGCTCGGCCCGGATCACGCCGCGATGGTGGCTGCCGCCCTCCTCGGAGATCTCGGTGATGCGGTCGAACATCAGCATCGGCGGCGCCGGGAGGCGCGCGTTGCCGGGGCCGAACATCTCGCCACGGGCGCAGGCCAGCAGCTGGTCGCGGTCGAAGGAGGCGGGTCGGGACATTTAGAACCGGTTTCAGGGCCGAAGGGGACACCGGATTATGCCTGCTGACGGCGTTCCCCGCCCGCGACGCCGCCCTCACGGCGCGCGTCCCGGGCCGCGCGCGCCAGCCTCGCGCCGCGCGCCAGGGCGATCCGCAGGCCCAGCGGAACCGTGTCCCAGCGCAGGCCTTCGAGCAGATTGCGGGCGGTGAGGCCCAGTTCGGTGTCGCCCGTCAGCACCAGCCGCCGCTGGAAGAACAGCGTGTCGGCGTCCTCCACGCGCCCGGCCAGCAGCAGCAGGTCGGTGGCGGTGCCGCGGACGGTGGCTTCCGGCGCCGCCTCGACGGTCGCCAGGCGGCCTTCGCGCACCCCGATGGCCCAGTGCAGGCCCAGGTCGCCGACGTCGATGCCCAGGCAGCGCCCCTCGAGGAAGGCGAGATCGCCGGCCGCGGCCGAGGCGCCCAGCACGCGCGCC
>JANINR010000061.1 GCA_024508915.1 Lysobacteraceae bacterium | reverse complement strand
CGCCGCTGGCGCCGCGCTACGGCCCCCTGCTCGACCCGCTGCGAGAGGCGCTCGCCCGCTGAGGGGCGGCGCCGGACGCTGCCGCTCGCGGCGGGCAGGGCTTACCATGTGCGCATGGACCACCTGCTCATCGTCACCACCGGCGGCACCATCGACAAGGTGTACTTCGACGACAAGTCGGACTACCAGGTCGGCGAACCGCAGATCGGCCGCATCCTCGAGGAACTGGGCGTCGCGTTCCGCTTCCACGTGATCCCGATCCTGCGCAAGGATTCGCTGCACATCGACGCCGCCGACCGCGAGCTGCTGCGCGCGACGATCGCCGCGCAGGGGACCCGCCACGTCCTCGTGACCCACGGCACGGACACGATGGTGGACACCGCGAAGGTGCTCTCGACGATCCCCGGCAAGGTCATCGTGCTGACCGGGGCGCTGAACCCCGCGCGCTTCCGCGGCTCCGACGCGGAATTCAACGTCGGCACGGCGGTCGGCGCCGTGCAGTCGCTGCCCGACGGCGTGTACATCGCCATGAACGGCCGCGTCTGGGACCCGGCGAAGGTGCGCAAGAACGTGGCCGCGAACCGCTTCGAGGCCGTCGACTGAAGGACGCCGCGCGCGGGCGACGCGCGACGCGCGACCCGGGCCTTCGCCACGAAAAAAGACCCCGGCATCAAGCCGGGGTCCTTGCGGCCAAGGGTGCCGCAATCGATCAGAAGGTGATGCTCCAGCTGTTGATGTAGCCGGTGTCGCCGGAATACACGTCCTGCACCTTGAGCTTCCACGACCCGTTCAGCGCCTCGCTGGACAGGTTCACGGTGTACGTCGCGTTGACGTTGTCCGCGCTGTCGCTGCTGCTCGAGTTCTTCAGCCGGTAGGTCGAGCCGTCCGGCGCCACCAGGTCGACCACCAGGTCGCCGCGGTAGGTGTGGACGATGTTGACCGCGACCTGCGCGTTGCTCGGCGCATTGCCGCTGCGGCCCGAGACCGCGATCGTGCTCGTCACCGCCGCGCCGCCGTCCGGGATGCTGACGTCGGTGCCGTTGGTGTACGTCTGCACGCCGCCACCGCCGCCGCCCGTGGTGTAGTCGCCGACCAGGCTCACGCCCGAGAACGCCGAATACGCCTTCAGTCGCACGTAGTAGGTGCCCGCGGCGGGCGTCGCGTAGGTGCAGCTCTCCGCGTTGCCGCTCTTGTACGGCCGGCAGTCGTACGAACTGTCGGTCGGCGCGCTGCCGAACTTGACGTACATGTCGGCGTCGCCGGTGCCGCCCGACGAGGTGAACGTCAGGTTGGACGAGCCGCTCGGCACGCTCATGGTGTAGACCACGTCGGCGCCGGTCGCCGCGGACAGGCCGGTCGCCGGCACGCCCTTGGAGAGCACGCCGCCACCGCCGCCGCCACCGCCGCCGGCGGTGTAGTCGGCGAGCACCGACAGGCCGGAGAACGCCGAGTACGCCTTGACCCGCACGTAGTACGTGCCGGCCGACGGCGACGCGAACGAGCAGCTCTCCGCGTTGCCGCTCTTGTACGGGCGGCAGTCGTAGGAACTGTCGGTCGGCGCGCTGCCGAACTTCACGTACAGGTCGGCGTCGCCGCTGCCGCCCGAGGTGCTCACGACCAGGTTGGTCGCGCCCGACGGCACCGCGATCGTGTAGTTCACGGCGGAGCCGGTCGACGCCTGCTGGCCGGTCATCGGCACGCCCTTGGTGAGCGGGCCGCCGGGGCTGTTGCCGCCCCCACCGCCGCCGCCCGAGCAGCTCACCCCGACCTGGCTGAAGGCCGAGGTGACGTTCGCGACGCTGAGCCCGAGGTCGGTCGCCGCGGTCTCGACACCGCAGGCCGCGTCGTTGTAGTCGGAGCCCGCCGACCAGTACAGCGCGTTGGCGCGCGCGAACACCTTGAACGCGGTCGGCGTGTTCCAGCCGCTGGTGGTCGCCAGCAGGTAGAACGCCTTGTTGAACACGCCCGAGGAGTAGTGCACGTCGAGGCCGCTGGTGTAGTCGGCCGCGTTGTCGATGGAGCCGCCGTCCTGCGGCGGGTTCGCCATGTAGCGCAGGGATCCGCTCCCCTTGAAGATCTCGTGGCCGACCAGGAAGTCGTTCGTGCCCTTCCAGTAGTACTCGGTCGCCTCGCCGCCCATGTCCGAGAACGACTCGTTGATGCCGCCGGACTGGCCGCTGTAGGTCAGGTTCGAGTGCTGCTCGGTGAAGCCGTGCGAGACCTCGTGGCCGGCGACGTCGGCGCTGACCAGCGGGTAGAACGTGCTGGCGCCGTCGCCGAAGCTCATGGTGCTGCCGTCCCAGAACGCGTTCTCGTAGTTGCTGCTGTAGTGCACGCGCATCACCAGCTGGAACGTGAGCGCGTTGTAGCCCGTGTATGCCGGGTACATCTGGGTGATCACGCCGCCGAAGAAGTGCGCGTCGTTGATCGGCGAGTAGCCGCCGTTGATGGTCTTGTAGGTGTTGCGCGGGCAGGTGTACGAGAACGCCGTGGTGCCGCTGGTGCCGCCGTTGAGGTTCACCGACTTCACGTTGGCGTTGTTCATGGTGCAGGTCGAGCCGCTCTGCGCGACGTCGAGGTAGCCGTAGATGCCGCCCGAACCCCACTCGTACTGCCCGGTCTTGGCGTTGCCGCCGGGACCGGTGCCGATCTGCGCGGTGGTCAGGCCGTCCCACTGGGCGAGCACGGCGCCGGTGCGCGCGTCCAAGACCACGAACGGTCGGGTCGGCGAGCCGCCGCGCGGCGCATCGGCGAAGAACTCGGCGACATAGGCCAGGTGCGCCTGGCGGCTGTCGTCGAAGAAGATCACCTGCTCCGCCTTTTCGCGACGCACGTCGAGGGCGGCGGCGCGGTTGCCGAATGCGGCGTGGCGGGCGAGCGACAGCGCCTGCGCCCGCGGGATGCGCGCGGCGAGCGCCGGCACGTCGGCGCCGATGCCGTCGATGCGGTGGCCGAAGAGGTTGCGCACGCTGCCGTCGGCGTTCTCGCTGACGATCACGTTCTCGCCGAAGACCGGGATCCCGTGGAACGTCTGGCGGTAGCGGTAGTGGCGGGTGCCGTCCTTGTCGGTGGCGGTGTTGACGAGCTGCAACCCGGACTCCGCGCCCATGCCGAGCAGTTCGGCATGCCGGTCGGCGGCCCTGGCGGGCATGCCGATGCGGGCGCTGGCGGCCTTGTACTGCCTGTACATCTGGGCCACGTCCTGGTGGTGGAGGTCGACGCGCGTCGCGGCCTGGGCGCTGGCCGCGAAGGCGAGCGCGAAGGCGAGGGGCGACATGACGGCGAGGGAGCGAACACGACTGCTGGAATGCATTGCGGTGTCCTCGGTTGACGGTAGCGGCACGGCCCGGCCACCGGGGTGGTCCGGGGGCGCGTGCGGTCGGGTTGCCGCGGCAGCGGCGGAGCTTGGCCTGCAGGCCTGGCGGCGGTGCGCGCCCTCGCGCGCCGCAAACCCACGCTAGGGCAGCGGCGCGTGAAGCCTCAAGCTGCGGACGCAGCAAATGAGGGGTGCAAAAATGTGACGAAGTTCACATTTTTGAGCTGTAATCGCTACCGACTTTCATGGAAACGCTTACGCCTCCAGTGCCCGGCGGTGCCCCGTGACCGGTCGGCTACAGCATCCCCGTTTCGAGCCGGGCCGCCTCGGACATCATGTTGCGGTTCCACGGCGGATCGAAGACCAGCTCGACGTCGGCATCGGCGACGGTCGGGATCAGCTCGAGCTTGTTGCGCACGTCGTCCACGAGGATCTCGCCCATGCCGCAGCCGGGCGCGGTCAGGGTCATCTTCACCGCGACGGTGCGTTCGCCGTCGTCGCGGTGCGAGACCACGGCCTCGTAGACCAGGCCGAGGTCCACGATGTTGATCGGGATTTCCGGGTCGAAGCAGGTGCGCAACTGGCGCCACACCAGCTGCTCGACCTCGTCGTCGGAAGCGCCGGCCGCGAGCTCCAGCGGATCGGTCGGTTCCTTTCCGATGGCGTCGGCGTCCTGCCCGGCGATGCGGAACAGGTTGCCCTCCACGAACACCGTGTAGCTGCCGCCGAGCGCCTGGGTGATGTAGCCGGCGGTGCCGGCGGGCAGGGTCACGGCGTCGCCCTGCGGCACGAGCACGGCGGCGCAATCGCGCTCGAAGCGCACGGGTTCGCTGCTGCGGGAATACATGGCCTGTATTCTACGCCGCATGACCGATTCCGCAGTGCGCCGCACGCGCTGGCTCGCCCCGGCCCTGCTCCTCCTGGCCACCGTGGGCTGCGCCGCGGCCTGGATCCTGCTCGCCCTCGCGACGGGCCGGCAGTCCAGCTGGATGGCGCTGGTCGCCGGCGTGGACGCCGCCCTGGTGCTGCGCCTGGCGCGCATGCCCCGCGGCGCGGCGCGCGCTGCCGCCGGGTTCGCGGCGGTGCTGGCGACGATCCTGCTGGCGAACTGGGGCATCGCCGCCGGCGAGGTCGGGCGCTCGCTCGGCATGCTGCCATGGGACGCCGCGCTGCGGCTGGGGCCGGACTACGCGTGGACGCTGGCGCTGCTTGCGAACGGCGCCGTCGAGCGCGCCTGGCTGGCGGCCGGCCTCGCCGTGGCCGCGATCGGCTCGCGCTGACGCCGTCGCAGGCGTCAGTGGCCGCCGTCGAGCGCCTTGAGCTCGGCCACCAGCGCGCCGGCGGCCTCGGCGCCGTCGCCGTAGAGCATGCGCGTGTTGTCGGCGTAGAACAGCGCGTTCTCGATCCCGGCGAAGCCGGTGCCGCGGCCGCGCTTGATGACGATCGCGTGCTTCGACTGCGCGACGTCCAGGATCGGCATGCCGTAGATCGGCGAGGACGGATCGGTCTTCGCCACCGGGTTGACCACGTCGTTCGCGCCGATCACCAGCGATACGTCGGTGTTCGGGAATTCCGGGTTGATGTCGTCCATGTCGGCGATCAGGTCGTATGGCACCCCCGCCTCGGCCAGCAGCACGTTCATGTGCCCCGGCATGCGTCCCGCGACCGGGTGGATCGCGAACTTCACCTTGACGCCCCGCTCCATCAGCCGCTGCGCGAGCTCCCAGATCTTGTGCTGAGCCTGCGCCACGGCCATGCCGTAGCCCGGCACGATCACCACGCGTTCCGCATAGGCCATCATCGCCGCGGCGTCGCCGGCCTCGATCGGCTTCTGGGTGCCGGCGATCGCCTCGCCGCCGCCCGCCGCCGCGGCGCCGAAGTTGCCGAACAGCACGTTGCGGATCGAGCGGTTCATTGCCTTGGCCATGAGCCGCGTGAGCAGCATGCCGGCGGCGCCGACCATCATGCCGGCCACGATCAGCGCCTGGTTGCCGAGCACGAAGCCCTCGAACGCGACCGCCAGGCCGGTGAACGCGTTGTACAGCGAGATCACCACCGGCATGTCCGCGCCGCCGATCGGCAGCGTCATCAGCACGCCGAGCGCCAGCGCGACGACGAAGAACGCCACCACCAGCGGCACGCCGAGCGCGTGCACCAGCATCGCGCCCAGCGCGACCGCCGCGAGCGCGACAAGCGCGTTGAACCACTGCTGCCCGGGGAAGGTGTAGCGCTTGTCCATGCGCCCGTCGAGCTTGGCCCAGGCGATGACCGAGCCGGACAGCGAGACCGCGCCGATCAGCGCGCCGACCACGCCGAGCAGCAGCACGAGGCGCGGCGGCGCGACCCCCGCCTGCGCGAAACGCAGCATCTCGACCGCGCCGATCGCCGCGGCCGAACCGCCGCCCATGCCGTTGAACAGCGCGACCATCTGGGGCATGTCCGTGATCGCGACGCGCTTGCCCCAGACCCACGCGACCACGGTGCCGAGCACCGTGGCGAGCACGATCAGGCCCAGGTTGTGCAGCCCCGGCAGCAGCAGCGTGGCGAGGGTCGCCAGCACCATGCCCGCCCCGGCCCACTGGATGCCGCTGCGCGCCGTCTTCGGCGAGGCCATGCGCTGCAGCCCGAGCAGGAACAGGGTCGCGGCGATGAAATAGCTGGCCTGCGCCAGCCACTGCAGCGAAGCCGCGCCGCTCACTTCGCCCCCGGCTTGCTGGCCTTGAACATCTCGAGCATGCGCTCGGTGACCACGTAGCCGCCGGCGGCGTTGCCCGCGCCCAGCAGCACCGCGACGAAGCCGACGACCTTCTCCAGGGTCGTGTCCGCGTGTCCGAGGACGACCATGGCCCCGACCAGGACGATGCCGTGGATGAAGTTGGATCCCGACATCAGCGGCGTGTGCAGGATCACCGGCACCCGCGAGATGATCACGTGCCCGGCGATGGCCGCGAGCATGAACACGTACAACACCATGAAGGCTTGCACCATGGAGGCGTCGGCCACGGCTGCTCCCGCTGGGGTCCCGCGGCCATCATAACCGTCCGGTGAACGCAGCTGGCGGGCGTCAACGCCGCCCCGCCCCGCGCGTTGTAGGTGTCATGCGGGCACCCCGCCCCCACGGAGACGCCATGGCCAGGGCCGGAGCGGACGTATGCTGCAGGCCGTGATCGCGACGACGCCGCCCGACGAGCTGCGCCCGGCCGACGCCGCTGCGGCGACGGGCGGGGCAGCCTCGCTCGACCGGTTCCTCGAGGACATCGGCCCGCGCGCGTTCCGCTTCGCCGAGCTCGGGCTGCGGCACCGCGAGGACGCGCTGGACGCGGTGCAGGAGGCGATGCTTCGGATGGTGGGTTATGCCGGCCGCCCGGCCGGGGAGTGGCCGGCGCTGTTCTGGAGCATCCTGCGCACCCGCGTCGTGGATGCGCAGCGGCGCCGCGGGTTCCGCATGCGCTGGATGCTGCCGGCCGCCGCGCACGCGGAGGAAGGCGTGGACTGGGCGGACGACGCGCCCGACCCGTCGCGCAGCCACGATGGCCGCGAGGCCTGGGCGCGGCTTTCGGACGCGCTGGCGAAGCTGCCGCGGCGGCAGCGCGAAGCGTTCACGCTGCGCGTGCTGGAGGAGCTGGACGTGGCCGATACCGCGCGTGCGATGGGATGCAGCGAGGGCTCGGTGAAGACACACCTGTCGCGGGCGCGCGAAGCGCTGCAGCGGCAACTGGAGGATTGGCGATGAACGACCGCACGAACCTGGAAACGCGCGCGCGCGCAGCGCATGCCGAAGCGCTCGGCGCGCTGTCGCCGCGGGTCCGCGCGCAGCTGCAGCAGCGCAGGCGCGCCGCCTTCGCGGCGGCGGCCCC
>JANINR010000060.1 GCA_024508915.1 Lysobacteraceae bacterium | reverse complement strand
GCGAGTCGGCGAGCGCGCGTTGCCAGGCTTCGGCGTCCGGCCAGGCGATGTCGCCGGCGTCGTCGACCAGCGTGCGCGGCGCGGCGAGATCGAAGCCGGCGTGTCCGCGCGCGACCGCGAGCGAAGCCAGCGCGGCGGCGGCGAGCACGGCGTCGGGCGTGGCCGGGTCCAGCCGCTTGAGGCTCTGCGCCAGCGCGTGGTCGATCGTGCACAATGCGCCGCTGCGCCACAGCGCGTCGAGCAGCGACGGCGGGGCGCTCGCGCCGATCGGCATGCTGGCGATCGGTCCGTCGCTCATGCGCCCTCCCCCGCGAACAGCGCATCGAGCGCGTAAACCAGCTCGGGCTCGAACCGCTGCGCGTACACACCTTGCGCCGCGCCACCCGGATCCGCGGGCGCGTCGAGCGCGATGCCGCGGCTGAACACGTAGCGGATGCCGCCGAAGTCGCGCCCGTAGTCGTAACCGCGCCCGTCGTAGCCGCCGCCGGTCGCGGCATCGCCCAGCCGGAAGCGCAGCCAGCGGTGCAGCGCGAGCGTGTAGATCAGCGCCTGCAGGTCGTACTCGCTGTGGCGCATCGCGTCCTGCAGCGCGCCGGCGTCGTAGCGCGGCAGGCGGTTGGACTTGTAGTCGAGCACGTACCAGCGACCGTCGTGGCGGTAGGTGAGGTCGATGAGGCCGGTCATCAGGCCTTCGAGGCGCTGGATGAAACCGAAGCCGTGGCGCTCGCGCACGATGTCGTGGCGGTGCAGCAGCTCGAGCAGGGCGTCGATGCGCGTCGGGCGCAGCGCGAACTGGAATTCGATTTCGGGGCGGCGCTCGTCGGCGGGTACGCGGCAGAGCGGCACGCCTTCGGGCAGGACGACGCGCAGGGTGTTCCCGACCAGGCGCGTGACCAGCGCGATGCCGTCGTCGAGCGCGTCGGCGGGGAAGCCTTCGGCGCACAGCGCCTTCGCGATGGTGTCCGCTTCGCCGGCGGGCGCGGCATCGCCGGGTAGCCAGTCGCGCCACGCGGCGAAGTCGGCGTGCTCGAGCGCGGCGTGCAGGGCGACGCCGAAGCGGGTTCCGGCGAAGCGCCGGTCGAAGTCGCCGCCGCCGGCGTCGGTACCGGCATCGGCGGCGACAGCCTCCGTGTCCGTCGCGGCGGGCTCGTCGCGCCCGCCCGGCACCGGCAGCGTGGCCGCGGTCGAGGCGTCGGTGCCCGGCTCCGCGCGCGAGAGCCCGGAAAAGCTGTGCACCCACCAGTCGCTCGACAGCACGCGCTTCGCGACCCGCGGCGGCGGCACTTCGGCATCGGTTTCGGGCGGCAGCCGCGGCAGCGACGCCGGCGGCTCGGCGGCGTCGAGCACGATGCCCGGCGTGCCCGCGAGCGCATCCGGGTCGCGCAGCATCGGCCACAGCGCGGCGTGCTCGTGGCGAAAGAACGGGCCGGTCGCGGTCCACAGCGCGTGCCGCGCGCGGGTCATGCCGACGTACAGCAGGCGTGCGTCCTCGGCGCGCTGCTCGACCTTCCAGCCGTCCCGGGCGTCCTTCCATTCCGCGTCGTCGCGGGCGACCTGCCAGTGCAGGCGCCGTCCGCCGCCTTCGCCGTGGGCGATGCACAGGCGGCCGGGCGTCGGCTCCTTCGCGCCGATGCCGGCGAACGGCAGGAACACGAGCGGGTACTCGAGGCCCTTGCTCTTGTGCAGGGTGACGATCTGCACGCGATGCGCGTCGGACTCGAGTCGGAGCAGTTGCGTCTCGTCATCCGGATCGGCGCGCGCGATGCGCTGGCCGAGCCAGTCGACCAGGCCCTGCAGGCCGAGCGCGTTCGCCTGCGCTTCCTGCAGCGCTTCGGCGAGCTGCAGGTAGTTGCCGACGCGACGCTCGCCGTCGAGCAGCCCGAGCAGGCGCGGGCCGCTCGCGGCGCACAGTTCGCCGACCAGGGCCAGCGGGCCGCCGCGCAGCAGGCGCTCGCGCCAGGCCAGCGCGCGGTGCTGCCAGTCGTGGGCGCCGTCATCGAGCGCATCGATGGCGGCGGCGTCTTCGCCGACCAGCACCGTGGACAGCGCCGCGCGCAGGCGGCCGTCGTCGCCGCTCTGCAGCAGCGCCAGCAGCACGGCGTGCAGCTCGCGCGCTTCGGCCGTCGCGAACAGGCTCTGCTTGCCGGCCGCGACGGCAGGGATGCCGACCGCGGCCAGCGCCTGCTGCATGCGCGTCGCCTCGCGGTGCGTGCGTACCAGCACCGCGATGTCGCCCGGCTGCACCGTCGCCCCGTCGATGGTCGCGGTGCCGGCGCGCCCCGCGGACAGCACCGCGTGGATCGCGGCGACGCAGGCGCGGGTGCACAGCGCGCGCGACTCCTCGGCGCTCCAGGGCTTCCGTTCGCCCTTGTCGTTCGGCGGCGGCGCGGGCGCCTGCCAGGCCACGAGCGCGGGCGCGGCGCGGCCGTCGCGCAGGAAATCATCGTCGTTGCGGTGGCCACCGGGCTCGACCGTGAAAAACCGGATGCGTGGATCGCCGAAGGCCTCGTCGCCGGCCTGCGCATACAGCGCCCCGATCGCGGCGAGCAGCGACGGCCGCGAGCGGAAGTTGTGCCCCAGCGTTGGCGCCTTGTCTGCAGTCTCCTGCGCCGCGAGGTACGTGTGCACGTCGCCGCCGCGGAAGCCGTAGATCGCCTGCTTGGGATCGCCGATGAGGAACAGCGCCGGGGCGTCGCTGCCGTTGCCGAACACACGGTCGAAGATCTTCCACTGCCGCGCGTCCGTGTCCTGGAACTCGTCGACCAGCGCGACCGCGTACTGCGCGCGCAGGTCGCGCGCCAGCGCGTCGCCGCGCGGCCCCTCGAGCGCGGCGGCGACGTCGTCGATCAGGTCGTCGTAGGTCTGCACGCGCCGCGTGCGCTTGAGCTCGGCGAGCCGCGCGCGCGCGTCGTCGCGCACGTGGTGCAGCAGGGCGATGCGGCGCTGCGCCCGGAACGCATCGCAGGCCCGCATCGCATCGAGCCAGGCCTCGATCAGGTCGCACAGCGGCGACTCGGGCGTCTTGCCGGCATGCGCCTTGTTGGTCTTTTCGCGCAGAACCTGGCCGGTCAGCTTCGCCAGGCGCTCGTCCAGCGCCGCGCGATAGTCGCCGGCGTCGCACCAGTGCGACAGCTGCGTCCACAGCGCCTGCAGCCAGTCGGCCTTGTAGCTGCCGCCGTGCAGGACCTTGCGTTCCAGTGCGTCGAGCAGCGCGGCGAGGAAGTCGTTGCCATGCGCGCGGAAGCCCTCGGCCAGCGCGTGGCCCGCGGCGAGCAGCTGCGGCACCGGATCGGGCGGCAGCGGCGCGGCCGCCGCCGGCACCAATTCGGGCTCGCGCAGCAGCGCGCGCAGGTCGGCGGCGAGCGCATCGGGCCCGCCGCTCCACAGCGCGGCCAGGTCCTCGGCGCCGGTATCGTCGGTGGCGTGCGCGCGCCACAGGTCGGCGGCCAGTTCCGCGCGCAGGTCGCGATCGTTCGCCAGCAGTTCCGGCGGATCGAAGCCCTGCCCGCTCTCCAGCGCGTGCTCGCGCAGCACGCGCGCGCAGAAGCCGTGGATGGTGAAGATCGCGGCGATGTCGACGTCCATCGCCGCCTGTCGCAGCCGCCGCCGCAGCGCGGTGTCGCTTTCGCCGCTGCGGTCGCGGTGCGCGCGCAGGATCTCGCGGGTGAGGGCGCGCTCCGCGTCCTCGCCGTCGGCTTCGGGCGCGTCGAGCAACTCGAGCGCGAGCAGCAGGCGCTCGCGGACGCGCTTGCGCAGCTCCTGCGTCGCCGCTTCGGTGAACGTCACCGCCAGCACCTGGCCAACGCGCAGGCCGCGCTCGACCACCAGCCGCGTCACCAGCGTGGCGAGGGTGAAGGTCTTGCCGGTGCCGGCGGAGGCCTCGATCAGGCGCACGCCGTCGAGCGGCAGTGCCAGGTAGGGATCGCGGGCGGCGGCGGCGCTCATTCGTCCTCGTCCCCCGACAACGGCGCGGCCGCGATGGCGGCGTCATCCGTTTCCGGCACGAGCGACTGTCCGGCCGCGACGGCGCCGAACACGGCCGTCGCCGTCGCGGCGAACTCGCGCAAGGCCTCGCGGGAAGCGAACGGATCGCGCGCGCGCAACGCCAGCGCCCACGCGGGCTCGCCGCCTTCCGCCCACCCGCGATCGCCGCCCTGCCACTGCTGGCGCGCTGCCTTGAGCCCGGCGTCCGGCGTCGCCGCGCTGTAGTACAGCCACGCGCTGCGCGGCGCGAACGGCAGCGGCTCGCGCAACCCCTTCGCCCGCAACGCGAGCAGCACGCGCAGCGCATCGCGCGCCTGCCCCGCGTCGAGCGGCGGCCGCGCGTGCGGCCCGACGCCATGCCCCTTGATCTCGTGGAAGTCGAAGAACGGCAGCGACTCCCCGGCCGCGCTCGCGAACAGCCAGTCGAGGCCGCTGCGCAGCACCGACGGCCCGTTCGGCGCGCCGAAGCGCAGCCGCGCGACGCCGGCCGGCCACGCATCGGCGATGCGGCCGTGCAGGCGCAGGCCGTCGATGTCGACCTCGAGCGGAATCGTGCGTGGCGATGCATCGGCCTCGCCTCGCCAGGCGGCGAAGCCGTCCGCGTACGGCCGCACTTCCTGGACCACCTGGGCCAGCGCGCGCCGGCCGAGCGCGCCCGATGGCAGCAAGCCGCGCGCGCGCAGCTCCGGCAGCATCGCGTCGGCGCCGCGGCCAGCGAGCAGCGCTTCGAACACCGCGCGCTGCAGCTGGCTGCGCGCCAGGCCGCGGCCGGGCGCCTGCAGCGGTTCGATGTCGTCTCCGACCTCGTCCACCTCGGGCAGGCGCAACCCCAGCCGCTGGCGCAGGAATTGCTCCGCCGGGGCCAGCAGGAAGCGCCGCAGCGCGTCGAGCGACAGTTCGGTTTCCGCTTCCGGCGGCGGCGCCAGCGCCGTCGCGGCCTCGATCCACGGCGGCAGCGGCGTACGTGCACCCGCCAGGCGGCCGGCCGCCGGATGCCAGTGCGCGCGATAGCTGAAGTGGCGCGGATCCCCGCTGCCGAACGCGGCCGGCGCGAACGGCTGCAGCGGATGCCGCAGGACGAGCGTGGCGGGGTCGGGCGCCTCCGCCTTCGGCTCCGCGTGGTAGGCCGCGGCCGCCGCCAGCAGCTCCGACACCACGGCCGACGGCTCGCGCGCACTGCCGTCGCGCGGGTCGGCGCCGATCCAGCTCACATGGAACACGTCCTGCGCCGAGGAGAACAGCTGCAGGAACAGGTAACGGTCGTCCTCGCGCGTCGAGCGGTCGCCGTGCCGGCGCTTGTCCGTGCCGAGCTCGGCGGTGAGGCGGTTGAGGCCGGCGGCCGGATCGCGGCGCGGGAATTCGCCGTCGTTCATGCCGAGCAGGCAGATCGCGCGGAACGGCAGCAGCCGCATCGGCACCATGCGCGCGAAGCTGACGCCGCCGGTGAGCAGCGGCGCGCGCGTGTCGGCCTCGCCCAGCACCTGCGCGAAGTGCGCGCGCACCACTTCGGCCGGCACCGGCGCGTCGAAGCCGGCGCGTGCGGCGTCCGCGGCGAAGGCGTCGACCAGCACGCGCAGGCGCTCGAGCGCGCGTTCGGCGCTTTTCGTCGCCGGCGGGCGCGGCAGCAGCGCGTCGAGCAGTTCCAGCAGGCGTTCGCGCCAGCGCGCCGGCGGCATCGCTTCGCCCAGCATGCGCTGGTGGCGCGCGAGTACGCGCAGCAACCGCAGCAACGCACCCAGCGCGTCGAGCGCGCTGCCCTCGAGTTCGGTCCACGGCACCACCAGCGCGTCGTCGCCTTCGATCGCGGCCTCGGCGCCGCTGGCGTGGCCGAGCAGCAGCCGGTCAAGCGCGAACTGCCAGGTGTAGGCGTCGTCCTGTGGCGCGCCCAGGCGCGCGCGATGCGCCGCATCGATGCCCCAGCGCGCGCCGGCCGCGCGCAGCCAGCCGTGCAGGCGCTCGAACGCGCCCGCGTCCAGTCCGGCGGCATCCGCCAGCGGGGGGCTCGCCAGCAGATCGAGGATCTCCTCCAGGCCGAAGCGCGACACCGGCAGGGCAAGCAGCTGCAGGAAGGCAGCGGCCAGCGGCTCGCCGGCGAGCGGGCTGGCGTCGGCCATCGCCCACGGGATCGCCTGGCGGGCGCCACCATCGCCGCGGCCGGCGCCGCCGAACACCGCATCGAGGTAGGGCACGTAGGGATCGATGTCCGGCGCGAGCACCGCGATCTCGCGCGGCTGCAGCGGCGGATCGAAGCGCCGGCCCTCAGGGGAATCCGGCTCGAGCAGCGCGCGCAGCCGGTCGTGCAGCACTTCGAGTTCGCGCAGCCGCGTGTGGCAGGCGTGGAACTGCAGGCTCGGGTCGGTCGCGTCGACCCCGGCGCGCAGCGCGCCGGACGGCGCGGCGCGCCGATGGAACAGGTCGCCCTGCATCCGCCGCAGCAGGCTGTCGCGCAGGCCGCCTTCCGCGAGCGTCTTGCCAGGCGCGGCTTCGGGGTCGGCATAGGCGGCGATCTCGCCCGACGGATGCACGACCTCGTAGCTGCCCAGCAGCGCCATGAAGTCGCGGCCGGCCGCGCCCCAGTCGCGCAGCAGCGGATTCTCGGCCGACGGCTCGCCGAAGGGGTCGGTGCCCGCACGCAGGTGCGCGCCGAGCGATTGCAGGTCGCCCCAGTATTCCCTCGTCGGCGTCGGCAGGTAGAAATGCAGCGTGCCCGCGCGCGCCTGCGTAGCCATCACCCGCAGCACGTCGGGCGACACGTTGAGCGTGGCGAACGCGAACAGCCGCGGCGGCAGCCCGGCGGGCAGCGCAGCCGCATCGCCGCCGAACCGTGCGAGGTAGTCCTGGATGCGCCGCGCGCGATGGTCGCGGCCCGCGGCGACGGCGCGCCACAGGATCGCCTGCGGATCGTCCGGATCGGCGCCGCCCTCCCAGCGCAGCAGCCAGTCGCGGCGCCAAGCCTGGTACTTCTCGAACACGCCCGCCAGTTCGCCGGCGAGCGTCCAGGCCTTGAGCCCGCCATCGTCTTCGTCGAGATATCCCGCCAGCTGCGCCAGCGCCGTCCGCGCACGCAGGCCCGGGTCGCCCAGCGCGGCGTACAGGTGCCAGCGCAGGCTCGCGGCATCCAGCGCCTCGCCCGTGTCGCCGGCACCTGCCGTGGCATTGGCCGCCAGCGCGCGCGCGACGAACTCGCCCGGCGTCAGGAACTCCAGGTTGGCGGCGATGCCGTGGCGCTCGGCCATGGTCGCCTGCAGCCAGCGCCGCATCGCCACCTGCGGGATCAGGACGGTGTCGGGCGCCAGCAGGGGCTGCCCCGGCGCCGGCGTGCGCAACTCGTCCGCCAGCAGCCCGGCCAGCACTTCCAGCGCGTTCGAGTGGTACAGGCGGAAGTCGGGCGCGCTGGGCATCCCCTGAATGATGCCGCAGCCCCGTCGCACGCGTTGGGACCGCCGCACCGCCCTCTGATGCGACAATGCCGCCCCATGACCGACGCCACCCCCACCGTCCGTCTCTCCGGCCTGCGCCTGGACCGCGGCGGCCGCACGATCCTCGACGGCATCGACCTCGAGGTCCCGCGCGGCAGCGTCGTGGCGGTGCTCGGTCCGTCGGGCTGCGGCAAGTCCACGCTGCTCTCGGCGCTGACCGGCGAACTGCAGCCCGCGGCCGGCACCGTCGAGGTGCTCGGCGCGCCCTTGCCCGCCGGCAAGCGGGCGCTGCTGGAACGCCGCAAGTCGATCGGCGTGCTGCTGCAGGGCAATGGCCTGCTCACCGACCTCACCGCGGCCGAGAACGTCGCGCTGCCGCTGCGCGCGCACACCAGGCTGCCGGACGCGGTGATCCGCCGCCTCGTCGAGATGAAGCTGCACGCGGTCGGCCTGCGCGCCGCCGCCGACCTTTTCCCGCGCGAGCTGTCGGGCGGCATGGCGCGCCGCGTCGCGCTGGCGCGCGCGCTCGCCCTGGATCCGCCGCTGATGCTGTACGACGAGCCGCTGACCGGCCTCGACCCGATCGCCAGCGGCGTGATCATGAACCTGGTCTCGGAACTCAACCGCACGCTCGGCCTCACCAGCGTCGTCGTCACCCACCACGTGCACGAGACGCTGCCGATCGCCGACCACGCGGTGATGATCGCCGACGGCCGCATCGTCTTCAGCGGCACGCCGGCGCAGCTGCAGGCCTCGACCGATCCGCTGGTGCTGCAGTTCCTGCGCGGCGAGCCCGACGGTCCCATTCCCTTCGACACCACCGCGCGCCGGGTGGAGGCCGCCTGATGCCCTTCGTCGCCGCCACCCGCTCGCTCGGCCGCGCCGGCCTGTTCTCGCTCTCGGTGATCCGCGCGTCCGCGCCGACGCGCGATTTCTTCGCCGAACTCGTGCGCGAGATCTACAAGATCGGCGCGCGCTCGCTGCCGATCATCGCCGTCGGCGGCGCCTTCGTCGGCCTGTCGGTGACGCTGCTCGGCTACCGCGCGCTGGAGACCTACGGCGCCGCCAACCAGATCAGCGCGCTCGTCGGGCTCGGCCTGTACCGCGAGCTCGCGCCGGTGCTGACCGCGCTGCTGTTCATCGGCCGCGCCGGTTCGTCGATCGCCGCCGAGCTCGGCCTGATGCGCGCCACCGACCAGATCACCGCGCTCGGCCTGATGGGCATCGATCCGGTCGCGAAGGCGGTTGCGCCGCGCTTCTGGGCCGCGCTCATCTGCGTGCCGCTGCTCACCGCGTTCTTCTGCTCGCTGGCGATCAGCGCGAGCTGGTTCGAGGCGGTGCACGTGATCGGCATCGACGGCGGCTCGTTCTGGCAGGTGTTGAAGGACGCCGTCGACTTCCGTGACGACTTCGTCGTGGCCTTCATCAAGGCCGCGGTGTTCGGCGGGACCGCGGCGCTGGTCGCGTCCTACGTCGGCTACCACGCCGAGCCCACCATCGAAGGCACCTCGGTGGCGACGACGCGCGCGGTGGTGAATGCGTCGCTACTGGTGCTGATGTTCAACTTCGTCTTGTCCGCCTTCCTGTTCCAGAACTGAGCAGGGCCGGCACGGTGCAAAGGAAATTCCCATGAGCGTTCGCGGTCCCCGTCTCGAATTCGCGGTCGGCGCCTTCCTGCTGCTGGCGCTGGCCTCGCTGCTGGTGCTGGCGCTCGCCTCGAGCAACGGCAAGTTCGGCTTCGGCCAGGACACCTATCCGCTCAAGGCGCGCTTCACCAACCTGGGCCAGCTGCGCCCGAACGCCCCGGTCAAGATCGGGGGCGTGAACATCGGCACCGTGGCGGACATTCAGCTTGACCCGGTCAAACTCGATGCCGTCGTGACCCTGGCGATCGACTCGCGCTACAAGGACCTGCCCGCGGACACGTCCGCAGGCATCCTCACCGGCGGCCTGCTCGGCGAGAGCTACGTGGGCCTGCAGCCCGGCGGCGATGTCGAGCCCTTGAAACCCGGCGACGAGATCGCATTCACCACCCCCGCCGTCGACCTGATCCAGATGGTCGGCAAGTACATGTTCAGCGGTGGCGGCAAGCCCGCCGACGCCGCCCCCGCCACGGAACCGTCCCCCACGGCCCCCGCGCCCACGGAATGAAGCCCATGAAGACGTCCCTCCCCTCCCTGCTGCTCGCCACCTCCCTGCTCGCCGCCCCGGCGCTGCTGCTCGCGCCCGTCGGCACCGCGTCCGCGCAGGCGTCCACCGCCGCGGCGAACATGCAGGGCTCGCCGAGCAAGCTCGTGCTCGACAACAGCGAGCGCATCCTCTCCACGCTGGAGAAGCGCCGCGCCGAATTCACCAGGGATCGCGGCGCGCTGGAGCAGTTCGTCTCCGGCGAATTCAACGCGATGTTCGACCGCGACTACGCCGCCCGCCAGGTGCTGGGCCGGCATGCGCGCGGCGCGTCCGACGCCGACGTGAAGGTGTTCGCCGACGCGCTCGCCGACAGCCTGATGCGTCGCTACGGTTCCTCGCTGCTCGACTTCAACACGCGCCTGAAGGTGCGGATCAAGTCGGAAACGGCGCTGCCGCGCGGCCTCGGCGTGAAGGTGTCGAGCGAGATGCTGCGCCAGGGCGGCGAGCCGATCCCGGTCGATTACCTGATGCGCAAGTCGGGCACCGGCTGGAAGGTGTTCGACGTGATGGTGGAGGGCGTGTCCTTCGTGCAGACCTTTCGCCAGCAGTTCGACAACGAGCTGACCCGCAAGTCGATCCGCCAGGTCGCGGCCGACCTCGCCAGCGGCAAGGTCCAGGCGGATGCCGGCCGCTGATGCCGCGGCCGGCGTGACCCGCGCCGGCGACGCCCTGCGCTTCGCCGGCGCCCTGGCGCGCGGACAGGTGCCGGCGCTGTGGCAGGCGGCGCTCCCGCTGCTCGCCGGCGCGACGCGATTCGACGTGTCCGGCGCCAGCCGCGTGGACAGCGCCGGCGTGGCGCTGCTCGCCGAGCTGTCGGCGCGCGCGGGCGGCGACATCGCCATCGCGGGCGACCCGCCGGGCCTGGCCGAACTGCGGGCTGCCTACCGTTTGAATGCGGACCTGTCCTTCGCCTGACCCGCACCGCCCGGCGCGGGGTAAAATTCCGGTCCCCCATGCGTCCCGCCCGCCTCCTCCCCCTGGTCCTCGGCCTGGCACTGGCCCCGTTGCCCGTGCCCGCGCAGACCGTGCCCGCGCCACCCGCGCCCGTGCAACCCGCGCCCGTGCAGACCGTGCCCGACGCTGCGGCGCAGCCCGCTGCGTCCGACGCGCAAACTGACGCGCAGGCCGACGTGCAGGCCGCCGACCCCGCCAAGGCCGCGCCGACGCAGGAAGAACTCGACTACCAGGCGCTCTACGGCGGCCAGGTCTACGACCCGATCGCCGACCCCACGCTCCCCGCGCCGGCCGAGCAGCCCGACATCTACGATCCGTGGGAGAAGCTCAACCGCAAGGTGCACCGCTTCAACAACGTGGTCGACAGGCACATCGCGCTGCCGCTGGCGCACGCCTACGTGGCGGTGGTGCCGCGCCCGGTGCGGCTGGGCGTCAGCAACTTCTTCCTCAACCTCGGCCAGCCGGTCAACGCCTTGAACTCGCTGCTGCAGGGCCGTCCCGCCGAAGCGGGCAAGTCGCTCGCGCGCTTCGCGATCAACTCGACGCTCGGCCTCGGCGGCATCCTCGATCCCGCGAGCGATGCGCACCTGCCGTACCACAACGAGGACTTCGGGCAGACGCTCGGCACCTGGGGCTGGAAGCGTTCGCGCTACGTCGAGCTGCCGCTGTTCGGGCCGCGCACGATGCGAGACGTGTTCGGCCTCGTCGGCGACGCGCCGCTGTCGCCGATCCGCCAGGTCGAGGACGACCCGACGCGCGTGTTCCTGCAGGGCCTCCAGCTGGTCGACGTGCGCACGCAGCTGTTCGCCGTCGACAGCATGCGCGAGGGCGCGACCGACGACTACACGCTGGTCCGCGATGCATGGCTGCAGCGCCGCAGGTACCAGATCTCGGGCGACGCCAAGGCGCAGCAGGACGACTCGCTGCCGGATTACCTGAAGGAAGACGTCGCGAACCCGAGCGTGCCGGCCGACGCGATGCCGGTCATCCCGCCCAGCGGGAACTGACCGCGCCGCGACCGATCAGGCGTCCTCGCCCGCCGCGGCTTCGGCGCCCGACGCCGCGGGCACGACATCGCCGGGCGACGGCAGCATCGCTTCGATCTTCATGCTCGCGTGCAGGGTCTTCTTGCCCTTCACGCCAAGCTCGACCAGCCGCTGCGCGCGCGAGATCGCGCTCTGGTTCGACTCGACCAGGCGGTTGCGCGCCGACCTGAAGGCCGCGCCCGCGTCGCCGAGCCGCTTCTCGATCATGTCGAAGTCGGCGAGGAAGCCCTGCAGCGCGTCGAGCACCTTGCCGCCGGCTTCGCCGATCTCCAGCGCGCGCTTCTGCATCGTGTCGCGCACCCACAGCCGGTCGACCACGCGCAGCATCGCCATCAGCGTGTTCGGCGACGCGAACACCACGCGCCGGTCGAACGCATAGTTCTGCAGCGACGGGTCCGCCCCGAGCGCGGCGGACAGCGCGCCCTCGATCGGCACGAACGCGATGGTCACGTCGAGCGCGCCGTCGCCCTGCGCCTTCGGATAGTCCCGGTCGGCCAGGTCCTTCACGTGCCGGCGCAGCCCCTCGACGTGGCGCTGCAGCGAGACCGAGTGCAGGTCCGGGTCGTCCATCGCGTTCATCGCGTCCTGCCACGCGACCAGGTTCACCTTGCTGTCGACGACCACCTGGCGCTCGCCCGGCAGGTTCACGACGACGTCGGGCCGCAGGCGCCGGCCATCCTCGTCGGTGCTCGACTGCTGGCGCTCGTAGTGCACGCCTTCCTCGAGGCCGGAGCCGCGCAGCACGCTCTCCAGCATCAGCTCGCCCCAGTCGCCGCGCACCTTGGCGTTGCCGCGCAGCGCGCGCGCAAGCTCGGCGGCCTTCGAGGCCATGTCCTGGTTGAGCGTCTTCAGCTCGTTGACCGCGCCGGTCAGCGAGGCGCGTTCCTTCGCCTCGTCGCCGTAGAAGCCGGCCACCTGCGCCTGGAACCGGCCGAGATGCTCGGCGAAGGGCTTCAGCAGCGCGTCGAGGTCGGTGCGGCCGCGCTCGGTCGCCTTGCGCACGCCGTCCTCGAAGGTCTTGCCCTTCGCTTCGAGCACTTCGGCGGCCTTCAGCGCGAACGCATCGGTCAGCTTCGCCTGCGCCTCGTCCACGAAGCGCTGCATCTGCAGCTGCGCCGCCTTCAGGTGTTCGGCGTTCGCGGTGGCCTGGACCTGGGCCTCGCGCGCCTGCGCGAGCTGCGCCTCGAGGCTCGCGCGCGCCGCCTGGGCATCGGCGAGTTCGCGCTCGATCGCGCCGAGGCGGCCGCGCAGCTGCCCGGCCTCGGCGGTTTCCGCCTGCCGTGCCGCGCGTTCAGCCGCAAGCGCGGCCGCGTCACGGTGCCAGCGCGCGGCCAGCATGCCGAGCACGACCGCGGCCACGACCGCGACCAGCAGCAACCCCGTGAGCAGCGATTCGGTCATGGGAGCCAGTGTAAACGCGCGGGTCGCGCGTGATGAGACCGGCGACGCGCGGCGCGGCGCCGGCCCGTCCGCGGGCCATCATCCTGCGCATACCGCGCCCCGGCTAGGCTCCGCGGCCATGGGCACCGCGACGCGCCAGGAGGCCAGGCCGCTGTTCCACCGCTACGGCAACCGCAGCGGGCAGTCCGGGGTGGCCGGCTACGCGCTGGTGGACGACGGCATCGCGGTGCGGTTCTCCAACGGCGCGATCTACCTCTACGACCGCACGTGCCCGGGGCGCATGCACGTGGCGCGGATGAAGCAGCTCGCGCGCGAGGGCGAAGGCCTGGCCACGTACATCTCGCGCCGCGTCGGGCAGCGCTACGCGCGAAGGCTGGAGGGCGCCGTCGAGCACCCGCGCCGTGCGCGCTCGCACGCGCGGCCGGACGCGCCTCAGTCGAGCACGCGGCAGAACACCGCCTTGAGGTAGCGCGATTCGGGCACGCTCGCGAGGAACGGGTGGTCCGGCCCCGCGCCCGCCACCTTCAGCACCTGGATCGTGCGCCCGGAATAGAACGCCGCGCGCCGCAGCATGCCGAGGAACTCGTCCTCGCTCACCAGGCCCGTGCACGAGAACGTGGCGAACAGGCCGCCGGGCGCGACCACGCCGAGCGCGAGCTTGTTCATGTCGAGGTACTTCTTCAGCGCCGGAATGACCTGGTCGCGGTCGCGGGTCATCTTCGCCGGATCGAGCACGACCACGTCGTAGCGGTCGCCGCGCGCGGCGGCGTCGCGCAGCCACGGGAAGATGTCCGCCTGCACGAAGCGCGGCTTCACCCCGCCCGCCGCGGAATTGAGCTTCGCGTTGCCGCGCGCGATCTCCAGCACGTCCTCGTCGATGTCGATGCCGACGACCTCGGCCGCGCCGCGCACCGCCGCGTACACGCCGAATCCGCCGGTGTTGCAGCACAGGTCGAGCACGCGCTTGCCCGCGACGTGTTCCGACAGCCACTGCCGGTTGTCGCGCTGGTCGGCGAAGAAACCCGTCTTGTGCGCGCCGGCCGGATCGGCGCGGAAGCGGATGCCGTGCTCGGTGACGATCGCCGGCGCCGACGGTCCGCCGCCGCTGCTGTTCCAGGGCTTGAAGTCGAACGACTCCTGCTTCTGCACGTGCTCGTCGGCGAACGCATGGAAGCGGCAGCCGGGGAACTGCGCGCGCAGCGCGTCGTAGATCCACTCGCGGTGGCGGAACATGCCGGCGCTGAAGAATTCGACCACGAGCAGGTCGGCGTAGCGGTCGACGACGAGGCCCGACAGCCCGTCGCCCTCCGAATGCACGACGCGCCAGGCGTCGCTCACCGCATCGAGCCGCAGCACCTCGCGGCGCAGCGCCACCGCCTCGGCGATCCGGCGCGCGAACCAGGCGGCATCGACGTCCACGTCCGGATGCGTTTCCAGGATGCGCAGCGCGATCCGCGAGTGGCCGTTGTAGAAGCCGCGGCCGATCCACTCGCCGTCGACGCCGACGATGTCCACCAGGCTGCCGGGCTTCGGCTTCTGCGCGGGCTTTTCCACCACCTTCTGGAAGACCCACGGATGGGTGGAGCGCCAGGGATTGCGCAGGCGGACGACGGGGTTGGCGGGGGCGTTCATCCCGCCATTATCGCCTCCGCGCGGTGCCGGCCTTGCAAAGCCGGGCCGCGGCGCCATCTCGGAGGCATGCAGCTGCCCGTCCACGAATCGCCGCCCGATACCCCCGGCCAGCGGCGCGCCGACGCCGCGCGCATCCAGCGCGCGCTCAACGCCAGCCTGGCCGCGGTGCTGCTGGTCCTGCTCGCGTTCTGGGCCCAGCAGTCCTTCGACTGGCGGCCGTTCGCGGTCGCGCCGCACACCCTGCACGGCCTGTGGGGCATCCTCGCCGCGCCGCTGCTGCACGGCTCGCCGGCGCACGTCGGCGCGAACGCGGTCTCGCTGCTGCTGCTCGGCACCCTCGCCGGCACCGTCTACCCGCGCGCGACGTGGCGCGCGCTGCCGCTGCTGTGGCTGGGCTCCGGCCTGGGCGCGTGGCTGCTCGGCGAGCCCGGCAGCCTGCACCTGGGCGCCAGCGGCGTCACCCACGGGCTCGGCTTCCTGCTGTTCTCGCTCGGCGTGCTGCGCCGCGACCGCGCCGCGGTGGCGGCCGGCATGATCGCCTTCATGTTCTACGGCGGCATGCTGCTCACGGTGCTGCCGCGCGAGCCGGGCATTTCCTGGCAGGCGCACCTCGGCGGCGCCGTCGCGGGCCTGGTCGCGGCCTGGCTGTTCCGGCGCGCCGATCCGCTGCCGCCGCGCAAGCGCTACAGCTGGGAGCTCGAGGAAGAGGCCGAAGCGCCCTAGGCGGACGGCAGCGGCAACCCGCGCATCGGTTTCACCATGCGCAGCACGAAGCTCGAGTTCACGTCCTCCACCCCTGCCTGCCCGAGCAGGCGGTCGAGCAGGAAGCGCGAGAAGTGGTCGAGGTCGCGCACCACCACCTGCAGCAGGTAGTCCATGTCGCCGGTAAGCGCATTGCACGCCACCACCTCGTCCCAGGCGTTGACGCTGCGCGCGAAGGCCTCGACGGTTTGCGGGTCGTGCTGGCGCAGCTGCACGCGCACGAAGGCCTGCAGGCCCAGGCCGAGCTTCTCGGGGTCGAGTTCGGCCCGGTAGCCGGCGATCACGCCGTCGCGCTCCAGCCGCTGCACCCGCCGCAGGCAGGCCGAGGCGGACAGGTGCACGCGCTCGGCCAGTTCGGCATTGGGGACGCGGCCGTCGCGCTGGAGTTCGGCCAGCAGCAACAGATCGATGCGATCGAGCGTCGAACCGTTCATTTTGTGCATTCTCCCGATGATATGCGCAATATAGTTGCGTATATGGCGCCTCGTCCCGCAATTTTGCAACCCCGTTGCGCCGCCGGCGGACTAAAGTCGAGGACATGAGCACGCCGCGCCGCCTAGAGAACCTCCAGACCGACCGCGGCCGGATCCCTGTCTACGCGACCGGCGTGATCGAGCAGCCGTGGGACGGCTACACCGCGACCGACCACGACGTCTGGGCGCGCCTGTACGCCCGCCAGCGCGAACTCCTGGTCGGCCGCGCCAGCGACGCCTTCCTGCGCGCGCAGGAGGCGATGGGGCTCACCCCCGACCGCATCCCGCGCTTCGACGACCTCAACCGCGTCCTTGGCGAGGCGACCGGCTGGCAGCTGGTCGGCGTCGAGGGCCTGCTGCCCGAACTCGACTTCTTCACCCACCTGGCCAACCGCCGCTTCCCGGTCACTTGGTGGATCCGGCGCCCGGACCAGTTCGAGTACATCGAAGAGCCCGACCTCTTCCACGACCTGTTCGGCCACGTGCCGCTGCTGATGAACCCGGTGTTCGCCGACTACATGGAGGCGTACGGCCGCGGCGGCATCAAGGCGCACGGCCTCGGCGCGGCGGCGATGCAGCACCTCGCGCGCCTGTACTGGTACACGGTGGAGTTCGGCCTGATCCGCGAACCGGGCGGCCTGCGCATCTACGGCAGCGGCATCGTGTCCTCGAGCGGCGAGAGCGTGCACAGCCTGGAGAGCGCGGCGCCGAACCGCATCGGCTTCGACCTCGAGCGGGTGATGCGCACGCGCTACCGCATCGACACCTACCAGCAGACGTATTTCGTCATCGACAGCTTCGAGCAGTTGATGGAAGACACGCAGCGCGACTTCGCGCCGATCTACGCGCGCCTCGCGGAAGGCGATTCGCTGCCCGCGCGCGCGCTCCTCGACGGCGACCGCGTGTACAGCCGCGGCAGCGGCGAAGGCTGGGCGACGGAAGGCGATATCTGAACACGGCCCGCGGCCGCCCCGTTCATCGCATTCGCCCGCGTACACCCGGTTGTCACGATCCCCAACGGATCATCCCACCGCCCGCAAAGCCGACCCGCGTCGGCAACGGTGCCGGACCGGAGGCCCGCACCTCCGGTCCGCCCTCTCAGCCCGTGCGACCCGTTCGCTCCAGAGTGCCTGCATGGACATCGCCCCCGACGAACTGCTGCTCGAACTCGACCGCATCGAAGCCACCTTCGACGAAGCCGCGCGCCGCGCCGGCCAGGGCTGCGCGCCGGACTTCGAACGCCGCCTCGGCGCGCACCTGCGCAGCCTGCGCACGATGCTGGGGCCCGACGACCTCAGCGTCGCCGAGGACGCGCTGGAGGCGGCGGAGCGCGCGATGAACGCCGCCGAGCCGGAGGCGCCGCTGGCGATGCTCGCGATGGCGCGCCAGCGCCTCGCCGCGCTCTGCCGGCGCGTCGCGAACGGACGCCTGCGCCCCGCGGCCTGAGCCGCGCAGGCCGGCCGCGCCCCCGGCGCGGCGCGCGCCCGGACATCCCCGCGCGTGAATGCGACAATGGGCGGTCGCCACGACCGCCGATTGCCATGACCGACGCCCGCACGACCGCGCCCCAGCACGCTTCCCTGACCCGCTTCCTGATCGAGGAGCAGCGCGCCGGCCGCATCGGCCCGGACCTGCGCCTGCTGATCGAAGTGGTCGCGCGCGCGTGCAAGCGCATCTCGATCGCCGTGGGCAAGGGCGCGCTCGGCGGCGTGCTCGGCGACGCCGGCACGGCCGGCGAGGCCAGCATCAACGTGCAGGGCGAGGCGCAGAAGAAGCTCGACGTGCTGAGCAACGAGATCCTGCTCGAAGCCAACGCCTGGGGCGGCCACCTCGCCGGCCTCGCGTCGGAGGAGATGGACCACTCGCAGCCGATCCCGGACGTGTATCCGCGCGGCAACTACCTGCTGCTGTTCGATCCGCTCGACGGCTCGTCCAACATCGACGTCAACGTCTCGGTCGGCACCATCTTCTCGGTGCTGCGCTGCCCCGAGGGCGTGACTTCGCCCGGCGACGAGCACTACCTGCAGCCCGGCACCGCCCAGGTCGCGGCGGGCTACTGCGTGTACGGCCCGCAGACCACGCTGGTGCTGACCGTCGGCAACGGCACGCACGCGTTCACGCTCGACCGCGAGGTCGGCGGCTTCGTGCTCACCGTGCGCGGCATGCGCATCCCGGAGGAGACGAAGGAATTCGCGGTCAACATGTCGAACCAGCGCTTCTGGGAGCCGCCGATGCAAGCCTACGTCGGCGACCTGCTCGCGGGCACGCAGGGCCCGCGCGGCAAGGACTTCAACATGCGCTGGGTCGCCTCGATGGTCGCGGACGTGCACCGCATCCTCACCCGCGGCGGCATCTTCAGCTATCCGCTCGACAGCAAGTGCGCGCCGAAGGGCGGCAAGCTGCGGCTGATGTACGAAGCGAACCCGATGAGCTTCCTCGTCGAGCAGGCCGGGGGCGCGGCGAGCACCGGCCGCCAGCGGATGATGGACGTGCAGCCCACCGGCCTGCACCAGCGCGTCCCGGTCTTCCTCGGCTCGCGCCGCGAAGTCGAAACCGCCGTCGCCTACCACGCGCGCCACGACGCGGGCTGAAACGCCCTGCCACGGGCGTCGCTCAGCCGTCGCGGGGCTGGTTGAGGACGAGCCAGTAGAGGCCGACCTGCTTGACGGCCCAGACGAAGCGCTCGAAGTCGACGGGCTTCTGGATGTAGCTGTTGACGCCGAGCGCGTACGCCGACTCCAGGTCGAAGGGCTCGGTGCTGGTCGTCAGCACCACCACCGGCAGGCTGCGGGTGCGCGGATCCTCGCGGATCGCCTGCAGCACTTCGCGCCCGTCCACGCGCGGCAAGTTGAGGTCGAGCAGGACGATGGACGGCAGGTCCGCGGGGTCGCGGTCCGCATGGGCCCCGCGCGCGAACAGGTAATCGAGCGCCTCGGCGCCGTCGCGCACCACCACCAGGTTGTTCGCGACCTTGGCTTCGTCGAAGGCGATGCGGGTCAGCTCGACGTCGTCGGGATTGTCCTCGACCAGCAGGATGTCTTTGTCGGTCATGCGGCGGCTCCCGCGACGCTGCCCGGCGCGGCCGCGGCGTTCGCCGCCGGCAGCTCGAGGCGGAACACGCTGCCCGCGCCCGGCGTCGACTCGGCCCGCAACGTGCCGCCGTGGCGCTCGACGATGCGCGCGGCGATCGCCAGGCCGAGCCCGGTGCCGGCGCCCTGCTCGGGCAGGTGCAGGCGCTGGAAGGGTTCGAAGATCCGCTGCGCGTAGGCCGGGTCGAAGCCGCTGCCGGCGTCGCGCACGTCGACGCGGAGGACGTCTCCGTCGCGGGCGCCCGCGATGTCGATCGCCACCTCGTCCCCGGAGAACTGCCAGGCGTTGCGCACCAGCTGGGTCATGAGCATGCGCAGCAGGCGCTCGTCGCCGAGGGCGGTGAGGCCCGGCGCGATGCTGGCCGTGACCCGCTTCGGCGGCCCGGCTTCCTGCAGTTCGGCGAGGGCGAGCTCGGCGAGCAGGCCGAGGTCGGCGGGCACCGGCGCGAGCGGGCCGCGTTCCGCGCGCGAGTAGTCGAGCAACGCTTCCAGCACGGCGCCCATCCGCGCGGCGGCGGCGCGGATCCGGGCGAGGTGGTCGAGGGCGTTGTCATCGAGCGCCGCCGACGTGCCGCGGGCGAGCAACGCCGAGTACGCGTCGATGGCGCGGAGCGGGGCGCGCAGGTCGTGGGACAGGCCGTAGGCCAGCGCTTCCTGCTGGGCCAGCAATGCGCGGACCTGCGCCTCGCTCGCCTCGAGCGCGGCACGGAGGGCCGCCACGTCGGCGGCGCCGGAGCCCGCGGCTGCGCCCGCATCCATCGATTGTCCGAGCTCGTCCGGCATCGGCGGGGAGTATGCGCCCGCCATCCGCCCCCGACGTGCAGGCTGCATGAACGGTCGGCGCGGCCATGCCGCACAATGCAGCCGTGTCCTTCGACCAGACCCTCTTCCTGCTGATCCTGGCCGTCGGCCTGTACCTGTTCGTCAGCGAACGGCTGCGGGTCGACGTGACCGCCATGGTGCTGTTGCTGGCGATGGTGCTGACCGGCGTGCTCGACCCGCACCAGGCGCTGTCCGGATTCGCGAGCGAGCCGGCGATCATCGTGGCCGCGGTCTTCGTCATCTCCGGCGGCCTGGCCGCGACCGGCATCACCGAGCGCATCGGCCAGTGGATCGGCCGCGCCGCCGGCCGCAGCGAAGCACGCGCGGTCGCGGTGGTGATGCCCGCGGTGGCGGCGCTCTCCGCGTTCACCCACCACGTCATGGTCACCGCGATGATGCTGCCGATCCTGCAGCGCTACGCGCGGGAGCGGCAGCTGCCCGCGTCGCGGTTGCTGATGCCGATGTCGCTGGCGGCCTCGCTCGGCACCACGCTCACCCTCGTCAGCGCGCCGGCCTTCCTGCTCGCCAGCGACATGCTCGAGCGCACGCCGGGTGCCGAAGGCCTCGGTATCTTCTCGGTCACGCCGATCGGCATCGCCCTGGTCGTCGTCGGCGTCGGCTACATGCAGATCGCGCGCTGGCTCCTGCCGCGTCGCAGCGGCGCCGGCGGCGACGACGACTACCTGCGGCTGGAACGCTACCGCACGGAACTGCTGGTGCCGGAAGGTTCGCGCTGGAACACGCGCCCGCTGGAGGAACTGCAGAAGTCGCTCGGCGACAAGTTCCGCCTGCGCGGCTGGCTTCGCGACGGCAAGCGCCGCGACGACCTCGGGCCCACCAGCCCGCTGCTGGCCGGCGACCTGTTGCTGGTCGAGGCCGCCGCCGACGAGCTGCTGTCGCTGCACGACGATCCGGGGCTCGACCTCAACGCGATCTCGCGCTACGGCAGCAAGCTCGGGGAAGGCGAGCTGCAGCTGGTGCAGGCGGTGGTGGCGCCGGGCTCGGAGTTCATCGGGCGCTCGATCCGGGAGCTGGATTTCTCGCGCCAGTTCGACGCGCTCGTGCTCGGCCTGTGGCGCCGCGACGGCGACGTCGCCCAGCGCCTGTCCGACGCGCGCCTGCGCGAAGGCGACGTGCTCGTGCTGTGGGGCAAGGCCGCGCACTTCAGCGACCTCTCCGCGCACCACGGCTTCCTGATGCTGGTGCCCTTCGCCGGCGAGGCCAAGCGCCGGCTGCGTGCGCCGCTGGCGCTGGGCATCCTGGCCGCGACCGTGGTCGCCGCCACCACCGAGTGGCTGCCCGCGCCGCTCGCCTTCCTGCTCGGCGCGGTGGCGATGGTCGCGACGGGCTGCGTGGACATCGGCCGCGCCTACCGCGAGATCGACGTGCGCATCTTCGTGATGATCGCCGGCGTCATCCCGCTCGGCATCGCGATGGAACAGACGGGCACCGCCGACCTGCTCGCGCGCGGCCTGCTGCGCGTCGTCGCCGACTGGCCGACGCTGGGCGTGCTGCTGGTGCTCTTCGGCGCGGCCGCGCTGCTCACCCAGATCCTGTCCGATTCGGCGACGACGGTGCTGCTCGCGCCGGTCGCGATCTCGCTCGCCGGTTCGCTGGGGCTGCCGCCGACGCCCTTCGTGGTGTGCACGGCGCTCGGCGCGGTCGTCGCGTTCCTGACGCCGATCGGCCACCACGGCAACCTGCTGATCCTGCGGCCTGGACAGTACCGCTTCGGCGACTTCCTGCTCGTCGGCCTGCCCCTCACCGCGCTCGTCGCGCTCGTCAGCGCCTGGCTCGCGCGCTGGCTCTGGCTCGCCGGCCCGCTGCTCCCGACCTTCGGCCACTGATCCGCGAAAAGCCTGCTAGAAGAGTTCGTGTTGCGGCGAGGGCTTGCGGGGGGCGACGAACTTCGCGGCGGTCGGGGTGGGCAGCCGGGTGAAGCCGAGTCGGGCGCGGGCCTTGCGGAAGCGCTGCTGCAGCAGTTGCGCGAACGGACCCTCGCCGCGCATGCGCGAGCCGAAGGCGCTGTCGTAGTCCTTGCCGCCGCGCATCTGCTGCACCAGGCTCATCACGTGCGCCGCACGGTCGGGGTAGTGCAGCTGCAGCCACTCGCGCCAGATCTGCTTGAGCTCGTGGGGCAGGCGCAGCAGCACGTAGCCCGCGGATTGCGCGCCGTGCCCGCGCGCGGCCTCCAGGATGTGTTCCATTTCGTGGTCGGTGACCATCGGCACCACCGGCGCCACCATCACCCCGACCGGCACGCCGGCCTCGTGCAGGGCGCGCATCGCCCGCAGCTTGCCGTGCGGCGCGGTCGCGCGCGGCTCCATGCGCGCGGCGACGCGGTTGTCGAGCGTGGTGATCGAGAAGTGCACCGCGACCAGGCCCTCGCGCGCCATCGGCGCCAGCAGGTCGAGGTCGCGCTCGATCAGCGCGCTCTTGGTGACGAACTCGACCGGATGCTTCGTCTCCGCGAGGACCTCGAGCACCTGCCGGGTGATGCGATGGCGGCGCTCGACGGGCTGGTACGCATCGGTGTTGATGCCGAGCGCGATGGTGGACGGCACGTAGCCGGGCTTGGCCAGCTCCTCGCGCAGGCGCTCGGCGGCGTTGGCCTTGGCGAACAGGCGCGTTTCGAAATCGAGGCCGGGCGACAGGTCGAGGTAGGCGTGCGAGGGCCGCGCGAAGCAGTAGACGCAGCCGTGCTCGCAGCCGCGGTAGGGATTGATCGACTGGCTGAAGCCGACGTCCGGCGACTGGTTGCGGCTGATGATGCTGCGCGCGCGCTCCTCCACGACGACGGTGCGCGGCGGCCCGAGCGGTTCGCCCGCGGCGTCGAAGGCGTCGGCGTAGACCGAGCCCCAGCCGTCGTCCTCGCCGCGCGCGATCGTCTTCTCGAAGCGCCCGGCCACGCGCGAGGCGGCGCCGCGGCCCCTGATCGGGGCCTGCGGGGCGCGCGCATCCGCGTGGGCGGCCACGTCGCCGTCGGCCTGGCGGCCGTCGGTCGAGCCGCCCTCGATCGAGCCGTCTTCCATGGGCCCAGCGTACGCTGCTACCGTCGCAATGCCCGCGACCGGACGATGAAGCGTTCATGCAGAACCCGCTGCGCGACCTCTGGGAATGGCTGGCCTCGATCCCGCACATCGGCCTGTACCTGGCGCTCGGCTGGGCGTTGTACCTGGTCTGCCTCGGCGGCTGGATCGTGCTGCAGAAGCGCACGCCCGTCGCGACGCTGAGCTGGCTGCTGGGCCTGGCGGCGTTGCCGTACGTGGGCTTCCTCGTCTACCTCGTGCTCGGGCCGCAGCGCATCCGCCGCCACCGGCTGCGCCGCGCGCGCTCGCACGTGTCGCTTCCCGAAGCCGCCGGCGCCGGCGAGGGTTCGATGGAGCTGGCGACGCTCGCGCAGGCCACCAGCGGCCTGCCCGCCAGCACGGCGACCGACGTCCGCCTGCTGGTCGACGGCGGCGCGAAGTACGAGGCGCTGCTGGAGGCCGTGCGCGGGGCGCGGCACCACGTGCACCTGGAGTACTACATCTTCGCGGCCGACCGCACCGGCACCGCGCTGCGCGACGCGTTGGCGGAGCGCGCGCGCGCCGGCGTGGCGGTGCGCGTGCTGCTGGACGCCGTCGGCTCGGGCGCCTGCCCGCGCGGCTTCTTCCAGCCGCTGCTGGACGCGGGCGGCGAACTGGCCTGGTTCCACCCGATGCACTTCGGCCGGATCTGGCGCCGCACCTGGATCAACCTGCGCTCGCACCGCAAGATCGTCGTGGTCGACGGCCGCATCGGCTTCACCGGCGGCATCAACATCACCGACGAGGAGAACGAGCGGCTCCGCGACGATGCCTACCGCGACCTGCATCTGCGCGTCGAGGGCGACGCGGTGCGCGGCCTGCAGCTGCTGTTCGTCGAGGACTGGTCCTACGCCACCGGGCAGCGCGATTTCATTTCCTCGGTGGCGCAGGCGATGCCGCCGCCGGCGCCGGGGCCGATCGCCGCGCAGGTGCTGGGTTCGGGGCCGGACTCGCCGTGGGAGTCGATCCATCGCCTGCACGTGGCCGCGATCCACGAGGCGAAGCAGCGCGTGTGGCTGGCGACGCCCTACTTCGTGCCGGGCGAGGCGGCGATGATGGCGCTGACCTCGGCGGCGCTCGGCGGCCTCGACGTGCGCGTCATGGTGCCGCGGCGCAGCGATTCGCTCACGGTCACCCTCGCCGCGCGCTCCTACTACGACGAACTGATGGAGGCCGGCGTGCGCGTCTACGAATACGGGCCGCGCATGCTGCATTCCAAGGCGCTGCTGGTCGACGAGTCGCTGGCGATGGTGGGCAGCGCCAACTTCGATTCGCGCAGTTTCAGCCTGAACTTCGAGGTGGCGGTGCTGTTCCGCGACGCGGGCATCGCGGCGGAACTCGCGCGCCACTTCGAGGTGGACCTGGCCAGCGCCCCGCGCGTGCGCGCCGACCGCGCGCGGCCGCTCTGGTCCGCGCGCCTGCCCGAAGCGCTGGCAAGGCTGCTGTCGCCGGTGCTCTGAGCCCGCGCTAGACTTGCGCGGCAAGGAGGCCCCCATGCCCTGGATCCTGCTCGTCCTCGCCGTCGCCGCGCTCGCCGTGGCCTGGCGCAGCGCGTCCACGCCGGCGATCGGCGCCGCCCTCCTCGCCTCGCTGCTGCTGGGCGTCAGCGCGATGCTCGCCTGGCTGGCGCAGCGGGCGCGGCGACCGTGAGCACCGTCCTCAGCGTCAACGTCAACAAGATCGCGGTGCTGCGCAACTCGCGCGGCGGCACGGCACCGGACGTGGTGCGCGCCGCCACCGCCTGCCTCGACGCGGGCGCGCACGGCATCACCGTCCATCCGCGGCCCGACGCGCGCCACATCCGCGCCGACGACGTGCTCGCGCTCGCGGCGCTGTGCCATGCGCGCGGGGTCGAGTTCAACCTCGAAGGCAATCCCTTCGCGCCGCCGCGCGAGGGCTACCCGGGCTTCCATGCGCTCTGCGCGCAGGCGCGCCCGGCGCAGGCCACGCTGGTGCCGGACGGCGACGCGCAACTCACGTCCGACCACGGATTCGACTTCGCCGCGGACGCCGACCGGCTGCGCCCGCATGTCGCGGCGCTGAAGACGCTCGGCTGCCGCGTGAGCCTGTTCGCCGATGCGGGCGCAGGCACGGACGTGGCCGCCGCCGCCGCCGTGGGCGCCGACCGCATCGAGCTCTACACCGGCCCGTTCGCCGAAGCGTACGCGGCGGGCGACGCCACCGGCGCGCTGGCCGCGTGCGCGGAGACCGCACGGCGCGCCGCCGCCGCCGGACTCGGCGTCAATGCCGGCCACGACCTCAGCCAGTCCAACCTCGGCGCCTTCGTCGCGAACGTGCCGAACGTCCTCGAAGTCTCGATCGGCCACGCCCTCGTCGACGAGGCCCTCTACGCCGGCCTCGACGCCACCGTCCGCGCCTACCTCGCGATCCTTGCCGCGTAGGCAAAAAAAGGCCGCCCCGGAGGGCGGCCTGAAAGTTGGAACTGGGTAAGCGTCGTGGCGCGCGCGGCGCGCCGGCGTCGTGCGTTTACTTCTTGACGAAACCGATCTTCTGCATCTGCGCGTTGCGCGCCGTCGCGAGCACCCGGGCCAGCACGCCGTAGTCCGCGTCTTCCGCGGTGTCGATCTGCAGCGTCGGCTGGTTGTTGGGGTCGCGCTCGACCTCGGCTTCCATCATGTTGCGCAGGGCCGACAGCGGCACCGGGCTGTTGTTCCAGAAGACCTGGTTGGCGCCGTCGATGCGCAGGTCGATCGGCTCCGGCGGGTTCTTCTGCTCCGGCGGAGGCGTCAGCGACTTCTGCGGCAGGTCGATGTCGATCGGGTAGGACAGGATCGGCGCGGTCACCATGAAGATGATGAGCAGCACCAGCATCACGTCCACGAGGGGCGTGACGTTGATGTCGCACATCGGGCCGCCGCCCGAACCACCAGTACTCATTGCCATTGTCTTAGCTCCTCAGCGCGGCCGTTCTTTGGTGGCCACGAAGCCGACCTTGCGGATGCCCTGCGCCTGGGCGGTATTCACCACCTCGGCGATGGTCCGGTACTTGGTCGTCTCGTCGCCACGGATGTTGACCGCGGGCTGCGGGGTCTTCTGCGCCTCGACCGAGAGCTGGCTCTCGAGCAGCTGCGCCGTCACCGGCTGGTCGTTCCAGTACAGGCTGCCGTTCTCGGTCACCGTGACCGTGATCGGCGGCGCCGGCGGGATCTTCTCGTCGCGCTTGTCGAGGTTCGCCTGCGGCAGCTCGACCTTGATCTTGTGCGACATCAGGGGCGCCGTGATCATGAAGATGATCAGCAGGACCAGCATCACGTCCACGAGGGGCGTGACGTTGATCTCCGACATCGGGGCGCCGCTCTGGCTACCTGTACTGAAGGCCATTGGCCGGACTCCGTGGGGCTGTTCGACGGTTTAGCGCTTGATCTGCATCTCGCCGACGCGGGCGCCGGTCGCGAAGAAGTCGTGCAGGTCGTGCGCGAAGGTGTCGAACTTGTTGTAGGTGACGCGGTTCAGGCGGACGAAGAAGTTGTACGCCAGCACCGCCGGGATCGCAGTGAACAGGCCGAGGGCGGTCATGATCAGCGCCTCGCCGACCGGGCCCGCGACCGCGTCGATCGACGCCTGGCCGGTGGCACCGATGCGGATCAGGGCGCCGTAGATGCCCCACACGGTACCGAGCAGGCCGACGAACGGCGCGGTCGAACCGACGGTGGCGAGCACGGTGAGGCCCGACTCCAGGCGCATCGACTCGCGGGTCACGCCCTGGCGCAGCGCGCGGTCCACGAACTCGGAGCGGTTCAGCGACTCGACCAGGCGCGAGCCCTCGTGGCGCTGGTGGTGCGCGGCCGCCTGGGCGGCGTCGAGCGCGATCTTGGAGAACGGCTCGCTGCGCGGCTGTTCTTCCATGTAGCGGATCGCGTCCTGCGCGTTCGGGGTTTCCCAGAACGTGCTGACGACGCGGTCGGCACCGCGGCGCAGGGACATGTTCTTGAAGAAGTTGATGACGATCCAGTAGATCGACATCGCCGACATCACGGTCAGTGTGATGAGCACGGCCCAGGACACCGCATAGGCGCCCGGATCGTTCATCATTTCGGTGAGCAGATGGTCGACGCCCATCTGCGTCAGGGCGGAAGCAGCGTTGCCTCCGGTCGCAGCGGCGGCTTGGGTGGTTTCCTGCAGCATGACGCTTACCTTTGGGTTTTAGTGGTAGTGAGGGTGGAGCGGGTGGTGCTGAAACGTTTTCCTGCGTTGACCGCGGTGGCCGCGGTCAGGATGGAGTGAAGACGACCGGGACGCGGACGCGACCGCCCACCTTCCTGCCGCCGCTCATGCCCGGGGTGAAGCGCCAGCGCTCGGCCGCCTTCTTGGCCTCGCGGTCGAGGTTGCGGTTGCCGCTGGAGCTCTCGATCTCGACGTTGGTGGCGTTGCCGCTGGCGTCGACGGTGATGATCAGGACCACGGTGCCGCCGATGCGGCGACGGTTTTCCTCCGGCGGGTAGCGCGGGGGATTCATGTTCTTGGACGAGATGTCCACGCTCGCGCCGATGTCGGCCACCGGGGCGGGCGGCGCCGGCGGTGCCGGCGGCGGCGCCTGCACGTCGACCGGCGACGGCTCGTCGAACACGACCGGCGGCTCTTCCGGCGGCGGCGGGATCGGGCTCGGCTGCGGCGGCGCCAGCTGCTTGATCTCCTGCGGCTTCGGCTGCTCGGGCGGCGGCGGCGGCGGCGGGGGCGGCGGCGGCGGCGGCTCGATGATCACCACGCGGGTCACGTCGTCCTCGGCCTTTTCCTGGCCGGGAGGCGCGACCGGGGCCAGCAGCAGCAGGAGCGCCGCAGCGTGGATCGCGATCACGAAGGAGAGGCCGGCGATACGCGGCCAGTTCAGGCCGGGATCGCCATCGTTCTTTTCGCTCGGCAGCTCTTGCGTCATGCGGGGGAAGCTCGGGTCTATTGGGCCGGGCTTTCGCACCCGGAAATGTCGATCCGCGGCCGTTTCCGGCCGCGGGAATCTCTAAGCTTATACCAATCCGGAACCCCGGTACCAACCGGGTTCCACGGGGATTGAACCGGTTACTTCCCCCCGGCGAGCTTCTTCGCGCCCGCCGTGTCCTTGACGCCCTTCTCCAGGGCCTGCTGCGCGGCCGCCTTGGCCTCGGCGTTCTTCCCGAGCTCCGCGTAGACCTTCGCGAGGTTCAGCGCGGCCTCGCCGTCGGCGGCGATCGGGGCGGCCTTCTGGTACAGCTGGATCGCCGTCGCGGTGTCGTCGACGTAGTAGGCCTTCTGGGCGAGGACCATGTAGTCGCGGGCCAGTTCCGGGCCCGGCTTGATGACGCCCTTGGCCAGGCCGTCCTCGATCACCGCCGCCGCGTCCTTGTCGCGGTCGGCGTTGATGTAGCTCACGTACAGCGCGCGGTACTCGTTGGGCGTCGACAGCTGGCCCTTGGCCTGCGCGTCGGCGAGCAGCGCCACCGCCTTCTCGGGCTGCTCGGCCTGCTGGTAGGCGGCCACGGCGTTCATGCGCAGCGTCTTGTCGTCCGGGTGGGCGGCGAGCAGCTTGCCGTAGAGGTCGGCGGCCTCGCCGAACTTCTCCATCGCGATCAGGATCCCGCCGCGCAGGTTCTGCGCCTCGAGCTTGTCGGACTTGGTCTCCGCCAGGAAGCGGTCGATCGTCGCCAGCGCCTGCGGGTACTGCTCCATGCCGTACTGGATCACGGCGAGGTTGTACATGACGGTGAAGTGGTCGTTGTTCGCCAGGCCGTTCGTGGCCAGCGCCTTGCCGAAGTAATCGGCGGCCGCGGCCTCGTCGCCGAGGCCGGAGGCGGCGTTGCCCGCCACCTGGTAGGCGAAGCCCTTCTCGTAGGGGTTCGAGGCGGCGTCCTCGGCGATTTCCTTCGCCAGGGCGAGCGTCGCCGCGTCGTCCTGCTTGCCGTAGGCCTCCTGCAGCTTCTGCAGCTTCTTCAGCCCGTTGCGGGAGGGCTGGGCCTCCGGCTCCTGGCGGTCCGCCTGCGGATACAGCGCCGGCGCCGCGGCTTCCTCGCCCTTCTCGGCCTTCTGCGCCTTGCGCGCGGCATCGCGCTTGGCGCGCATGCTCTGCGAGCCGACATTGCCGTAGTCCTGCTGCGCCCACGCCGGCGCCGCGACCGGCAGCGCGAAGGCCAGCACCAGCGCCACGGCGGCGGTGCGACGGAAGGAAAGCGGGCTGTTCATGGGCGGGACCTCTCGTGCATTGGGGGCCCGGCCGCCTGCCCGGCGGCCGGTGAGCCGATCACGCTAGCAGAAAGCCCCGGGCCTTCGCATCTGCCGGGAATGTGCGCTCAGCCACAGTTCGGGCGGCGCCCGGCGGCGCGGGCCTGCTCGTAGGTCGGCAGCAGGCCGTCGGCGCGCGCGCGGAGTTCCGACAGGCGGCTCTGCGGATCCGGGTGCGTCGAGAGCCATTCCGGCGGGCGGCTGCCGCCCGCGGCGGCCATGTTCTGCCACAGGTTCACGGCGGCGCGGGGGTCGAATCCCGCCTGCGCCATGAGCTGCTGCCCGACCACGTCCGCCTCGCTTTCCTGGGTCCGCGAGCCCGGCAGCAGGAAGCCGGTCTGCGCGAGGATGCTCCCGCCCTGCACCGCCGCGTTCGCCGCGCCCTGGCCGTAGCGCGAGCCGAGCAGCGCGCCGATCATCTGCAGCGCGCCCTGCGCGCCGGCCTGGCGGGTGATGCGCTCGTCGTGGTGGTGCGACACGACGTGGCCGATCTCGTGCGCGACGACCGCCGCGAGCTGGTCCTGGTTGCGCGCGACCTTGAAGATGCCGGTGTAGACACCGACCTTGCCGCCGGGGAGCGCGAAGGCGTTGGCCTGGTCGTCGGCGAATACCGCGGTCTCCCAACCGGTCCTGCGCCAGTCGGCGGGCAGCACCGCGACGATGTCGTTCACCACGCAGCGCACGTAGGCGGCCTGCCGCGCGTCGTTCGTCTGCGGGGTCTTGGCCTTCATTTCGGCGAAGGCCTGCGCGCCGAGCTGCGCGAGTTCCGCCTCGGAGACGGCGCCGACGTACTGCTTGCGGCCGGTCGGCGACGTGGTGGTGGCGCATGCGGCCACGGTCGTGGCGATGGCGATGGACAGCAGCAACTTGCGCATTGGGGGCTCCGGCCGGCTGGGTGAATGCGGCCGTTTTATCGGGGCGCCCCTGAAGGCGGCGTCAATCACGCCGTCTTCTCGCGCCGTCTTCCCGCGCCGCCTTCCCGCGCCCGGGTCAGACGTCGAGGTTGGCGACCTTCAGCGCGTTGTCCTCGATGAACTCCCGGCGCGGCTCGACCACGTCGCCCATCAGCGTGGAGAAGATCTGGTCGGCGGCCACCGCGTCCTCGATCCTCACCTGCAGCAGGCGGCGGGTTTCCGGATTGACCGTGGTGTCCCACAGCTGCTCGGGGTTCATCTCGCCCAGGCCCTTGAAGCGCTGGATCTGGCGGCCCTTCTTGGCTTCCTCGAGCAGCCAGGCCTGCGCCTGCGCGAAGCTCGACACCGGCTGCGCGCGGCTGCCGCGGACGATCTGCGCACCCTCGCGGACGAGGCCGTGCAGCTGCTGCGCGGCCTCGCGCAGCGCACGCAGGTCGCCGCCCTCGAACGCGGACATCGGCAGCACCTGCGTGGCCTCCACGCCCATGTGCGTGCGGTGCACGAGGAGCGCGGCCGGGCGCGAGTCGGTGGCGTGGTGGAACTCGAGCCGGTAGCGCGGCTTGCCCGGGCCCGACTGGTTGAGGCGCGCTTCCAGCGCCTCGAGTTCGTGGCGTTCGTCGGTGTTGCGCGCCAGCGCCTGCGCATCCAGCGGGGTGAAGTCGACGAGCGCCTCGAGCACGTGCGGGTCGAAGCGGTGCGTGTTGCGGGCGATCGCCTCGCGCGCGCTCGCATACGCCAGCAGCAGCTTCTCCAGCGCGGCGCCGCCGATCGGCGGCTCGCCCGTCGCCGGCACGAGCTGCGCGCCCTCGACGGCGTTGCCGGCGAGGTAGGCGTCCAGCGCCGCGTCGTCCTTCAGGTACAGCTCGTTCTTGCCCTGCTTGATCTTGTACAGCGGCGGCATGCCGATGTAGACGTGGCCGCGCTCGAGCAGCTCCGGCATCTGCCGGTAGAAGAACGTCAGCAGCAGCGTGCGGATGTGCGCGCCGTCGACGTCCGCGTCGGTCATGATGATGATGCGGTGGTAGCGCAGCTTGTCGGGGTTGTACTCGTCGCGGCCGATGCCGGTGCCGAGCGCGGTGATCAGCGTGCCGACCTGCTCCGACGACAGCATGCGGTCGAAGCGCGCGCGCTCGACGTTGAGGATCTTGCCGCGCAGCGGCAGCACCGCCTGGTTCTTGCGGTTGCGGCCCTGCTTCGCCGAGCCGCCCGCCGAGTCGCCCTCGACGATGAAGAGCTCGCTCAACGCCGGATCCTTCTCCTGGCAGTCGGCGAGCTTGCCGGGCAGGCCGGCGATGTCCAGCGCGCCCTTGCGGCGGGTCAGGTCGCGCGCCTTGCGCGCGGCCTCGCGCGCGCGGGCGGCGTCCACGATCTTGCCGGCGATCGCCTTGGCCTCGACCGGGTGTTCCTGCAGGAACTCCTCCAGCCGCGCGCCGAAGGTGCTCTCCACCACCGGGCGCACTTCGGAACTGACCAGCTTCTCCTTGGTCTGGCTGGAGAAACTCGGGTCGGGCACCTTGACGCTGAGCACCGCGATCATGCCTTCGCGCATGTCGTCGCCGGACAGCTGCACCTTGGCCTGCTTCGCGATGCCGTTCTGCTCGATGTAGTTCGTGAGCGTGCGCGTCAGCGCGGCGCGGAAGCCCTGCAGGTGGGTGCCGCCGTCCTTCTGCGGGATGTTGTTGGTGAAGCAGAACATCGTTTCCTGGTAGGCGTCGGTCCACTGCAGGGCGACGTCCACGGTGATGCCGTTCTGCTCGCCGCTCACGGCGATCACGTTCGGGTGCAGCGGCGTCTTGAGTTGCGCGAGGTGCTCGACGAAGGAGCGGATGCCGCCCTCGTACTGGAACACGTCCCGGCGCTCCTCGCCGCGCTCGTCCACGAGCACGATCTTGACGCCGGAGTTGAGGAAGCTGAGCTCGCGCAGGCGGCGCGCGAGGATCTCGTAGTGGAACTCGATGTCGCTGAAGGTCTCCGCCGACGGCCAGAAGCGCACGAGCGTGCCGCGCTTCGTCGACGGCTCCAGGCGCTCGAGCGGCGCGACGGGCTCGCCCATCGCGTATTCCTGGTGGTGGTGGTAGCCGTCGCGCCAGATGTCGAGCGTGAGCTTGCGCGACAGGGCGTTGACCACCGACACGCCGACGCCGTGCAGGCCGCCGGACACCTTGTAGGAGTTGTCGTCGAACTTACCGCCGGCATGCAGCTGGGTCATGATGACCTGCGCCGCGGACACGCCCTCTTCCTTGTGGATGTCCACCGGGATGCCGCGTCCGTTGTCGGACACCGAGACGGACCCGTCCTCGTGGATGGTGACGGTGATGTCGTCCGCATGGCCGGCGAGCGCTTCGTCGATCGAGTTGTCGACGACCTCGAACACCATGTGGTGCAGGCCGGTGCCGTCGTGCACGTCGCCGATGTACATGCCCGGGCGCTTGCGGACGGCCTCGAGGCCGCGAAGCACGGTGATCCGGCTGGAATCGTACGGGTTGCCCGCTTCGTTTTCGGTGGCGGGCGAATCGTGTTCTTGCGACATGCGTTGGCTGGCTCCGAAGGCGCACGGGGCCGCCTGGGCCGGACGCGCCAAAGACACACTAGTTATGGATGCGGGCAGTATAGCAATCCGGCGCCTTGCATGTGGGCCGCGCAAGGTCGGGGCGTCGGCTCCGCTTCAGCTCGCGGGGGCGCCCTCGGGCGCCGTGTCCCTGCCGATCCGGCCGTGTTCCACGTGGAACACCGTGGACCAGCCCAGGCCCGGCGGGAGATGGGGCGGCTCGGTCCCGGTCACGATCACCTGGGCGCCGGTGGCGGCCAGGCGGTCCAGCACGAGGGCCTGGTGGTTCCGGTCGAGTTCGGACGCCAGGTCGTCCAGCGCCACCACCGGCCAGTCGCCGCGGACCGCAGCCTGGTGTTCGGCCTGCGCGAGAAGCGCCGCAAGCGCCGTGAGCTTGGCCTGGCCGCGCGACAGGGCCTCGCGGCCCGGAATGGCCTCGTGCTCGATCCGCCAGTCGGCTCGATGCGGCCCAACGGACGTGAAACCCGCGGCCAGGTCCCGGTCCCTGGCCAGCAGCAGGGCATCGGCCAGCGAGAGGTCGTCCTGCCGCCACCCGGGCAGATAGCGCAGCTGCGCACCCCGCCCTTCTGGGAAGACGGCATCGGAGACCCGCTGCAGGAAGGGCTGGAGCGCCTGCAGGTAGCGTTCCCGCGCCTGCCCGAGCGGCGTTCCGGCCTGGTGCAGCTCATGCTCCCAGGCATCGAGCTGGCCGTCGCGCTGGCGGGCCTTGAGGAGCGCGTTGCGCTGCTTCAGCGCCCGCGCGTAACGGCGCCACAGGCCGGGGAACTGTGGTTCCACGTGGAACAAGCCCCAGTCCACGTAGCGGCGACGCGCCTCGCCTCCACCCATGACCAGCGCGTGGCTGCCCGGTTCGAAGGTCACCACGGCCAGCGCCGCGCACAGGTCACCGAGCTGCGCGAGCGGCGCACCATCCAGCCGGCCCTCCCACTGCTGCCCGGAGTGGCGCAGACCCGCCCGACGCAGGCGGCCGGAGGCTTCCTGCCACTCAACGAACACTTCGAGGGCGGGCGCCCCGGCGCGGACCAGGCCATCCCGCACCCGGCCGCGGAAGCTCCGGGCATAGGCCATCAGGTGCAGGGCTTCCAGCAGGCTCGACTTGCCGCTGCCGTTCGCGCCGTGGACCAGGTTCAGCCCGGGCGCGGGGGCCAGCTCACCGTGCTCGAAGCAGCGCACGCCGGAGAAGTCGAGGCGGATTACGCGCACGATCCCTCCCCGCCACCCCATTCATGACGGCACAAAGCACGACGCCCGGCGTTGACCGGGCGTCCATGCTGTTCCACGTGGAACCGGGCGGTCACAGGCGCAGCGGCATCACCACGTGCCGGCAGCGCTCGCTCCCCGCCTCGCGGACGAGGGCGGACGAATTAGCGTCGCGCAGCTGCAGGACCACGAATTCCTCGCGCAGGGCCGTCAGGGCATCCAGCAGGTAGTTGACGTTGAAGCCGATCGCCAGGCCGTCGACGCGGGTCTCGGCCTCGACCTCTTCCTGCGCCTCTTCCTGCTCCGGGTTGTGCGCGCTGATCTTCAGCTGGCCCGGCGACACCTCGACGCGGACGCCGCGGTACTTCTCGTTCGAGAGGATCGCCGCGCGCTGCAGGGCGGCCCGCAGGACTTCGCGGTCGATCTTGACCTCCCGGTCGGCGCCGATCGGGATCACCGCCTCGTAGTCCGGGAAGCGGCCGTCGATCAGCTTGCTGGTGAAGGTGACATCGTCGCGCTTGATGCGGATGTGGCTGCGGCCGACCTCCAGCTCCAGCTCGCGGTCGCTGCCTTCCAGCAGTCGCTGCAGCTCGGTCACGCCCTTGCGCGGCACGATGATCTGGCGCTTCGCATTGGCGTCCCCGTCGAGCGCGGCTTCGCACAGCGCCAGGCGGTGGCCGTCGGTCGCGACGCAGCGCAGGCCCTTGTCGCGCAGGTCGAACAGCAGGCCGTTGAGGTAGTAGCGCACGTCCTGCTGCGCCATCGCGAAGGCGGTGCGCTCGATCAATTCCTTCAGCGCCGCCTCCGGCACGCGCACGCGCTCGGTCGCCTCGACTTCATCCACGGAGGGGAAGTCGCGCGCGGGCAGGCTGGCCAGGGTGAAGCGGCTGCGCCCGGCCTGCACCGTGATCTTGTCGCCCGCCTGCGACACCGTGACCTTGCTGCCGTCGGGCAGGGCACGGACGATGTCGAAGAGCTTGCGGGCCGGGATCGTGGTTTCCCCGTCCTGCGCGTCGTCCACGGCCTGTCGCGCGACCATCTCGACCTCGAGGTCGGTGCCGGTCAGCGAGAGCTGGCCGCCCTGGACCTGCACCAGCAGGTTGGCGAGCACGGGCAGCGCCTGCCGGCGCTCGACGACGTTGACGACCTGGGCCAACGGTTTCAGGAAGACTTCGCGTTGCAGGCTGAAGCGCATGCGGACCCCTTAAGGCTTTGGCGAGCGCGCTTTGGCGAGCGTGCCCAAGCTTTGAACGGATGGATAAATCAAGAACATTGGTGGAGCTGGTGTCGCTGAAATCCGGTGATAAGCCCACTAACTCTTTGATCTGATTCGACTTTAAGCGAAGGCCAGGCTGTGTGCGGAGGCCGCTGCAAGCCCTGTGCAAGCTGTGGACAAGTTTCGGGGCCTGGCCGGCCGGTCCGGTTTGTCCACAGATTGTCCCCGCGTCGTCCCACCCTTTGTCCCGCCCCGGCCGCGCGCGCTCACTCGCTGAGCTTGCGGACCAGCTTGTCCCAATCTTCGCGCAGCTTGCCGTCCGTCTGCAGCAGGTTTTTCACCTGGCGGCAGGCGTGGAGCACGGTCGTGTGGTCGCGGCCGGCGAAGGCATCGCCGATCTCCGGCAGGCTGTGCTCGGTCAGCTCCTTGGCCAGCGCCATCGCCACCTGGCGCGGGCGGGCCAGCGAACGCGTCCGCCGTTTCGACAACAAGTCCTTGATCTGCAGGCCGTAGTAGTCTGCCACGACCTTCTGGATATTGGCGATGCCGATCGCCTGCTGCTGCGCCCGCAACAGGTCGCGCAGCGTCTCCTGCGCGAACTCCGCGGTGATCGGCCGGCCGGTGAAGTTGGCGCGCGCGGCGAGCGTGTTGAGCGCGCCCTCGAGGTCGCGCACGTTCGAGCGCATCTTCTTCGCGATCAGGTTGGCGACGTCCTCCGGGATCACGGTGCCGCGCTCGCTCGCCTTCGACAGCACGATCTGCGCGCGCGTCTCGAAGTCCGGCGGATCGATCGCGACCGACAGGCCCCAGCCGAGCCGCGATTTCAGCCGCGGTTCCAGGCCCTCCACCTCGCGCGGGTAGCGGTCGCAGGTCAGGATGATCTGCTGCTTGCCGTCGAACAGCGCGTTGAAGGTGTGGAAGAACTCCTCCTGCGTGCGGTCCTTGCCGGCGAAGAACTGGATGTCGTCGATCAGCAGCGCGTCGATGCCCTGGAACTGGCGCTTGAACGCTTCCATGCCGCCGCTGGTCTTGTCGTACAGCGCCTTGGTGAAGGCGCTCATGAACTGCTCGGAGCGCATGTACATCACGCGCATGCCGGGCCGCGCGGCGCGCATCGCGTTGCCGGCGGCGAACATGAGGTGGGTCTTGCCCAGGCCGGTGCCGCCGTACAGCAGCAGCGGGTTGTGCGCGCGGTCGCCCGGCTTCTGCGCCGCCTGCCAGGCGGCGGCGCGGCCGAGCTGGTTGCTGCGGCCCTCGACGAAGTTGTCGAAGGTGTAATGGCTGTCGAGGTGGCCCTGGAAATCGTCGGCCGTTCCGGCGGCGCCCGCGGCCGGGGCGGAGGGGGCCCCGGCGTTGCCCGACCCGGTCGGGGCCGGCGCGGCCCGGCGCAGCGAGCCGATCTCCAGGCTCACCTCCCCGCTGCCCGCGAAGTGGGCCAGCAGTTCGCGGATCCGGTCCAGGTAACGATCCCGGACTTCGTCGCGGACGAAGGCGTTCGGCGCGTACAGCACGTACCCGTCGTCGCGCGGGCTGGCCTGCAGCGGCTTCAGCCAGGTGTGGACGTCCTCCGCCGGGAGTTCGGCTTCGAGGCGCTCGAGACAGCGGGGCCAGGCATCCATGGGAGGTGGTACGGGACTCGATCCGGTCGTGCAGGTCGGAAGGCCGGCCGAAGCCTGCGGCGCACCGCCAGGGGCGGCGCGCTGCGGCATCGTCGGAAGACGGCCAGCGTATCATCGCGGCCTCCGGGCGGGGGCGCGCCCGTCGCCGCGCCGCGCCGGATTCGACGCGATTGCACCCTCGGTTGACACCTGCGCCGGCGGCCCGCTAAAATTTCCAGTCTTTTCCGTCGGTTGAATCACCCGAACCCGCCATGGCCACCAAGCGCACCTACCAGCCCAGCAACCTCAAGCGCAAGCGCGACCACGGCTTCCGTGCCCGCATGAAGACCGCCGACGGCCGGAAGGTCCTCGCTCGTCGTCGTGCCAAGGGCCGCAAGCGCCTCTGCGCGTAACCCGCGCGGCCGCAGCCGCCGGCCGATGCCTTCCCAGTCCGGTTTCCCGCCCGCCGCGCGCGTCCGCGCGTCGGCCGAGTTCGGCCGCGTGTTCGACGGCGGCCGCCGCCATTCCAGTCCCGCCATGAGCCTGCACTGGCTGCGCGACGCGCAGCCGGCGCGCCTGGGCCTGGCCGTATCGCGCAAGGTCGATCCGAACGCGGTCGGCCGCAACCGCATCAAGCGCCAGTTGCGCGACGCCTTCCGGCACCTGCGCGCAACGTTGCCGCCCGGCGCCTACGTCGTCGTCGCCCGGCCGGCCGCGGCGAACCTGCCGAATCCCGCGCTCCGCGCCGCATTCCTCGCGCTGCTGCAGCGCGCAGGCGCGTTGCCCCCCACGGACCCGGCCGGCACAATGCCCGGCTGTCCTTCGCAGTCCCCCACGACGATCCCAGAATGAACCAGACCCGCACTTTCCTGATCTTCGCCTGGCTCGTCGTGGCGACGCTGCTGTTCATGGCCTGGGGCCGCGACAAGGCGACGCCCGCCGCAGACGCGACGGCCGCCACCGCGGCGACGGCGCCGACCGCGGCCGGAGACAGCACCGTGCCGTCGGCGGCCGCCGCCGGGACGGTGCCCCAGCCGGGCACGGCGCCGGCGATGTCCGCGCCGGCGCCGGCGACCGCCGGCACGACCGCGCCGGGTGCGCCCGCAATCACCGTCACCACCGACGTGCTGCGCGTCGTCCTCGACGGCGGCACGGTGCGCGAAGCCGACCTGCTCGGCTACCCGCAGACGCCGACGCCGGGCGCGCCGCCCGTGCGCCTGTTCGCGTCCGACGCCGCGCACTTCTACCAGGCGCAGAGCGGTTGGGTCAGCGCGGCGAATCCCGCGCCGAGCCACGAATCCGGATTCGTCCCGGTCGGCGGCCAGCGCGCGTACGTGCTGCCGGCCGGCGCCGACCGCGTCGAGGTGCCATTCCAGTGGACCGGCCCCGACGGCGTGACCATCCGCCGCACCTACGTGTTCTCGCGCGGCAGCTACGCCGTGCAGGTGCGCGACGACATCGCCAACGCCGGCGGCAAGCCGTGGCAGGGCTTCGTGTACCGCCAGCTGCAGCGCGTGCCGCCGGTGGTGCAGAGCGGGTTCACGCATCCCGAGTCGTACAGCTTCCACGGTTCGGCATGGTTCGCGGGCGACAGCTTCGACAAGCGCAAGTTCGCCAAGTACGGCGAAGGCGGCAGCCTGGACAAGCAGGTGACCGGCGGCTGGATCGCGATGCTGCAGCACCATTTCTTCTCGGCATGGATCCCGGAGGCGAAGGACCAGGCCACGTTCTCGCTGGCGTCGCCGCGCGTCGGCGCCGGAACGCATGCGCTGATCCGCGAAGTCGGGCCGGGCGTCAACGTCGCGCCGGGTGCGAGCGCGGAAACCACGGCGCGGCTGTGGGTCGGCCCGAAGCTCGTCAAGCAGATCCAGGCGCAGCAGGTGCCGGGCCTCGAGCGCGCGGTCGACTTCAGCAGCTATGCGTGGCTCGCGTGGATCGCCGAGCTGCTGTTCGCCGTGCTCGCCTTCGTGCATGGCCTGGTCGGCAACTGGGGCTGGGCGATCATCGGCCTGGTGCTGATCGTGAAGCTGCTGATGTATCCGCTGTCCGCGGCGCAGTACAAGTCGATGGCCAAGATGCGCCGCTTCCAGCCGCGCATCGAGCAGCTCAAGGAGCGCTACGGCGACGACAAGCAGAAGTTCCAGATGGCGATGATGGAGCTGTACAAGAAGGAGAAGATCAACCCGGTCGGCGGCTGCCTGCCGCTGCTGGTGCAGATGCCGGTCTTCCTCGCCCTGTACTGGACGCTGCTCGAGGCGGTGGAACTGCGCCAGGCGCCGTGGATCGGCTGGATCCACAACCTCACCGCGCCGGACCCGTATTTCATCCTGCCGGCGATCAACATCGCGGTGATGTTCGCGACGCAGAAGCTGACGCCGGCGACGATCGCCGACCCGATGCAGCGCCGGATGATGCAGTACATGCCGGTGGCGATGGGCGTGATGTTCGCGTTCTTCCCCGCGGGCCTGGTGCTGTACTGGGTCACGAACGGGAGCCTCGGCCTGCTGCAGCAGTGGTGGATGACGCGCAAGTACGGCGGTCCGGCGAAGCCGGCCTGACGCCGCGGGCAGCGGGACGGCGGAACGCATGAACGAGGCGGGCGGCGCCGACGACACCATCGTCGCCATCGCGACCGCCGCCGGCGCGGGCGGCGTGGGTATCGTGCGCCTGTCCGGCCCGCGCAGCCGCGCGATCGCCGAGGCGGTCTGCGGCCGCGCGCTGCGGCCGCGCCACGCGCACCACGTACGTTTCGCCGACTCGGACGGTTCGACCATCGACGACGGCATCGCGCTGCGCTTCGATGCGCCGCGCAGCTTCACCGGCGAGGACGTCGTCGAGCTCCAGGCCCACGGCAGCCGCGTGCTGCTGCAGCGCCTGGTCGAGCGTTGCTGCGGGCTCGGGGCGCGCCTGGCGCGGCCGGGCGAATTCAGCGAGCGCGCCTTCCGCAACGGCCGCCTCGACCTCGCCCAGGCCGAAGCGGTCGCCGACCTCATCGCCGCCGGCGACCTTGCCGCGGCGCGTGCCGCGCGCCGTTCGCTCGACGGTGCGTTCTCGCGCCGGGTGGACGCGATGGCCGCAGGCCTGGTCGCGCTGCGCGTGCACGTGGAAGCGGCGATCGATTTCAGCGACGAACCGATCGAAGCGCTCGGCCTCGACGCGGTCGCCGCGCGGCTCGCGGCATTGGACGCGGACCTCGACGCGCTGCTCGCCGCCGCCGAGCGCGGGCGGCGCCTGCGGGACGGCCTGCACGCGGTGATCGTGGGGCCGCCGAACGCCGGCAAGAGCTCGCTGCTCAATGCGCTCGCAGGCAGCGAGCGCGCCATCGTCACCGACATCGCCGGCACCACGCGCGACCTGCTGGTGGAATCCATCCGCACCGACGGCGTCGAACTGACGCTGGTGGATACCGCGGGCCTGCGCGAGGGTGGCGATGCGATCGAGCGCGAAGGCATGCGTCGCGCGCGCGCCGAACTCGAGCGCGCCGACCTCGCCATCGTGGTCCTCGACGCCGGCGACCCCGCCGCGGGCGCGTCGGCCGTGGCCGCGGCGGTGGCCGCCGCGCCGCGCCGGCTGTGGCTGCACAACAAGGCGGACTTGCTGC
>JANINR010000059.1 GCA_024508915.1 Lysobacteraceae bacterium | reverse complement strand
GCCGGGCGCGGCGGATGCCCGCCGGCGCGGCGGCGGCCGCGGCGCGCTCACCCCGCCACGATGTTGACGATCTTGCCGGGGACGACGATCACCTTGCGCACCGACTGGCCCTCCAGGAACCGGGCCACGCCGGGTTCCGACAGCGCCGCGGCTTCCACCGCCTCGCGCGCCGCGCCGGGCGCCGCCTCGATGGTGCCGCGCAGCTTGCCGTTGACCTGCACCGCGATGGTGACGCTGTCGCGCGCCAGCGCCGCCGGGTCCGCGCGCGGGAACGGCACGTCCTCCAGCAGCGTCTCCGGATGGCCCAGCACCTGCCACAGCGCATGCGACACGTGCGGCGTGACCGGGTTCAGCAGCAGCACCATCGCCTCCAGCGCCTCGTGCCGCACCGCGCGCCCCTGGTCGGACGGGTCGGCGAAGCGCGACACGTGGTTGAGCAGTTCCATCAGCGCCGCGATCGCGGTGTTGAAGCTGTGGCGGCGGCCGTAATCGTCGCCCACCTTCTGGATCGTCTCGTGCAGCTGGCGGCGCAGCGTCTTCTGCGCCGCGTCCAGCGACGCCGGATCGACCGCGGGATGGTCGGGCTGCGCCGCATGCGTCGCGACTTCGCGCCAGAAGCGGCGCAGGAAGCGCGCCATGCCCTCGACGCCGGCCTCGCTCCACTCGAGCGACTGTTCGGGCGGCGCGGCGAACATCGAGAACAGGCGCACGGTGTCGGCGCCGTAGCGCGACACCATCGCCTGCGGGTCGACGCCGTTGTTCTTGGACTTCGACATCTTCTCGATGCCGCCGATGCCCACGGGCTTGCCGTCGGCCTTCAGGACCGCGCCGGACACGTGGCCATGGGGGTCGCGGCGCACCTCGACGTCGGCCGGGTTGATCCATTCGCGCCGGCCGCCCTCGCCTTCGCGGTAGAAGGTCTCGGCCACGACCATGCCCTGGGTGAGCAGGCGCGTGGCCGGCTCGTCGCTCTTCACCAGCCCCTGGTCGCGCATGAGCTTGTGGTAGAAGCGGAAGTACAGCAGGTGCAGGATCGCGTGCTCGATGCCGCCGATGTACTGGTCGACCGGCAGCCAGTGGTCGGCGCGCTGGTCCACCTGCGTGGAGGCGCCCGGCGAGGTGTAGCGCGCGTAGTACCAGCTCGACTCCATGAACGTGTCGAAGGTGTCGGTCTCGCGCTCGGCCGCGCCGCCGCATTCCGGGCACGCGGTCTTGCGCCACTCCGGATCGGCCTTGATCGGCGACTTCACGCCGGAGAACTCCACGTCCTCCGGCAACACCACCGGCAGCTGGTCCTCCGGCACCGGCACCGCCCCGCATTGCGCGCAGTACACGACCGGGATCGGGCAGCCCCAGTAGCGCTGGCGGCTCACGCCCCAGTCGCGCAGGCGGAAGTTGACCTTGCGGCTGCCGGCACCGGAGGTTTCCAGCGCGGTGGCGACCGCCGCGAAGGCCGCGTCGAAATCGAGCCCGTCGAACTCGCCGGAATTCACCAGCCAGCCGCGCCCGGTGTACGCCGATTCCTCTTCGACGCGGCGCTGGTATTCGCGCACCACCTGCACGGCGGCCCCCACGTCGTAGGCGTCGATCGCCGCGGATTCGCCGAGGGCGGCAGCCATCGCATCCTCGTGCGAGCCGACGTGCCGCGCGAGTTCGGCGAGCGCATCGCGCACCTCGCCCGGCACCACCACCATCCGCACCGGCAAGCCGTAGGCCTGCGCGAACTCCCAGTCGCGCTGGTCGTGCGCCGGCACGGCCATGACTGCGCCGGTGCCGTAGCCCATCAGCACGAAATTCGCGACGTAGACCGGCATCGCGTCGCCGGTGACCGGGTGCAGCACGCGCACGCCGGTGTCCATGCCGCGCTTTTCCTGCGTTTCGAGCTCGGCTTCGGAGACGCCGCCGTGGCGCAGCTCCTCGATGAACGCCGCCAGCGCGGGGTTGTCCCGCGCAGCGCGCAGCGCGAGCGGGTGCTCGCCGGCGATGCTGACGAAGGTCGCGCCCATCAGCGTGTCGGGGCGCGTGGTGAACACGGTCACGCGCTCGCCGGTGGGGTTGAAGTGCGCGTCGGCGACCTCGAAGGCGATCTCCAGGCCCTCGCTGCGCCCGATCCAGTTGCGCTGCATCGTCTTGACCGGCTCGGGCCAGCCATCGAGCGTGTCGAGCCCGTTGAGCAGTTCCTGCGCGTAGTCCGTGATCTTCAGGAACCACTGCGGGATCTCGCGCTTCTCCACGATCGCGCCGGTGCGCCAGCCGCGGCCGTCGACCACCTGCTCGTTGGCGAGCACCGTCTGGTCGACCGGGTCCCAGTTCACGACGGCGTTGCGGCGGTACGCCAGGCCCTGCTTCATCAGGCGCACGAACATGCGCTGCTCGTGCACGTAGTAGTCGGGGCTGCAGGTCGCGAACTCGCGCGTCCAGTCGATCGCGTAGCCCATCGCCTGCAGCTGCGCGCGCATGTGCTCGATGTTGGCGTAGGTCCACTTCGCCGGCGCGGTCCGGTGCTTGATCGCCGCGTTCTCGGCCGGCAGGCCGAACGCGTCCCAGCCCATCGGCTGCAGCACGTTCTTGCCGGTCATGCGCTGGTAGCGGCTGATGACGTCGCCGATGGTGTAGTTGCGGACGTGGCCGACGTGCAGCGCGCCGGACGGGTACGGCAGCATCGACAGGCAGTAGAACTTCGGCCGCGACGGATCCTCGACCACCTCGTAGGCGCGCGTGTCGCGCCAGTAGCCCTGCGCGGCCGCCTCGACGGTTGCCGGGTCGTAACCCGCGGCGGGCTCGTTGGGAACTACGGGGCTGGCGGTGTTTTCGGACACGATGCGCTTGCGGATGGGAGCGGACCCGGAAGCCTACCGCAGCGCACAAAAAGCCGCCAACGCGGGCCAGGCGAACTGGGCGCCGAGGCCCAGCCGCTGGGCGATGCCGGGGCCCGCGCCCGCGGCCTCCCAGGCGTGCGGCGGCAGCGCCAGGCAGGCGATGCCCACGGCGGCGAGCAAGGGGCCGGCCACGACGGCCGCGCGCCACGGCGCCCGTCCGCGCAGGGCCAGCGGCAGGAGCAGCGCCGACGGCAACCAGGCCACCAGCGACAGCACGGCCGACGCGACGTGCGCTTTCGACGCGGCGCCGTCCAGGAGCCGCAGGTCGAGCGGCAGGAACGCCTGCGCCGCGAACGCGAGGCCCGACAACATCAGCAGCCAGCCGCCGATCCGGCCCGCCACACCAACGCCGGCGGTCGCGAGCGGCCGTTGCAGCGCGATCGCGAATGCGGCGACGAGCAGGCCAGGCAAGGCGTAGCCCAGCACGTTCCAGCCCGGCGCGTTCGGCACGCCTCCGGCGCCCAGCAGGTCCACCGGCAACGATGCCTGCGATCCACCCGCGAGCGCCGCGCCGAATCCCGCCAGCGCAAGGAAGAACACGGCCCCCGCGACCCAGCCCGCGTGCAGCGCGAGCCGGTTCATCCGCGCCGGTACCGGTAGAGCTGCGAGCCGGCGAACACGGCGACCGAGGCCAGCACCATCCACAGCAGGAACAGTCGCAGCCATTCGCCGCCGAACGCGGCCAGCCGGGCGGATTCCGAATGCATGCCGACGCCGGCGACCACGTTGAGCAGCGCCAGCGCGATGAACGCGTGCTTCGCCGCGACGCCGTCGATGGCGCGGTCGCGTTCGTCCTCCATCGGCTCGCTCCGGCGCCGCCAGTTCTGCAGCGCGGCGACGACGAGCACGTACACGGTGAGCCCGGTCGACACCGGTGCACCGACCGACGGGTCGCTGCCGAGGGCGGCGGCATTGGCGGGCCAGTGCCAGAACAGCAGCCAGGCCAGGTACGCGCTTCCTGCGATCGAGCCGAGGAAGCCCAGCCAGGCCACCAGCTCGCGCCTTCCGATGTTCATGCCCACATTGGCGTTCATTGTTTCCTGCTCCACTGAAAGACTTCTTCGATGCGCGCGCCCAGGGCGTCGGCGATGCGGAACGCGAGTTCCAGCGAAGGCGCGTACCGACCCGCCTCGAGCGCGATGATGGTCTGCCGGGTCACGCCGCAGGCATCGGCGAGCGCCTGCTGCGTCATTTCGCCGCGCTCGAAGCGCAGGCGGCGGATCTCGTTGGTGACGGCGGTCGCGGCCATGCGGCTACGCCACGCGTTCCGCGCCCGTCACGATCGCGACACGGTTGCGTGGGGAGAGGGCGAGCATGGTGTCACCTGTAGCGGACTTGATGTAATGTAGACTTTACATCGGTCCGTGGCGATGTCAAGTATTTTTTACATCGCTCGCCCGAGGCCGTTGCATTGCCCCGCCCGAGCCACCATCTACCACGCTCCCTCCCCCGGACCCCGCCATGACCGCCGACACCGCCAGGCCGCACGTCTTCGACGCCACCACCGACAGCTTCGAGGCGGACGTCATCCAGCGCTCGCTGCAGGTGCCGGTGCTGATCGACTTCTGGGCGACCTGGTGCGGCCCGTGCAAGAGCCTCGGGCCCATCCTCGAGAAGCTCGCGGCCGAGTACCACGGCGCGTTCGAGCTGGCCAAGGTCGACGTGGACAAGGAACAGCAGCTGGCGGCCGCCTTCCAGATCCGCTCGGTGCCGACGGTGATCCTCGCCAGGGACGGGCAGCTGGTCGACGGCTTCCCCGGTGCGCTCCCCGAAGGCCAGCTGCGCGAATTCCTCAAGCACCACGGCATCGAGCCGGCCGCCGCGCCGGCGGACGACGCGGAGGCGGCGGCGCCCGCGGCGCCGGTCGATCCGCACGCCGAAGTCATGCGCCTGCGCAAGGCGGTCGAAGCCGCACCGGAAGACGACGCGCTGAAGCTCGACCTCGCGCTGGCCCTGCTCGCCACCGGCGGCGCGCACGAAGCGGAGAAGCTGCTCGACGCGCTGCCGGCGAACCTCGCCACCGACGACCGCGCGGTGCGCGCCCGCGCGCGCCTCGGCTTCGCCGCGCTGCTGCAGGACGCGCCGCCGCGCGAAGTGCTGGAAGCCGCCATCGCGTCGAACCCCGGCGACCTGCGCGCGCGCCACCTGCTCGGCGTGCGCGGCATCGTCTCCGGCGATGCCGAAGCGGGGCTGGAGCAGTTCCTGGAGATGCTGCGCCGCGACCGCGACTTCGACGGCGGACTGCCGCGCAAGGCGTTGATCGACGCCTTCCGCGTGGTCGACGACGAGGATCTCGTCGGCCGCTACCGCCGCCGCATGTCGTCGCTGCTGCTGGCCTGACGTCCGCCGCCGCAGGGACGCCCGCATGCGCACCTTTCCCGCCCGCTGGCTGCGCCACGGGCTCAACCTGTGGCCGCCGTTCCTGTTCGCGGGCATCCACGTGGCGGAGATCGGCGACGACTTCCGCAGCGCGCGCGTCGAGCTGCGCATGCGCCCGTGGAACCGCAACTACGTCGGCACGCACTTCGGCGGCTCGCTGTTCGCGATGACCGATCCGTTCTGGATGCTGCTGGTGCTGCATGCCCTCGGCGACGGCTACATCGTCTGGGACAAGGCCGCCACGATCGAGTTCCAGAAGCCCGGCCGCGGCACGGTGCGCGCCGAGTTCGTGCTCGACGACGCGATGCTGGACGAGCTGCGCGCCGCGGCCGCGGACGGCGGCAAGGTGCTGCGCTGGTTCGACGCGCCGGTGCGCGACGCGTCCGGCGACGTCGTCGCGATGGTCCGCAAGCAGCTCTACGTGCGCCGCAAGCGGCCGAAAGGCTGAGCCGGCGGCCGGTCGCCGGCCTTTCCGCCGTTGCTTCCCACGTGCCTGCACCGCTCCCCTACAATCGCGACATGCCGACCCCGCCCAGCCTCGGACAGCGCCTGCAGCGCCTGTTCCTCACCGGACTGCTGACCCTGCTGCCGATCTGGCTGACCTGGGTGGTGGTCAAGTTCGTGTTCGCGCTGCTCTCGGACCTGAGCCGGCCGCTCGTCGACCCGGCGCTCGCCTCGCTGGCCGCCGCCAATCCGCGCTCGCTGTCGTGGCTGCAGGATCCCTGGGTGGCGACCGCCCTCGCGCTGGTGGCGACGGTGGCGGTGATCCTGCTGTCCGGCTGGCTCGCCCGGCGCGTCTTCGGGCAGCGGCTGCTGCGCTGGTTCGAGGCGCTGGTCGCGCGCGTGCCCCTGGCGAGCACCATCTACGGCAGCGCGCGCAAGCTGCTCGACATCCTGCAGACGCAGCCCGACGGCACGCAGCGCGTCGTGCTCATCGACTTCCCGCACGACCAGATGAAATCGGTCGGCTTCGTCACCCGGGTCATCCGCGACCAGGACAGCGGCCGCGAGCTGGCGGCGGTGTACGTGCCGACGACGCCGAACCCGACCTCGGGCTACCTGGAAATCGTGCCGGTCGAAAAGGTGACGCCCACCGACTGGACCGTGGACCAGGCGATGAGCTTCATCATCAGCGGCGGCGCGGTCTCGCCCGACACCATCCCGTTCGCGCCGCCCGGCGGCGCGCAGGCGCCGCGCGCGTGAGCGCCGTGGCCGGCGAAGGCGACGCCGCCGCCGGCGCGGCGCCCGCCAGCCCGCTCGCCGACCGTTCCGCCAGCCTGTTCGTCCTGCTCGCCGCGTTCTTCTGCGTCAACGCGGTGCTGGCGGAGTTCATCGGCGTCAAGATCTTCGCGCTGGAGGACACGCTCGGGATCCGGCCGCTGGAGTGGAACCTGTTCGGCCAGACCGGCTCGCTCAACTTCACCGCCGGCACGCTGTTGTGGCCGATCGTGTTCATCATGACCGACACGGTGAACGAGTATTACGGCAAGCGCGGCGTGCGCTTCATCAGCTGGCTCGCGGCGGGGCTGATCCTGTACGCGTTCGCGTTCGCCTACGCGGCCATCCACCTGGCCCCGGCGTCGTGGTGGGTCGGCGTCGGCAAGGACCAGGGCGTGCCCGACTACCAGGCCGCCTTCGCGGCGATCTTCGGCCAGGGCATGTGGATCATCTGGGGTTCGCTGGTGGCCTTCATCATCGGCCAGCTGGTGGACGTGAGCGTGTTCCACCGGATCCGCAAGCGCACGGGCGAACGCCACGCGTGGCTGCGCGCCACCGGCTCGACCGCGATCTCGCAGGTCATCGACAGCTTCGTGGTGCTGTACATCGCCTTCGTGATCGGGCCGCAGCACTGGTCGATGTCGCTGTTCCTGGCGGTCGGCACGCTCAACTACCTGTACAAGATGGGTGCCGCGATCGCGCTGATCCCGCTGCTCTACCTGGCGCGCGCCTGGATCCATCGATACCTCGGCCACGATCGCGCGCACGCGATGCGCGAGCACGCCGCGGCGATGCAATAGCGGCCCAAGAAAAAAGGCCGGCAATGCCGGCCTTTTTTCGTGCAACGAAGCGCTCAGGCGCGGCTGTCGCGGCGACCGCCGCGGGCGCCCTGCCCGTTCGAGCGCTGCTTCGGGCCCGCGTGTCCGCTGCGGGCCGCCGGCTTCCCGTGCGGGCGATGGGCCGGCTTGGCGCCGGCAGGGCGGCCCTGCGACTTCTGGCCGGCGCGCGGCTGCCCGGCGCGCGGCTGGCGCTGGCCGCCGCCGTTCTTCGGGATCGGCGTGTCCAGGCGGATCGGCCGCGCCGGCGCGTAGCCGTCGACCAGGTCCATCTGCAGGTCGACCTTCAGCAGGCGCTGGATCTGGTTCAGCAACCCGCCCTCCTCCGGCGACACCAGCGACAGCGCTTCGCCCTGCGCGCCGTTGCGGCCGGTGCGGCCGATGCGGTGGATGTAGTCCTCCGCGACCATCGGCAGGTCGTGGTTGATCACCAGCGGCAGGTCGGGGATGTCGAGCCCGCGCGCGGCGACGTCGGTGGCGACGAGCACGCGCGCGCGGCCGGCCTTGAACTGGTCGAGCGCCTTCTGGCGCTGCGCCTGGCTCTTGTTGCCGTGGATGGCGACGGCCTTCAGCCCGGACTTCTCGAGCTGCTCGGCGAGCCGGTTGCAGCCGTGCTTGGTCTTGCCGAACACCAGCACCTGGTCGGTGTGGCGCCTGGCCAGGATGTCCACCAGCAGGTCGCGCTTGCGCGCGTTGTCGACCGGGTGCACGCGGTGCACGATGGTCTCGGCGATGGTGTTCTGCGCCGCGACCTGCACCTGCTTCGGCTCGCGCATGAACTCGAGCGCCAGCGCCTTGATCCGCGGCTCGAACGTGGCCGAGAACAGCAGCGTCTGGCGCTGCGCCGGCAAGCGCTGCAGTACGCGCTTTATCGCTGGGAGGAAGCCCATGTCGAGCATCCGGTCGGCCTCGTCCAGCACCAGCACTTCGACCGCGTCGAGCTTGGCGCTGCCGCGCTCCATGTGGTCGATCAGGCGGCCGGGCGTGGCGACGAGGATGTCGGCGCCGCGGCGCAGGTTGTCGACCTGCGGGCCCATGCCGGCGCCGCCGTAGATCGTGGTCACGTTGAGGTGCAGGTGGCGGTTGAAGGCCTTGAGGCTGTCGGCGACCTGCACCGCGAGCTCGCGGGTCGGCACCAGGACGAGGGCGCGCGGCTTGCGCGGACCCTTCGCGGGCGTCAGCTTCGACAGGCGCTGCAGCAGCGGCAGGCCGAACGCGGCGGTCTTGCCGGTGCCGGTCTGGGCGCCGCCGAGCAGGTCGTGGCCGGCCAGGGCGAGCGGGATGGCCTGCGCCTGGATCGGGGTGGGCGCGCTGTACTTGTTTTCGGCGAGCGCGCGCAGCAACGCGGGCGAAAGCCCGAGCATTTCGAACGTCATGGCAATGGAACTCCGTACTGGGCCCGCGCGATGGCGAGCCTGACCCGGAGCGTTCCTTGAACCGCGCTGCGAGCGATCTGGTTGGACGGCGCCGGATGCTCCGGGCCGTGCCTGCGCGACGAAAGGCGTGCGGGAGAAGGCCGCGACCGCCGGAGCGGGCTCCGGGGGGGCGGCAGGCTTACCAGGAAAACGGATCAGCCGTGCACAGGACCGGCGCAGTCTACGCGAAACCGCCTGAACGGGCGACTTCTGGTGCCCGGGAGCGGACCATGGGTCGGCACTACGCCAGGAGGGCCTCGAAGGCCTGGGCGTCCATGGGGCGGCCGATCCAGAAGCCCTGCGCGAGGTCGCAGCCGCGCTCGCGCAGGATCTCGTACTGGCCTTCCTTCTCGACGCCCTCGGCGACGACCGTGATCCCGAGGGAATGCGCCATCGCGATGATCGCGGTCGTCAGCGCCAGGTCGTCGGGGTCGCGCAGCACGTCGGAAATGAAGCTGCGGTCGATCTTCACGCCGTCGGCGGGCACGCGGCGCAGGTGGCTGAGCCCGGAGAAGCCGGTGCCGAAATCGTCCAGCCACACCTTCACCCCGGTGTTGCGCAGGCGCTGCAGCAGCGCGCCGGCATGCTGCTCGTCGCCGAGCACCGCGGTCTCCGTGAGTTCCAGGTGCAGCTGCGCGGGCGGCAGGCCGGTCTCGCGCAGCGTGGTGGCGACCTGCTGCGGCAGTTCGCCGCTGCGCAGCTGGCGCGGCGACACGTTCACCGAGACGAACAGCCCCTCGCCGCGCGCGTGGTTGCGGTGCCAGCGCACCGCGTCCGCGCAGGCGGTGCGCAGCACCTCGGGACCGATGCTCTCGATCAGGCCGCTCTGCTCGGCGACGTCGATGAACACCGACGGCGCGATGCTGCCCTGCTCAGGGTGGTCCCAGCGCAGCAGCGCCTCGGCGCCGACGAGGACACCATCGCCGAGCCGGTAGATCGGCTGGTAAGCGAGGCTCAGCTCGCCGCGGCCCCACGCGCCGCGCAGGTCCTGTTCCAGCCGCACGCGGCGCTCCACCGCCTGGTCCATCGCGCGGCTGTAGAAGCGGTAGCAGTTCTTGCCGGCGACCTTCGCCTGGTACATCGCGATGTCGCCGTTCTTCATCAGCGCGGTGGCGCCGGCGGCGTCCTCCGGGAACAGGGTGATGCCGATCGACGTGCCGAGGAACACCTGGCGCCCCTCCACCACGATCGGGCGCGCGAGTTCCGCGACCAGCGTCTCCGCCAGCGCGGCGGCCGGGATGCGCACGTCGCGGGCGTCGCCGGTGCCGCCGGGCGGGCTCTCCAGCAGGATCACGAACTCGTCGCCGCCGAAGCGCGCCAGCAGCGAGGCGTCGGCGTCGCAGTGGCGCTCGAGCGCGAGGCGGATGCGGTTGGAGAACTGCACCAGCACCTCGTCGCCGGCGTCGTGGCCGAGGGTGTCGTTGACGCGCTTGAAGTCGTCGATGTCGGCGAACAGCAGCGCCATCTCGCGGCCCGCGCCGCGCGCCTGCATCAGGCGCTGGTCCAGGCTCTCGCGGAACGCGAGCCGGTTCGCCAGTCCGGTGAGCGCGTCGGTGTAGGCCATGCGCCGGATTTCGCGGTCGTGGCGCGCGATGCTGTCGCCCATCCGCCCGAACGCCCGCATCAGGTCGCCGACCTCGTCGTTGCGCGGCGTCGGCGCGATCGAAGCGCCGAAGTTGCCGGACTCGATCTCGCGCGCGGCGTCCGCCAGTTCGCGGATCGGCCGCACCAGCACGCGCTGCAGGGCGAAACTCGCGGCCGCGCCCAGCGCGACCAGGCCGAGCAGCGCCAGCCCGATCCACCACAGGTGGCGCGCGCCGATCGCGCCGATGCGCGCGCCGAGCTCGGTCGACGCGCGCGTCTCGTCGGCACGGACGCCGTCGAGCGAATAGCCGATGCGCACCCCACCCAGGCGATCGTCGCCGACCTTGATCGGGCTGGAGACGTCCAGCACGCGGTCGGTCCACTGCGCATGCACGCCGGGCGCAGAGACCGCCTCGTATGCGAGCGGGTCGCGCATCGCCTGGCCGTAGGTGGGGATGTCGCCCGACCCGTCGTGGATGACGTCGCCGTCGTCGTCGTAGACCAGCACGTAGCTGACGTCCGGCTGTCGCAGCACCTCGCGCGCCACCACGCCGATCGCGTCGAGGTCGAAGTAGTAGAGCGGATTGACCAGCGCATCCGCGACCTGGGTCGCCTGCGCCTGGCCGTGTTCGCGCAGGCGCTGGAACAGCAGCGTGTGCATGGCGTCGCGGCTCTGCCGCGCCACGTCGGCCTGCATCGCGCCCTGGCGCTGCAGCAGCAGCGCGACCACCGCCAGCATCAGTACCAGCAGGCCCGCGGCCAGCACCGCGAACTTCGCGTGCAGGCCGCGCGGACGCCAGCGCAGGTTCATTCGACCTCCGAGCGCACGCGGATGACGTCGCCGCGCAGTTCCCGCAGCGACGCGTCGGTGGCGGCGTCGATGGGCAGGAAACGGGTGGTGCCGAAGAACTGCAGCAGCGCCTCGCGGGCGTCGGGATCGTTGCCGGCTTCCTGCAGAACCTGCCGCAGGCGCTCGCGCACGCGCGGATCGAGGTCGCCGCGCACCACCTCGAGCGCGCGCGGGTAGTCGGCGCTCTCGGCGATCACGCGGAAGTCCTCGCGGTAGCTCGGCGGGATCCGGCGCGGGTTGTCCCAGTCGAGGTTGCTGATCGTGCCGGCGTCCACGAGCCGCTTGTGCACCCAGGTCGCAATGTTCAGCTCGGAGCGCGCGAACAGGTAGCCCACCGAGCCCGGCACGGGCCGGTCGCGGGGCGACAGCAGGATCTGCAGCGGCAGGCCGTGCTGGAGCAGCTGCACCGCCGGCAGGATGTAGGCGCTGGTGGACGAGGTGTTCTGGAACGCGACGCTGCGTCCGCGCAGGTCGTCGAGCGAGGCGATGCCGCTGTCCCGGCGCACGAACACCAGGCTGCGATACGTGCCGGCCCCGTTGCGCTCGGTGAGCAGCAGCGGCTGCGCGCCGGCGCGATCCTGCAGGCGCATCGCGTTGGCGGAGGTCTCGGTGACCCAATCGACGCGGCCGCGGCGCAGGTAGCTCGCCATCTGCTGGGTGTCGCGCGCCATCAGGATGCGGCCTTCGGTGATGCCGACGTCCGCCATGCGCGGCACCACGTAGTCCAGCAGCGGACGCAGTTGCTCGTAGTGGGCCTTGGGGTCGTCGCTGATGCGCCCCAGCACCAGCACGTGCGGCTCGCCCGCGCGCAGCGGGGATGCCGGCAGCAGCGCCGCGGCGAGGCCGGCCAGGCACGGCAGCAGCGCGCGCAACCAGCGCATGCGCATGCGCGTGGGCTGCAGCCGCGCCGGCGACAGCCGCGACTGCGGCAGGCGCGGCAAAGGCGTGCGCGGCGAGGGCTGGCGCGGCGACGGGCGCAAGGCTGGAGTTTCCCCTGTAACTGCAGCCGGCAGCCTACTGGAAATACCGTTGCGCCGACACCGGGCCGGGGCCGCTAGCCGGGGTCACCCTGCCCCTGTCCACCGGCCGCCAGCCGGGCCATGCGCTGGGCGTCGGCGAGGACGCCGCGCAGCAACCGGACCTCGCGCACGTCCGGCCGGGCGCGAAGGAACAGCCGCCGCAGCTTCCGCATCGCCGACGCCGGGGCGCGGCCCTTGTGGAAGTCGATGGCGTCCAGGGTCTCGGCGAGCTGGGCGAAGAAGCCTTCCATCTGCGCGTGCGAGGCCGGCTCGGCGCGCTCGTCCCCGCCGGCCGCGGGCACGGGCGCCGGGTCGCGGGCCGGGGCGCCACCCGGCGCCGGCGTGCCGCCGAGCCAGGCCATGCGCAGCTCGTAGGCCAGCACCTGGACCGCGGCCGCGAGGTTCAGCGAGCCGTAGTCGGGATTGGACGGGATGTGCACCGCGCCGTGGCACAGCTGCAATTCCTCGTTCTCGAGCCCCGTCCGCTCCCGGCCGAACACCAGCGCCACTTCGGCGCCGCGCTCCGCTTCCGCGAGGGCCGTCGCGGCGGCCTCGCGCGGGAGTTGCTCCGGGAGGGGCACGCGGCGGCTGCGGGCGGTGCAGCCCAGCACCAGCCGGCAGTCGGCGACGGCCTCGGCGAGGGTGGCGTGGACGGCGGCGGTGTCCAGGAGATCGCGCGCGCCGGCGGCGAGCGCATCCGCTTCGCGGTCCGGGAAGCGTTCCGGGGCGACGAGGACCAGCCGCGACAGCCCCATCGTCTTGATCGCCCGCGCCGCGGAACCGATGTTGCCCGGGTGCTGCGTGCCGACCAGGACGATGCGGAGCCGCGCGGCGGCGTCGAAGGACGGCAGCGCGGGCGGCTGCCACGGCGGCGTCGAGGGAGTGTCCATGCGGCAATGTTAAACTCCGCGCCCCGGCCCCCGCGCCGGCGCCGTTCTTTCCCGCCGCCGTCCCCCGTCCCTCCCCGAGGTCGCTCCGCCATGCTCAAGCCCGCCGTCAACGTCATGATCAAGGCGGCCCGCGCCGGGGGCAACGTGCTGCTGCGGCACATGAACAAGCTCGACGCGCTGAACATCGTCGAGAAGGCGCGCATGGACTACGCCAGCGAGGTCGACGGCCTCGCCGAGGCGGAAATCGTCAAGGAACTTCGCCGCGCCTACCCCGAGTACGCGGTGCTCGGCGAGGAAGGCGGCCTGCAGGCCGGTCGCGGGCCCGGCGGCCGCGCCACATGGGTCATCGACCCGCTCGACGGCACCAGCAACTACCTGCACGGCTGGCCGCACTGGTGCGTGTCGATCGCGCTGGTCGAGAACGGCGAGCCGACCCACGGGGTGATCTTCGACCCGCTGCGCAACGAGCTGTTCACCGCCACGCGCGGCGCCGGCGCGCAGCTCAACGAGCGCCGCTTCCGCATCGGCGAGCGCAAGGACCTGGCCGGGGCGATGCTGGTCACCGGCTTCCCGCCGCGCGACCGCGCGCGCATCGGCCCGCAGCTCGACACGCTGCGCGGCCTGCTCGACGGCGCCGGCGCCGAGGACGTGCGCCGTACCGGCTCGGCGGCGCTCGACCTCGCGTACGTCGCCTGCGGGCGCGCCGACGCGTACTTCGAGGCCGGCCTGCAGCCGTGGGACATCGCGGCGGGCGTGCTGCTCGTGCGCGAAGCCGGCGGGCGCGTCACCGACTACCGCGGCGCCTCGCTCGCGCGCATGGACGTCGCCGAGTCGCGCGGCCGCCACGTCATCGCCGGCAACCTCAAGGTCACCACCGAGCTCCAGAAGGCCATCCAGGCCTCCGGCTACGCCGCCACCACCCCCTAAGAGCCTTTAGCCACAGATTTCACGGATCACACGGATCAAAAAGCAAAGAAACGGGCCGCGCGAGCATGAGCTGGCGCGGCCCGATTTTTTATCTGTGCGATCTGTGGAATCTGTGGCAAAAACGCTTTCGGTCAGCGTTTGGCGAGGGGAACGTAGGGGCGGTCGTCGGGGCCGACGTAGTTGGCGCTGGGGCGGATGATCTTGCCGTCCTCCCGCTGCTCGATCACGTGCGCGCTCCAGCCGGAAGTGCGCGCCACCACGAACAGGGGCGTGAACATCGGCGTCGGGATGCCCATCATGTGGTACGCGCTGGCGCTGTACCAGTCGAGGTTCGGGAACATCTTCTTCGTGTCCCACATCAGCGCCTCGATGCGCTCGCTGATGTCGAACAGGGCCTGGTTGCCGCCGTCCGCGCACAGCTTGCGCGAGATTTCCTTGATGATCGGGTTGCGCGGGTCGCCGACGGTGTAGACCGGGTGGCCGAAGCCGATCACGATCTCCTTGCGCTCCATGCGCGCGCGGATGTCTGCTTCGGCCTCGTCCGGCGTCGCATAGCGGCTGATGATGTCCATCGCGACCTCGTTCGCGCCGCCGTGCTTCGGGCCGCGCAGCGCGCCGATCGCGCCGGTGATGCAGGAATGCAGGTCGCTTCCCGTGCCGGCGATGACGCGCGCGGTGAACGTGGAGGCGTTGAACTCGTGTTCGGCGTACAGCACCAGCGACTTGTCCAGCGATTCCGCGTGCAGCGCCGACGGCGGCTCGCCGTGCAGCAGGTGCAGGAAGTGCGCGGCGATCGAGTCGTCGTCGGTCTCGCAGTCGATGCGGCGGCCGTTGCGGGTGAAGTGCCACCAGTACAGGAGCATCGAGCCGAAACTGGCCATCAGGCGGTCGGCGATGTCGCGCGCCTCGCTCGCGGGATGCGCCTCGCGCTCGGGCAGCACCGTGCCCAGGACCGAGCAACCGGTGCGCAGCACGTCCATCGGGTGCGCGTTGGCCGGGACCAGCTCGAGCGCCTCGGCGACGATCGCGGGCAGGCCGCGCAGGCGCTGCAGCTTCGCCTTGTACGCCTTGAGCTGCGACGCCGTCGGCAGCGCGCCGTGCACCAGCAGGTGCGCGACTTCCTCGAAGGTGGACTGCGTGGCCAGGTCCTTGATGTCGTAGCCGCGGTAATGCAGGTCGTTGCCGCTCCGGCCGACGGTGCACAGCGCGGTGTTGCCGGCGGGCGTGCCGCTCAACGCGACGGATTTCTTGGCCTTCGGGGCCGTGGCTTGCTCGCTCATTTCGGATCCTTCTGGAAAAGCGCGTCGAGCTTGTCCTCGTAGGCGTGGTAGCCGAGGAAGTCGTACAGCTCGTCGCGGGTCTGCAGCGTGTCGACGATGCGCTTCTGCGTGCCCTCGCGGCGCACCGTCTCGTAGAAGTGCAGCGCCGCCTTGTTCATCGCGCGGTAGGCGCCGCAGCAGTACAGGGCGATGTCGACGCCGGCGTCGCGCAGCTCGTCCGTAGTGAAGAACGGCGTGCTGCCGAACTCGGTGAGGTTGGCCAGGATCGGCACCTTCACCGCGGCCTTGAAGCGGCGGTAGTCGTCGAGCGTCTTCATCGCCTCGGGGAAGATCATGTCCGCGCCCGCCTCGACATAGGCCACCGCGCGCTCGATGGCGCTGTCGATGCCCTCGACGGCGGCGGCATCGGTGCGCGCCATGACCACGAAGCCGGGATCGACGCGCGCGTCGACCGCGGCCTTCACCCGGTCGACCATCTCGTCGCGCGGCACGACTTCCTTGCCCGGACGATGGCCGCAACGCTTCTGGCCGACCTGGTCCTCCATGTGCACGGCGGCGACGCCGGTGCGCTCGAAGCTGCGGATGGTGCGGCCGATGTTGAACGCCCCGCCCCAGCCGGTGTCGATGTCCACCAGCAGCGGCATCCCGGTCGCATCCACGATCCGGCGCGCGTCGGTGAGCACGTCCTCCATCGTCGAGATGCCGAGGTCCGGCATGCCCAGCGAATTGGCGGCGACGCCGCCGCCGGAGAGGTACAGCGCCTTGTAGCCGGTGCGCTTCGCCATCAATCCCGCGTACGCGGTGATGGCGCCCATCACCTGCAGCGGCGACTCCGCCGCGAGCGCGGCGCGGAAGGCGGCCCCGGCGGAGTCCGTGCGCGCCATGTCAGAGCAGGTGCGCCACGCCGGCGCGCTCTTCCTCGAGCTCGGCCAGGGTCTTGTCCATGCGCGCGCGGCTGAATTCGTCGATCGGCAGGCCTTCGACGCGCGTGTACTCGCCGTTCGCGCAGGTCACGGGCACGCCGTACATCACGCCCTCCGGGATGCCGTAGCTGCCGTCGGACGGCACGCCCATGGTGACCCACTTGCCGCCGGTGCCCAGCGCCCAGTCGCGCATGTGGTCGATCGCCGCATTGGCCGCCGACGCCGCCGACGACAGGCCGCGCGCCTCGATGATCGCGGCGCCGCGCTTGCCGACCACCGGGATGAAGGTGTCGGCGTTCCAGGCCTCGTCGCCGATCATGTCCTTCAGCGACTTGCCGTTGACCGTCGCGAAGCGGTAATCCGGATACATGGTCGGGCTGTGGTTGCCCCACACCGCCATCTTCTCGATGTCGCCGACCGCCACGCCGGCCTTGGCGGCCAGCTGCGACAGCGCGCGGTTGTGGTCGAGGCGGAGCATCGCGGTGAAGTTCTTCGCCGGCAGCGACGGCGCCGACTTCATCGCGATGTAGGCGTTGGTGTTGGCCGGGTTGCCGACCACGAGCACCTTGACGTTGCGCGAGGCGACGGCGTCGAGCGCCTTGCCCTGCGCGGTGAAGATCTCGGCGTTCTTCAGCAGCAGGTCCTTGCGCTCCATGCCCGGGCCGCGCGGCATCGCGCCGACCAGCAGCGCGTAGTCGGCGTCCTTGAACGCGACTTTCGGATCATCGGTGCCGACCATGCCCGCGAGCAGCGGGAAGGCGCAGTCCTCGAGCTCCATCATCACGCCGCGGAGCGCGGCCTGCGCCTTCTCCATCGGCAGCTCCAGCATCTGCAGGACGACCGGCTGGTCCTTGCCCAGCATTTCGCCGGAGGCGATGCGGAACAGCAGCGCGTAGCCGATCTGGCCGGCGGCGCCGGTGACGGCGACTCGAACGGGGGACTTCATGGGGACTCCGTGGGAATTCGTTGGAAGGTGCGATGCGTCGGAAGGTCGGTCGGGGTCAGGCGAGCTCGGCGAAGAACTCGCGGATGCGCTCCAGGCCGGGCGCCAGCTGCGGCGTCGGGCAGGTGTAGCTGATGCGCAGCGCGCGCGGCTCGCCGAAGGCCGAGCCCGGCACGCAGGCCACGCCCTTGGCTTCGAGCAGCGCGTTGCAGAACGACACGTCGTCGTCGACCTTCAGCCCGGTCGGGCCGTGGGTCTTGCCGAAGTACGCGCTGACGTCCGGGAACACGTAGAACGCGCCCTGCGGCCGCGGGCAGGTGACGCCCGGCACGCGGTCGAACATCGCCATCACCTGGTCGCGCTTGGCCGCGAACTCGGCGCACTTGGCGCGCGGGATGTCCTGCGGACCGGTCATCGCGGCAACGGCGGCGGCCGTGGTCACTTCCGGCAGGTTGGTGATGTGGTTCGAGTTCATCGTCACCACGGCCTTGGCCACCGACTCGGGGCCGGCCATGAAGCCGACGCGCCAGCCGGGCATGCCGTAGGTCTTGGACAGCGAATCGACGAACACCACCCGCTCGCGCAGCTCGGGCCGCGCCATCACGAAGTTGTGGTAGCCGACGCCGTCGAAGACCATGCGGTTGTAGATGTCGTCGGTGATGACCCAGGTGTCGGGGTGCCTGGCGATGACGTCGGCAAGCGCCGCGATCTCGTCCTTCGTGTACACCATGCCCGTCGGGTTGGACGGGTTGTTGAACAGGAACACCTTGGGCGTCTTCGCCAGCGCCGCGTCGAGCTGCGCCGGGGTGAGCTTGTAGTCCTGCGAGGCCGGGCACGGCAGCAGGTCGATCTTCGCGTTGACGATCTCGGCGATGTCGAGGTAGCTGGTCCAGTACGGCACCGCGAAGGCGATCGTGTCGCCCTCGTCGAGCAGCGCCTCGGCGAGGTTGTAGAGCACGTGCTTGGCGCCGATGCCGGTCGCGAGGTTGGCGCGGGTGTAGCCGGTGAGGCCGATTTCCGCCATGTGCGCGAGGAACGCGTCGAGCAGCGCGTCGCTGCCGCGGTTGCTGCCGTACTGGCCGGAGTCGTGCGACAGCGCCTCGCGGGCGGCGTCGTAGACGTTCTCGCCGGGCAGGAAATTGGGGACGCCGATCGAGAAGCTGATGATGTCGCGGCCTTCGGCCTTCAGGCGCTTGGCCTTGTCGGCGACCAGCATGATCGCGCTGGGCTTGGCGCGACCGATGCGACTTGCGAAACCGGGCATGCGGGACCTCGTGGGAAAGGACGCTGGCGCAGCCCGGTATTTTAGCATCAGACCGCCATGGTCAGGCCGAGAGGTGCCGGTTCCACTCCGCCACGCGGTCGGCCTTCGCGGCCAGCACGGCGTCGGCGTCGCCCTCGATCGTCACCTTGCGGATCTGGTCGCCCTGGCGCACCGCGTCCACCGCGTCCAGGCCGGAGACGACCTTGCCGAACACGGTGTGCTTGCCGTCCAGCCACGGCGTGGCCACATGGGTGATGAAGAACTGGCTGCCGTTGGTGTTCGGGCCCGCATTGGCCATGGAGAGCACGCCGCGCTCGTGGCCGACGCCGTTGTTCGCCTCGTCCTCGAAGCGGTAGCCCGGGCCGCCGCGGCCGGAACCCTCGGGGCAGCCGCCCTGGATCATGAAATCGGCGATGACCCGGTGGAAGTTCAGGCCGTCGTAGAAGCCGCGCTTCGCCAGGTTGACGAAATTGGCCACCGTCAGCGGGGCCTTGTCGGGGTAGAGCTCGACCTTGATCGGGCCGCGGTCGGTGTCGAAGGTGGCGAACAGGGACATGGGGGACTCCTCGGGATGGCCGGCCGGGGAACGGCCGTGGGAAAGATGAACCGCGGGTCCGGCGGGCGGCCCGGCTTGCCCGCTATAATAACCGGCTGCCCGCGAAACCCGTCCTGGCGCCCTCCCCCGAGGGCGTCTTGCGGGGCCGATGGCGTCCCTTCCGCTTCCGCACAAGACAATGTCCATCGAACGCCTCCGCAACATCGCCATCGTCGCCCACGTCGACCATGGCAAGACCACCCTCGTCGACTGCCTGCTGAAGCAGTCGGGCACGCTCAACGAGCGCACCGTCCTCGCCGAGCGCGTGATGGACAGCAACGACCAGGAAAAGGAACGCGGCATCACCATCCTGGCCAAGAACACCGCCATCACCTGGCAGGGCAACCGCATCAACATCGTCGACACGCCCGGGCACGCCGACTTCGGCGGCGAAGTCGAGCGCGTGCTGTCGATGGTGGATTCGGTGCTGATCCTGGTCGACGCGATGGACGGGCCGATGCCGCAGACGCGCTTCGTGACCCAGAAGGCATTCGCGATGGGCTTCAAGCCGATCGTGGTCGTCAACAAGATCGACCGCCCCGGCGCGCGCCCGGACTGGGTGATCGACCAGGTGTTCGACCTGTTCGACAAGCTCGGTGCGACCAACGAGCAGCTCGACTTCCCGATCGTGTACGCGTCGGCGCTGCACGGCTACGCGAGCCTGGACGACAGCGCGCGCGACGGCGACATGACGCCGCTGTACGAGGCGATCATGCAGCACGTCCCCGCGCCGAGCGTCGACCCGGACGGCCCGTTCCAGATGCGCATCAGCCAGCTCGACTACAACAACTTCGTCGGGCTGATCGGCATCGGCCGCATCCAGCGCGGCAAGGTCCGCAAGAACCAGCCGGTCGCGGTGATCGACCGCGAGGGGAAGAAGCGCCAGGGCAAGGTCGTGCAGGTGCTCGGCTTCATGGGCCTGGAGCGCATCGAGGTCGAGGAAGCCGAAGCGGGCGACATCGTCGCGATCGCCGGCATCCAGGACCTGGGCATCTCCGACACCGTGTGCGCGCTCGACATGCCCGAGGCGCTGCCGGCGCTGACGGTGGACGAGCCGACGATCAGCATGACCTTCCAGGTCAACAACTCGCCGTTCGCCGGCCACAAGGACTTCTCCGGCGGCAAGTTCATCACCAGCCGCCAGCTGCGCGAGCGCCTGATGCGCGAGACGCTGCACAACGTCGCGCTGAAGGTCGAGGAGACCGCCGACGCCGACAAGTTCCTGGTCTCGGGCCGCGGCGAGCTGCACCTGTCGGTGCTCATCGAGACGATGCGCCGCGAGGGCTTCGAGCTGGCCGTGTCGCGCCCCGAGGTGATCATCAAGGAGATCGACGGCCAGCCGATGGAACCGATCGAGCAGCTGGTGGTCGACATCGAGGACCAGCACCAGGGCGGCGTGATGGAGAAGCTCGGCACGCGCAAGGCGCAGCTCAAGAACATGGAATCCGACGGCAAGGGCCGCGTGCGCCTGGACTACATGATCCCGGCGCGCGGCCTGATCGGCTTCCAGAACGAGTTCAAGACCCTCACCCAGGGCTCGGGCCTGCTCTTCCACGTGTTCGACCACTACGGCCCGAAGGAAACCGGCACGATCGCCAAGCGCATCAACGGCGTGATGATCGCCAACGCGCCCGGCGTGACGCCCGCCTACTCGCTCGGCCCGCTCGAGGAGCGCGGCCGCCTGTTCGCCGCCGAGGGCGACAACGTGTACGAGGGGCAGCTGGTCGGCATCCATTCGAAGGACAACGACCTCACGGTCAACGTCATCAAGCCCAAGCCGCTGACCAACATGCGCGCCTCCGGCAAGGACGACGCGATCAAGCTGACGCCGGCGCTCAAGTACTCGCTGGAGCAGGCGCTCGATTTCATCGAGGACGACGAGCTGGTGGAAGTGACGCCGAAGGAAATCCGACTGCGCAAGAAGTTCCTCACCGAGACCGACCGCAAGCGCGCCTCGCGCGCCGCCTGACGCCCGCCCGGCCCGCGTCCATGCGTCCCAGCGACGATCCCGGGCATCCGCACTACAACCCGGATCCGCATGCGCATCCGGGCCTGCACGTCATCGCCCTGGTCGAGGGCGTCAAGGGCGCGCTGGCGGTGCTCGCCGCCAGCGGGCTGGAGTTGCTGGGGCCGGCGCCGCTGCGGCGCTGGGTCCACGAGCTCATCGCGCGCTTCCAGCTCGACCCCGAGCACGGCGCGCTGGCGCTGTTCGCGAACCAGATCAACCCGGACGCCGTGCACCTGGCCGCGGCCGCGGTGATGGCCTACGGCCTGCTGCACCTGCTGGAGGCCTGGGGCCTGTGGCGGGCCAGGGGCTGGGCCTCCTGGCTGGGCTGCGTGACCGCCTCGCTCTACCTCCCGCTCGACCTCTACGCCCTGTGGCGGCATCCCGGCTGGGCGGCCGTGCTGGTGCTGGCGATCAACCTGGTCGTGGTCTGGGTGCTGGCCCGGGATATCCTGCGTCGGCGCTACTAGACGCGCGCTGCTCCAGGCAAGGGGGTCCGCCATGTCGTTCCGTCGTGCGCTGCCGCTGGCGGCGCTGCTCTGTGCCAGTCCGTTCGCTGCCGCCGGCCAGGTGGCGCCGGGGGCCGGCGCGTTCGCGTTCGACGAAGCCACCGTCGCCGGGCTGCAGGCACGCATGCGCGACGGCTCGCTCGACAGCCGCACGCTGACCCGCGCCTATCTCGACCGCATCGCCGCGATCGACCGCGCGGGGCCCGCGATCAACGCGGTGATCGAACTCAATCCCGATGCGATGGCCGAGGCCGCCGCCCGCGACGCCGAACGCGCCGCGGGCAAGCTGCGCGGCCCGATGCACGGGATCCCGGTGCTGCTGAAGGACAACATCGACGCCACGCCGATGGTCAACTCGGCCGGCTCGCTCGCGCTCGCGGACAACCGCCCGGCGCGGGACGCATTCCTGGTGCGGCGGCTGCGCGAGGCCGGCGCCGTCGTCCTCGGCAAGACCAACCTCAGCGAGTGGGCGAACTTCCGGTCCTCGCATGCCAGCTCCGGCTGGAGCGGGCGCGGCGGACAGACGCGCAATCCCTACGTGCTGGACCGCAACCCCTGCGGCTCGAGTTCGGGCACCGGCAGCGCCATCGCCGCGAACCTGGCGACGGTCGGCGTCGGCACGGAAACCGACGGCAGCGTGATCTGCCCCGCCGCGATGACCGGGCTGGTCGGCATCAAGCCGACGCTGGGACTGGTCAGCCGCGGCGGCGTGATCCCCCTCGCCCACTCGCAGGACACCGCCGGGCCGATGACGCGCACCGTCGCCGATGCGGCCGCGCTGCTCACGGCGATGGCGGGCAGCGACCCCGGCGACGCCGCCACCGCGGACGCCGCCGCGCACGCGACCGACTACACCCGATTCCTGCAGGCCGGCGCGCTGGAGGGCAAGCGCATCGGCGTGGTGCGCAAGCTCGCGGGCATGGAGCCCAATGCCGACCGCGCGCTCGAGCAGGCCATCGCCGTGCTGCGCGCGCAGGGCGCGACGATCGTCGATCCGGTCGAGGTGCCGAACATCGACGCGCTGGGCGACGACGAATTCACGGTGCTGCTGTACGAGTTCAAGCACGACATCGCGGCCTACCTCGCCGGCGCGGGCGTCGCGCCGAAGACGCTGGCGGACCTGGTCGCGTTCAACGAGGCGCACGCGGACGCGGAGATGCCGTGGTTCGGGCAGGAACTGTTCCTGCAGGCGCAGGCCAAGGGGCCGCTGGCCGACCAGGCGTACATCGATGCGCTTGCGCGGGCGAAGCGGCGCGCCGGGCCGGAGGGCATCGACGCCGCGCTGGAGGCGAACCGGCTCGACGCGCTGCTCGCGCCGTCGTGGGGGCCCGCGTTCCCGACCGACCTCGTGCTCGGCGACCATGTGGTGAGCGGCGACCCCACGGTCGGCGGCGTGTCGCAGATCACTTCGGTCGCGGGCTATCCGTCGATCACCGTGCCCGCCGGCTTCGCGCACGAGTTGCCGGTGGGCATCGTGTTCATGGGGGCGGCCTGGAGCGAGCCGACGCTGATCGGCATCGCCTACGGCTACGAACAGGCGACGCAGGCGCGCCGGCCGCCGAAGTTCCTGCCGACGCTGCCGTACTAGTCCGCCGGCGCCAGCCGGATGCGGGCGATGCGACCCTTGTCGCCGCTCGCCCAGCCGCGGCCGCTGCCGTCCGCCGCCAGGTCCACGGCGTCGTAGCCGACGTCCGAGAGCGGCTGCCAGCGGCCATCGACGAGGACGTCGACGCCGCTCGGCCCGACCGCGACGCATCGCGGCCGCGCGCGCCCGGCGCAAGCCACGCCGGAGCGGTAGCCGCGCGGATCCGGCAGCGCCGACACCGCGAGCGTGCCGTCGTCCCGGCGTTGCGCCAGCGCGGCGCTGCCCGGCGCGGCCTCGTGCTCGAAATCGCCGCCGACCAGCAGCATGTCGGTGCCGGCGGGCGCTGCGGAGAAGATGCCGGCCGCGGGCACGCGCGCGGGCATCGGGACCGAATGCGCGGTCCAGCGCGAGGCGCCATCGTCCACGAAGGCGCGCGACGCGCCGCCGCCGCCCACCGCCATGCGTCCGGCCCAGGGCGTGGTGGCGATGCAGGTGCCGCTGGCGGCGAATGCCGCCTCGTCCTGTTCCGCGGGCGGCATCGCACCGGCCTGCAGCGTCCAGGTCCGGCCGCCGTCGGCGCTCGCATAGACCTGGAAGGCGCCGTCCACCGGGTCGCCGAGCATCCAGCCGCGCTCGCCGTCGAACGCCATGCAATCGAAGAACGCACGCGGATCGGCATTCTGCAGCGCGAGCTGCCAGCTGCGCCCGCCATCATCGGTGCGGTACACGCGCGAGTCGGCGCCGGGGCCGATCGACAGCACCACCGCGCGATCGGCGTCGAAACCTTCGACGTCGCGGAAGTCGAGCTTCTCCGCGCCGGGCACGCGGATCGCCTGCCAGTGCGCGCCGCCGTCCACGGTCCGCAGCACGGTGCCTTCGCGGCCGCTGGCCCACGCGACGTTCGCGTCCACCGCGGAAATGCCGCGCAGGCGTACCGCGACGCCGGAGGCCTGCGCATCGATCGCGGCGACCGGCGCCGCGCCCGCATCCGCGCCCGTGCCGGGCGAAGCGTGGGCCGCGCCCGCAACCGTGGCGGCGCATGCGACCGCCAGCAGCACGGAGGACCAGCCGATCGCGCGGTTCATCGCCGCGGCGCCGCGAGTTGCGCCTGCTTGCGCACGACGAGCATCGCGACCTCCAGCCCCTGCTCGTAGTTCAGGCGCGGATCCACCGTCGAACGGTAGGCCCGCGCCAGGTCCGCGTCGGTGAGGTCGCGCGCGCCGCCGGTGCACTCGGTGACGTCCTCCCCGGTCAGTTCGAGGTGCACGCCGCCCAGGCGCGTGCCCGCGGCCGCGTGCAGGTCGAACGACTGCTCCAGTTCGCTGCGGATGTTCGCGAAGCGCCGCGTCTTGTAGCCGTTGCTCGAATTCTCGGTATTGCCGTGCATCGGGTCGCACACCCACAGCACTCGGCGACCGTCGCGGCGCACCGCGTCGAGCAGCGCCGGCAGCTTCTCCGCAACCTGCGCCGCGCCCATGCGATGGATGAAGGTCAGCCGGCCGGGCTCGTCGCCGGGGTTGAGCAGGTCGATCAGCCGCAGCAGCGCGTCCGGCGTGGCCGAGGGCCCGACCTTCACCGCGACCGGGTTGCGGATGCCGCGGAAGTACTCCGCGTGCGCGCCGTCCAGCGCGGCGGTGCGCATGCCGATCCACGGGAAATGCGTGCTGAGGTTGAACCAGCCCCACTGCCGCGGCACCTGCCGCGTCTGCGCCTCTTCGTACGGCAGCAGCAGGGCTTCGTGCGAGGTGTAGAAGTCGACGCGGTTGAGGTTGTGCACCTCGCTGCCGGACAGCGTCTCCATGAAGCGCACCGCGTCGCCGATGCCGGACACCATGCGCCGGTAGTCCTCGGCGAGCGGGGAATGGCCGACCCACTCGAGGTTCCAGTATTCGGGGTGGTGCAGGTCGGCGAAGCCGCCGTCGATCAGCGCGCGCACGAAGTTCATCGTCATCGCCGAGCGCGCGTGCGCCTTGATCATGCGTCGCGGATCGGGCGTGCGCGCTTCGGCGGTGAAGTCCGGCGCGTTGACGATGTCGCCGCGGTACGACGGCAGCGTCGTGCCGTCGCGCGTTTCCGTGTCCGCCGAGCGCGGCTTGGCGTACTGGCCGGCGAAACGGCCGACCCGCAGCACCGGCAGGCGCAGACCGTGCACCAGCACGAGGCTCATCTGCAGCAGCACCTTGAGGCGGTTGGAGATCACCGCCGACGTGCATTCGCCGAAGTTCTCCGCGCAGTCCCCGGCCTGCAGCAGGAAGCGGCGGCCTTCCTGCGCCTCGGCCAGCTGCTGCTTCAGCGCCAGGATCTCCCACGAGGTCACCAGCGGCGGCAGCGCGCGCAGTTCGTCCATCGCCTGCGCGAGCGCGACCGGATCGGGGTACGCAGGCAACTGCGCGGCCGGGCGATCGCGCCAGGACGCCGGCGACCAGCCCTCGGCCAGGTTGACGGGCTGCGGGCGCTCAGGGCTGGCCATCGCGCGCCCTCCCCGGCCACAGCATCGCGAACACGACCCACGCGGCCAGCGCCACGAACCAGAACAGGCTCCACTCCGGCATCGACAGGCCGAGGAACGTCCAGTCGACCTTCGCGCACTCGCCCGAGCCCGTGAGCACGGTCCGGATCACGCTGCTCAGCGGAAAAGCCTCCATCAGGAAGTTCAGGCCCGGCCCGCACATCGGCACCTGGTCGGCCGGCAGGTGCTGCAGCCAGACGTGCCGCCCGGCCACGCCGATGCCCGCCGCCGCGGCCAGCAGCCCGAGCACGCCCCAGGCACGGCGGCCGCCGGCGCCGCGCGGCGCGTGCAGCCCGGCCAGCAGGAAGACCAGGCCCAGCGCCGCGAACGCGACGCGCTGGAAGATGCACAGCGGGCACGGCTCCAGGTAGTCGTGGAACTGCAGGAACAGGGCGTAGCCGATGAGCAGCGCGCAGGCGGCGAAGCCGGCCAGGCAGCGGGCGCGGAAGGACCAGCGGAGAGGATTGGCAGTCATGCGTTCACGATACGCAAAAAAGGAAGCCCCGGCACGGGCCGGGGCTTCCTGGGATGCGGAGCCGACCATGGGTCGGCGCTACATGGGCGCTCAGGCGGACTGCGGGCGGTCGACGAGCTCGACGTAGGCCATCGGCGCGTTGTCGCCGGCGCGGAAGCCGCACTTGAGGATGCGCAGGTAGCCGCCCGGGCGGTTCGCGTAGCGCGGGCCGAGCACGGTGAACAGCGTGCCGACGGCTTCCTTGTCGCGCAGGCGCGCGAAGGCGAGGCGGCGGTTGGCGACGCCGTCGGTCTTGGCGAGCGTGATCAGCGGCTCGGCGACGCGGCGCAGTTCCTTGGCCTTGGGCAGGGTGGTCTTGATCAGCTCGTGCTTGATCAGCGACGCGGCCATGTTCTCGAACATCGCCTGGCGATGGGCGCTGGTGCGGCTGAACTTGCGGCCGGATTTCTGGTGGCGCATGGGTTGGATCCTTGTCGAAGGTTGGAGGCGTTGGACATCGCTGTCGCCGTCATGGCGTTGGAGCTTCGGACTGCGCTGGCCCTGGCCGGGAATTCCGTTCCCGGCGATGCCGCGGGCTCGTGCCCGTCGGCGTGTTGGTTCCCGTTGTCGCTACATCGACCGTCGCGGGGCGATCAGCCCATCATCCCGTGGGACGCGACGCCCGCCGGCGGCCAGTTCTCGAGCTTCATGCCGAGCGAAAGGCCCCGCTGCGCGAGCACTTCCTTGATCTCCGTGAGCGACTTCTTGCCCAGGTTCGGCGTCTTCAGCAGCTCGACCTCGGTCTTCTGGATGAGGTCGCCGATGTAGTAGATGCTCTCGGCCTTGAGGCAGTTGGCCGAACGCACGGTCAGCTCCAGGTCGTCGATCGGGCGCAGCAGCACCGGATCCACGCCGGTGGCGACCGGCTTCGACGCGCCGCGGTCGCGGTGGGTGAAGTCGCCGAACACCGACAGCTGGTCGCTGAGGATGTCGGCGGCGGTGCGCACGGCTTCCTCGGCGTCGATGGTGCCGTTGGTCTCGATGTCGATGACCAGCTTGTCCAGGTCGGTGCGCTGCTCGACGCGCGCGGCCTCGACGGCGTACGCGACGCGGCGGACCGGCGAGAACGAGGCGTCCAGCATCAGGCGGCCGATCGCGCGGGTTTCCTCGTCCGGCTTGCGGCGGGCGGCGGCCGGCTGGTAGCCGAAGCCGCGCTCGATGCGCAGGCGCATGTTCAGCGCGGTGTCCTTGGTCAGGTGCGCGATCACGTGCTCGGGGTTGAGGATCTCGACGTTGTGGTCGGTCTTGATGTCGCCCGCGGTGACGACGCCCGGGCCCTGCCGGGACAGCGTCAGCGTGGAGCTGTCGCCGGTGCCCATGCGGATGGCGATGTCCTTGAGGTTCAGCAGGACTTCGAGCACGTCTTCCTGCAGGCCCTCGATGGTGCTGTACTCGTGCAGCACGCCGTCGATCTCGACCTCGGTGATGGCGAAGCCGGGGATCGAGGACAGCAGCACGCGGCGCAGGGCGTTGCCCAGGGTGTGGCCGTAGCCGCGCTCGAGCGGCTCGATCACGACCTTCGCGCGGTTGCCAGCGAGGCGTTCGATCTGGGGGCCGCGGGGACGCAGGACTTGGTTGGCGGTAACCGTCATGTGTGTAGCTTCTCCTGCAAATGCGTATGGCGCTGCTTTTGCCTTTGGAGCCCCCTTAAGTTAAGGGAGCGGCCAATCCGCAGCGCGGATTGGCCAGGGTTGTGGAGGCATTCGCTCATGTCTCCGGAGACCGGATCATGAAGCTCGCTGCGTCCGTTACTTCGAATACAGCTCGACGATCAGCGCTTCGTTGATGTCGGCGGGCAGGTCCGCGCGGTCCGGGACCGCCTTGAACACGCCGGCGAACTTCTTCGCGTCGACCTCGATCCACGACGGCGACAGGTCCATCTGGCCGGAGACGGTCAGCGACTCCTGCACGCGGAGCTGCTTCTGCGCGCGCTCGGAGAGCGCGATCGCGTCGCCGGCCTTGACCGCGTACGACGGCAGGTTGACCGGCTTGCCGTTCACGGTGACGCCGCGGTGGCTGACCAGCTGGCGCGCGGCCGGGCGGGTGACGGCGAAGCCCATGCGATAGACGACGTTGTCGAGGCGGGTCTCGAGCATCTGCAGGAGGTTCTCGCCGGTGTTGCCCTTCTTCGTCGAGGCCTTCTTGTAGTAGTTGCGGAACTGGCGCTCCAGCAGGCCGTAGATGCGCTTCACCTTCTGCTTCTCGCGCAGCTGGGTGGCGTAGTCCGAAAGCTTGCTGCGGCGGGCGCCGGTGCCGGCGCCGTGCTGGCCGGGCTTCTGCTCCAGCTTGCACTTGGAGTCGAGCGCGCGCGCCGGCGACTTCAGGCCGAGGTCGGTGCCTTCGCGGCGGGCGAGCTTGCAGGTGGGTCCGATATAACGAGCCATTTTTCTATCGCCCCCTTAGACGCGACGCTTCTTCGGCGGACGGCACCCGTTATGCGGGATCGGCGTCACGTCGATGATGTTGGTGATCTTGTAGCCGACGTTGTTGAGCGAACGCACGGCCGACTCGCGGCCCGGACCCGGGCCCTTGATGCGCACTTCCAGCGACTTCACGCCGTAGTCGAGCGCGGCCTTGCCGGCCTTCTCGGCGGCGACCTGCGCGGCGAACGGGGTCGACTTGCGCGAGCCGCGGAAGCCCGCGCCGCCCGAGGTCGCCCACGACAGCGCGTTGCCCTGGCGGTCGGTGATGGTCACGATGGTGTTGTTGAAAGAAGCGTGCACATGCGCGATGCCGTCGGTGACGACGCGCTTGATCTTCTTCTTGACTTTCGCGGCAGCTGGCTTGGCCATGTCTGTTCCTTACTTCTTGATGGCCTTGCGCGGACCCTTGCGGGTGCGGGCATTGGTCCGGGTGCGCTGGCCGCGCAGGGGCAGGCCGCGACGATGGCGCAGGCCGCGGTAGCAGGCCAGGTCCATGAGGCGCTTGATCGCCACGCCGATTTCGCGGCGCAGGTCGCCTTCGACCGCGAACTTGCCGATTTCGGCGCGGAGGCGCTCGACTTCGGGCTCGGACAGGTCGCGGATCTTCGTCGACGGGGCGACCCCGGCCGATTCGCAGACCTGGCGGGAACGGGTACGGCCGATGCCGTAGATGCTCTGCAGGCCGACCCAGACGTGCTTCTGGGCAGGCAGGTTGACGCCGGCAATACGCGCCATGTGGCGGATCTCCAAACGGTTGGCGGCCAGGCACGCGAGCCCGGCGAGTGAATCGGAAATTTTATCAAGGTTCCGTGAGCACTGGAAGCCCCGGGACCGAAGCCCCGGGACCCGGCATGGGGAGTGTGCCCATGCTCCGGCGAAGGCCCGGGGCTGGCCGCGGCCCGGCGGTTCCCCGCCCTGCCCGGCCCGCGCGCTACTCCGGCGCGCGGATCCGCCCCGGGCCACCCGTGCGCGGAACCGCCGCCCGGGTCGCCCATCTGCCCGCTGCCAGCGGGCTGTGAGTTCGGCCGCTGCGCGGCCTGGTGGGCGGCGGCTTTCGCCGCCTGGTGAGCGGGCGCTTCGCGCCCTTGCGAGGGACTTCCCCCTCACAGGGCGGCGCAGCCGCCCCTCAGTTCCACCCTCAGCTTTGTCCTGACTATCTTACCGCTTGCCGCCCTTCAGGTTGGCCTTCTTGAGCAGGCTGTCGTACTGGTGGGACATCAGGTGCGCCTGGATCTGCGCGATGAAGTCCATCACCACCACCACCACGATCAGCAGCGAGGTGCCGCCGAAGTAGAAGGAGGCGCCCAGCTCGGTCCGCATGAACTCGGGCAGCAGGCAGACCAGCACCAGGTAGGCGGCGCCCGCGGCCGTGAGCCGGGTCAGCACGCCGTCGATGTAGTCCGCCGTCGCCTTGCCCGGCCGGATGCCCGGGATCAGCGCGCCCGACTTCTTCAGGTTGTCCGCGGTCTCCTGCGAGTTGAAGACCAGCGCCGTGTAGAAGAAGGTGAAGCCGGCGATCAGGGTCGCGTACAGGATCATGTGCAGCGGCTCGCCCGGGCCCAGCGCCTGCGCCGCGCGCTGCACCCAGTTGCCGGCGCCGGCCTGGCCGAACCAGGTCGAGGCGGTGGCCGGGAACATGATGATCGACGACGCGAAGATCGGCGGGATCACGCCCGACATGTTGAGCTTCAGCGGCAGGAACGACGACTGGTTCATGTACGCGTTGCGGCCGCCCTGGCGGCGCGCGTAGTTCACCGTGATGCGGCGCTGGCCGCTCTCGACGAACACCACGAACCAGGTGAACAGCAGCACGATCGCGGCGATGGCGATCACCGCCAGCGAGCTCATCTGCCCGTTGCGCACGCTCTCGAGCGTGCCCAGCACCGCCGCGGGCAGCCCCGCCACGATGCCGGCGAAGATGATCAGCGACACGCCGTTGCCGACGCCGCGCTCGGTCACCTGCTCGCCGATCCACATCAGGAACATCGTGCCCGCGGTCAGCGCGACCACCGCCGTCAGCACGAAGCCCGGGCCCGGGGCGTAGACCACCGGGATGCCGTTGCTGGCGCCAGAGGTCTGCAGCGCGATGGCGATGCCGGCGGACTGGAAGATCGCCAGCGGGATCGCGCCGAGGCGCGACCACTGGGTGATCTTGCGGCGGCCGGACTCGCCTTCCTTCTGGATCGCCTTCAGGCTGGGCAGGATCTGCACCATCAGCTGCATGACGATCGAGGCGGAGATGTACGGGATCACGTTCAGCGCGAACAGGCTGAAGCGCGACAGGGCGCCGCCCGAGAACATGTTGAACATGTCCACGATCGTGCCTTCCTGCGCCTGCATCAGCTGCAGCATCGCCTCCGGGTTGACGCCCGGCACCGGGATGTAGCAGCCGATGCGGTAGACCAGCAGCGCACCGAGCACGAACAGCAGGCGCTGCCGCAGCTCGGTGAACTTGCCGGCGCCGGCCAGGCCGGCCATCGCGGATGCGCTGCGCGCCATCCCGGGATTACTCCGCGGCCTCGACGACCTGGCCGCCGGCGGCCTCGATCGCCGCCTTCGCGCCGGCCGTGGCCAGCAGGCCCTTCAGCACGAACTTCTTGCCGATCTCGCCCTTCTTGACGATCTTGGCGTACTTCGCCGTCGACGGCACCAGCTTCGCGGCGCGCAGCGCGGCGAAGTCGATCGTGCCGGCGTCCAGCTTGTCCAGCTGGTACAGCAGCACTTCGGCGGTGTCCTTCTTCTTCAGCGAGGCGAAGCCGATCTTCGGCAGGCGACGCTGCATGGGCATCTGGCCGCCTTCGAAACCGGCCTTGATCTTGCCCTTGCCGGAACGGGCGAACGAACCCTTGTGGCCGCGGCCGGCGGTCTTGCCGAGGCCGGAGCCGATGCCGCGGCCGACGCGCTTGCGTTCCTGGCGGGCGCCGTCGGCGGGCTTGAGCGAATTGAGCTTCATCGGATTATTCCTCGACCCGGACCAGGTAATGGACCGTGTTGATCAGGCCGCGAACCTGCGGGCTGTCCTTGAGTTCGCGCACGTCGTTGAGCTTGTTCAGGCCCAGGGCCTTCACAGACAACCGGTGGCGCGCCTGGGTTCCCCGCAGGCCCTTCACCAGGCGCACCTTGACGGTGCCGGCCGTGGCGGCTTCGTTCTTCTTAGCCATGCTGCAGCTCCTCCACCTTCTTGCCGCGCTTGGCCGCGATGCGGCTCGGCGAGTGCATCTCGTTCAGGCCGCGGATCGTGGCGCGCACGAGGTTGATCGGGTTGCGCGAACCGGTGGCCTTGGCCAGCACGTTCTTCACGCCCACCGCCTCGAGCACGGCGCGCATCGCGCCGCCGGCGATCACGCCGGTACCTTCGGACGCGGGCTGCATGTAGACCTTCGCCGCGCCGTGGTTGGACTTGACCGCGTGCCACAGGGTGCCGTTGTTCAGCTCGACCCGGGACATGCCGCGGCGCGCCTGCTCCATCGACTTCTGGATCGCGACCGGCACTTCGCGCGCCTTGCCGTAGCCGAAGCCGATCTTGCCGTCGCCGTCGCCGACCACGGTCAGCGCGGTGAAGGTGAACTGGCGGCCGCCCTTGACCGTCTTGCTGACGCGGTTGACCGCGATCAGCTTCTCGATCATGCCGTCGTCGATTTCCTCGCGGTTGCGATCGCGGTCGCGGCCCCGCGGTGCTCGTTCGTCTGCCATCTTCTTGATTCCGTCTGTTTAGGGGTTTGCTTGCGGCTTGGCCGCTTATGGTTGTGTCGTGTTCCGGGTGTTCCGTGCATGGCCACAACTGGCCATGCCGTCCGGTGCGACCCGCACCGGCAGGCGACGCGACATCAGAACTGCAGGCCGCCCTCGCGCGCGGCGTCGGCCAGCGCCTTGATGCGGCCGTGGTAACGGTAGCCCGAGCGGTCGAACGCGACCTTCTCGATGCCGGCGGCGCGCGCCTTCTCGGCGATCGCGCGGCCGACCTTCGCGGCGGCGTCGGCGTTCTTGCCGTTCTTCAGGCCCTCGCGCACGTCGGACTGGGTGGTGCTGGCCGCGGCCAGCACCTTCGAGCCGTCGGCGCTGAACACCTGGGCGTAGAGGTGCTGGCCGGTGCGCAGCACCGACAGGCGCGGCACGCCGAGTTCGCGGATGTGCGCGCGGGTGGACTTGGCGCGGCGCAGGCGGGCGATCTTCTTTTCCATGGTTGCAATCTCTTTGGAACTGCAATGAAGCGGGGTTTGCATTGGAAAGTCCGCACATGGATGTGCGGGCTCTTGCGGAGGGACCCGCGTTATGCCTTCTTGGCTTCCTTGCGGATGATGTTTTCGCCGGCGTACTTGACGCCCTTGCCCTTGTACGGCTCCGGCGGGCGGAAGCCGCGGATCTTGGCGGCGACTTCGCCGACGCGCTGCTTGTCGGCGCCGCTGACCACGATCTCGGTCTGGGTCGGGGTGGCGATGGTGATGCCCTCGGGCGCCGGGAACAGCACCGGGTGCGAGAACCCGAGCGACAGGTTCAGGTCCTTGCCCTGCATCGCCGCGCGGTAACCGACGCCCACGAGCTCGAGCTTGCGCTCGAAGCCCTCGGACACGCCCTTCACCATGTTGGCGAGGATCGCGCGCAGGGTACCGGCCATCGGGACGTGCATCGGGTCGGCCGCCGAGAGCAGCGCGTTGCCGTCCTCGACCTTGACCTCGACGCCCTCGGGCTTCGCGATCGACAGGCTGCCCTTGGGGCCCTTGGCGACGACGTTGCCGCCCTGGGTGCTGACTTCGACGCCCTTCGGCAGGGCGATCGGCTTCTTGGCTACACGAGACATGCTTGCTGCTCCCTTAGGCCACGAAGCACAGGACTTCGCCGCCGACGCCCTGCTGGCGCGCCTGCGCGTCGGTCATGATGCCCTTCGAGGTGGAAATGATGGCGACGCCGAGCCCGCCGAGGACCTTCGGCAGCGCGTCCTTGCCGCGGTACTGGCGCAGGCCCGAACGCGAGACGCGATGCAGGCGCTCGATCACCGGCTTGCCCTCGAAGTACTTCAGCACGATCTCGAGCTCGGCCTTGGCGCCGTTCTCGGTCACGCGGGCGTCGGCGATGTAGCCCTCGCCCTTCAGGACGTTGGCGATCGCCACCTTGGTCTTGGAAGACGGCATCTTCACCGTCTGCTTGCCGACGGCCGCCGCATTGCGGATGCGGACCAGCATGTCGGCGATGGGATCAGTCATGCTCATTGACGATTACCTTTGAGTGCACCGATATCCGTGGATACGGAAGTGGGGGGTTACCAGCTGGCCTTGCGGACGCCGGGGACGTCGCCGCGCATGGTGGCCTGGCGCAGCATGTTGCGGCCGAGGCCGAACTTGCTGTACACGCCGCGCGGGCGGCCGGTCAGCGCGCAACGGTTGCGCTGGCGGCTCTCGGAGGAATCGCGCGGCAGCTTCTGCAGCTTCACCGACGCTTCCATCTTCTCTTCGTAGCTGGCGGTGGTGCTGGAGATGATCTTCTTCAGCGCCTCGCGCTTGGCGCCGTGCTGCTTCGCCAGCTTCGCGCGCTTCGCTTCGCGGTTGACCATGGAGGTCTTGGCCATGTGTGTCGTCCTCTGCCGGTCAGTTGCGGAACGGGAAGCGGAAGGCCTCGAGCAGCGCCTTGGCTTCTTCGTTGGTGCGGGCGGTCGTGGTGATCGCGATGTCCATGCCGCGCAGCGCGTCGACCTGGTCGAAGTCGATCTCCGGGAAGATGATCTGCTCCTTCACGCCCATGTTGTAGTTGCCGCGGCCGTCGAACGAGCGGCCGGACACGCCGCGGAAGTCGCGGACGCGCGGCAGCGAGACGTTGATCAGGCGGTCCAGGAACTCGAACATGTGGTTGCGGCGCAGGGTGACCTTGCAGCCGATCGGCCAGCCGTCGCGGATCTTGAAGGAGGCCACGGAGACGCGCGACTTCGTGACCACCGGCTTCTGGCCGGCGATCTTGGCCATGTCGGCCACCGCGTTCTCGAGCACCTTCTTGTTGGCCGCCGCCTCGCCCACGCCCATGTTGAGCGTGATCTTGGACAGGCGCGGCACCTGCATCGGGTTGGTGTAGCCGAAGCGTTCCATCAGCTTCGGAACCACCTCGGTCTTGTAGAACTCTTCCAGTCGGGTCGTCATCTCGGCATTCCTCAGGCGTCGATCGCCTCACCGCTGGAGCGGAACACGCGCAGCTTGCGTCCATCCTCCAGCACCTTGGTACCGATGCGCTCGCCCTTGCCGGAGGCCGGGTTGAACAGCATCACGTTCGAAACATGGATCGGCGACTCGCGCTCGATCACGCCGCCCGGCTGGTTGGCCTGCGGGTTCGGCTTGGTGTGGCGCTTGACCAGGTTGACGTTCGAGACGACGACCTTGTCGCCGGCGACGCTCACCACGTCGCCGCGCTTGCCCTTGTCCTTGCCGGCGGTGACCACCACGTGGTCGCCCTTCTTGATACGGTTCATATGCTTCCTCCGCTCAGAGCACTTCGGGCGCGAGCGAGACGATCTTCATGAACTTCTCGGAGCGCAGCTCGCGGGTCACTGGCCCGAAGATGCGCGTGCCGATCGGCTCGTGCTTGTTGTTCAGCAGCACCGCGGCGTTGCCGTCGAAGCGGATCAGCGAGCCGTCGGGACGGCGCACGCCCTTGCGGGTGCGGACCACGACGGCGTCGTAGACCTCGCCCTTCTTGACCTTGCCGCGCGGGATGGCGTCCTTGATGGACACCTTGATGATGTCGCCGATGCCGGCGTAGCGGCGCTTGGAGCCGCCCAGCACCTTGATGCACATCACTTCCTTGGCGCCGGAGTTGTCGGCCACGTCGAGGTGGCTCTGCATCTGGATCATTGCAAGGCCTCCCTTATTCGGCCGCGCGGGCGAGGATCTCGACCACGCGCCAGTTCTTGGTCTTGGACATCGGGGCGCACTCCGCCACGCGGACCATGTCGCCGGTGTTGCAGGCGTTGTCCGCGTCGTGGGCGTGCAGCTTGGTCGAGCGGCGGATGTACTTGCCGTACAGCGCGTGCTTGACCTGGCGCTCGACGAGCACCGTCACCGTCTTGTCCATCTTGTTGCTGACGACGCGGCCTTCGACCGTGTGCAGCTTCTTGGTGTTGTTGTCGGTCATCTCTGCCGTCCTTACTTCTGCGCGCCGAGCAGGGTGTTCACGCGCGCGATCTCGCGGCGCACCCGGCGGGCTTCGTGGGTCTTGGCGAGCTGGCCGGTGGCCTTCTGCATGCGCAGGGAGAACTGCTCCTTGCGCAGCTCGACCAGGTGGGCCTGGAGCTCGGCGGCCGACTTCTGACGCATCTGCTTGAGGTCCATCAGCGCACCGTCCGGGTCACGAAAGTGGTGGTCACCGAGAGCTTGGCGGCGGCCAGGCGGAACGCCTCGCGCGCGGTCGCCTCGTCCACGCCCTCGATCTCGTAGATCATGCGGCCCGGCTGGATCTGCGCGACCCAGAACTCGACGTTGCCCTTGCCCGAGCCCATTCGCACTTCGATCGGCTTCTTGGTGATCGGCTTGTCGGGGAACACGCGGATCCACATCTTGCCGCCGCGCTTGACGTAGCGGCTGATGGAACGACGCGCGGCCTCGATCTGGCGCGAGGTGAGCTGGCCGGTCGCCGTCGCCTTCAGGCCGTACTCGCCGAAGCTGACGGCATTGCCGTTCCAGGACAGGCCGTCGTTGCGGCCCTTGTGCATCTTGCGGAACTTGGTTCGCTTGGGTTGCAGCATGGTTTATTCCCTCGCCTCGCCGCGCTCGCCACGGTCGCCACGCTCGCGGCGCGGGCCGCGGGGACGCTCGGTGCGCTCGCGATCACCGCGCTCGGCGCGCGGCGAATCGTCCTGCTTCTCCTGGCCGACCTGGGCGAAGTCGAAGATCTCGCCCTTGTAGACCCAGACCTTGATGCCGATGATCCCGTAGGTCGTCTTCGCCTCGGCGAAGCCGTAGTCCACGTCCGCGCGCAGGGTGTGCAGCGGGACGCGGCCTTCGCGGTACCACTCGGAACGCGCGATCTCGGCGCCGTTCAGGCGGCCGGCCACGTTGACCTTGATGCCCAGGGCGCCGAGGCGCATCGCGTTGCCGACGGCGCGCTTCATCGCGCGGCGGAACATGATGCGGCGCTCGAGCTGCTGCGCGATCGACTCGGCCACCAGCTGCGCGTCGAGCTCCGGCTTGCGGACCTCGGTGACGTTGATGTGCGCCGGGACGCCCATCAGGTCGCTGACGTCCTTGCGCAGCTTCTCGATGTCCTCGCCGCGCTTGCCGATCACCACGCCCGGGCGAGCGGTGTGGATCGTCACGCGCGCGGTCTTCGCCGGGCGCTCGATCAGGATCTTCGAGATCCCGGCCGCGGCCAGCTTCTTGCGCAGCATGTCGCGGACCTTGAGGTCGGCGGCCAGGTAACCGGCGTATTCCTTCTTGCCGGCGTACCACTTGGAGTTCCAGTCCTTGGAGATGCCAAGGCGGATACCGGTGGGATGAACTTTGTGACCCATGGTTACTTGCCCTCGCCGACGACGACGGTGATGTGGCTGGTGCGCTTCAGGATGCGCGTGCCACGGCCCTTCGCACGCGCCATGAAGCGCTTCAGCGACGGACCTTCGTCGACCATGATGGTGGTGACCTTCAGCTCGTCGACGTCGGCGCCCTGGTTGTTCTCCGCGTTCGCGATCGCCGATTCGACGACCTTGCGGATCATGTGGGCGGCCTTCTTGTCGGAGAACTTCAGCAGGTTGACGGCACGCTCGGCCGACAGCCCGCGCACCTGGTCGGCGACCAGGCGGGCCTTCTGGGGGGAGATGCGCGCGGTGCGCAGGATTGCCTTGGCTTCCACGGTCATCTCCTTACTTCCCGGCCTTCTTGTCGCCGCCATGGCCCTTGAACGTGCGGGTCATGGCGAACTCGCCCAGCTTGTGGCCGACCATGTTCTCGTTGACCAGCACCGGGATGTGGTTCTTGCCGTTGTGCACGGCGATGGTGAAACCCACCATCTCCGGCATCACCATGGAACGGCGCGACCAGGTCTTGATCGGCTTCTTGCTGCTGCCCGCGGCTTCCACCTTCTTGATGAGGTGGTGGTCGACGAACGGGCCCTTCTTGAGTGAACGTGCCATGGCCGATTAGCTCCTGCGGTCGCGCACGATGAACTGCTGCGTGCGCTTGTTCTTGCGGGTCTTGTAACCCTTGGTCGGGACGCCCCACGGGGTGACCGGGTGCGGGTTGCCCTGGCCGGCCTTGGCCTCGCCACCGCCGTGCGGATGGTCGACCGGGTTCATGGCCGCGCCGCGGACGGTCGGCTTGACGCCGCGCCAGCGCTTGGCACCGGCCTTGCCCAGCTTCTCCAGGTTGTGCTCGTCGTTGCCGACCTCGCCGATGGTGGCGCGGCACTCCGACGGCACCTTGCGCATCTCGCCGGAACGCAGGCGGAGCATCGCGTAGACGCCCTCGCGCGCGACCAGCTGCACGCCGGCGCCGGCGGCACGCGCCATCTGCGCGCCCTTGCCGGGCTTCATCTCGATGCAGTGCACCGTGGAGCCGACCGGGATGTTGCGCAGCGGCAGCGTGTTGCCGACCTTGATCGGCGCATCGGCGCCCGCGATCACCTGCTCGCCGGCCTTCAGGCCCTTGGGCGCGATGATGTAGCGGCGCTCGCCGTCGACGTAGCACAGCAGCGCGATGTGCGCGGTGCGGTTCGGGTCGTACTCGATCCGCTCGACGCGCGCCGGGATGCCTTCCTTGTCGCGCTTGAAGTCGATCAGCCGGTAGTGCTGCTTGTGGCCACCGCCGATGTGGCGGGTGGTGATGCGGCCGTGGTGGTTGCGGCCGCCGGTCTTGCCCTGCTTCTCCACCAGCGCGGCATGCGGGGCGCCCTTGTGCAGGCCCGGCGTGACCACGCGGACCATCGAGCGACGGCCGGCGGAAGTGGGTTTGAAGGTCATCAATGCCATGGATCTTTCCTCAGGCCGTGGCCATCACGTCGATCGACTGGCCGTCGGCCAGCTTCACGTATGCCTTGCGCCAGTCGCCGCGGCGGCCCATGCGGTTCTTGAAGGCCTTGCCCTTGCCCTTCACGTTCACCACGTTCACCGCCTCGACCTTGACGTCGAAGAGCTTCTCGACCGCGACCTTGATGTCCGCCTTGGTGGCGGTGCCGGCGACCTCGAACACGTACTGGTTCGAAACCTCCTGCAGGCGCGCCGTCTTCTCGGACACGCGCGGGGCGCGGATCACTTCATAGAGCTTGGCGTCGTTCATGCCAGCCACTCCTCGATCTTCTTCACGGCGTCGGAGGTCAGGACCACCGAATCGGCGCCGACGAGCGCGACCGGATCCAGGCCCTGCACGTCGCGGACCTGCACGTACGGCAGGTTGCGCGCGGACAGGAACAGGTGCTCGCTGGCGTCCTCGGTGACGATCAGCGGGCGCTGGCCGACCTTGAGGTCCTTCAGCTTCGCGACCATGCCGGAGGTCTTCGGCGCATCCAGGTCGAAGGACTCGACCACGGTGATCCGGCCCTGGCGGTTGAGCTCGGACAGGATCGCGGCCATCGCCGCGCGGTACATCTTCCGGTTCACCTTCTGGGCGAAGCTGCGCGGCTTGGCCGCGAAGGTCACGCCGCCGCCGACGAAGATCGGCGCGGTCAGCGCGCCGTGGCGGGCGCCGCCGCCCTTCTGCTTCTTCGACTTCTTGGTGGTGCCGTTGACTTCCGAACGCGTCTTCTGCGCCTTGGTGCCGGCGCGGCCCGCGTTGCGGTAGGCAACGACGACCTGGTGGACCAGGTCTTCGCTGAATTCACGGCCGAAGACCGCGTCGGAGACCGACAGCGACTTGCCGTTGTTGATGGCGAGTTCCATCGTCATCTCTCCTTATGCCTTGCTCGACGGACGCACGATCACGTCGCCGCCCGGCGCACCCGGCACCGCGCCGCGGACCGCGATCAGGCCGCGCTCGGCGTCGACCTTCACGACCTGCAGGCGCTGCGTGGTCTGCTGCTCGGCGCCCATGTGGCCGGACATCTTCTTGCCCGGGAACACGCGGCCCGGCGTCTGGCGCTGGCCGATCGAGCCCGGGGCGCGATGCGACAGCGAGTTGCCGTGGGTGGCGTCGCCCATGCGGAAGTTCCAGCGCTTGATCGTGCCCTGGAAGCCCTTGCCCTTGGTCACGCCCTGGACGTCGACGATCTGGCCGGCCTCGAAGATGTCGGCCTTGATCTCGCCGCCGATCTCGAAACCGCCGATCTGGTCGGCCTCCACGCGCAGTTCCCACAGGCCGCGGCCCGCTTCCACCTTCGCCTTGGCGAGGTGGCCGGCTTCCGGCTTGTTGACCAGCGCGGCGCGCTTGCCGCCGACCGCGACCTGCACGGCGCTGTAGCCGTCGGTCTCGACCGTCTTGATCTGGGTGATGCGGTTCGGGGTCGCCTCGATCAGGGTCACCGGGATGGACTTGCCGTCCTCGGTGAACAGGCGGCTCATGCCGGCCTTGCGGCCGACGATGCCCAGCGAATGCTTCTTCGCGCTCATCGTGCCAGTCCTCAGGTCAGCTTGATCTGGACGTCGACGCCGGCCGCGAGCTCGAGCTTCATCAGCGCGTCCACGGTCTTGTCGTTCGGGTCGACGATGTCGAGCACGCGCTTGTGCGTGCGGGTCTCGTACTGGTCGCGCGCGTCCTTGTCGACGTGCGGCGACACCAGGACGGTGTAACGCTCGATCTTGGTCGGCAGCGGGATCGGGCCGCGCACCTGCGCGCCGGTCCGCTTGGCCGTCTCGACGATCTCGCTGGCCGAGCGGTCGATCAGGCGATGATCGAAGGCCTTCAGCCGGATGCGAATCTTCTGGTCCGCCATGAGGAGTTCCTCGGAGTAAAGAGCGACGGGCCGGCGGCTGGGTGCGCCGAACCCCCTTATGGAGCTTGTGGAGCCGCCCGTCCCGGGCGAAAAACAAGGCAGGCCGGTTTCCCGGCCCGCCAGGTCTGGAATGGCCCGCCGGAGCGGGCAAGCGCAAAAAGAGCCCCGTCACTGGTGCCCGAACTATCTTTCGGGACGGACGGAGCGCTGCCGCGCGGCATTTCCATGCCTGGCGAAAACGAGGTCCCTCCTGGACCTCATTTCGCTGGTCCGCGGCCTTCCGGAGAGGCAGGGCCGCGGTGAGTCGAACATTATAGGGGGCGAAGGCTGGCTTCGCAAGCCCTTCACTGACCCGCCAAGGGCAACGTCCGGGCTTGCGCCCGGACCGATTTTTGGCCCCGCGGAATGCGCTTCAACGCATTCCGCAAGCGGGGCCAAAAATCACTTGATGATCTTGGCCACCACGCCGGCGCCGACGGTCCGGCCGCCCTCGCGGAT
>JANINR010000058.1 GCA_024508915.1 Lysobacteraceae bacterium | reverse complement strand
GGCGGCGGACTGCGCGAGCGCCTCCGCTGCGGGCGCCAGGCAGGCGATGGCGACGAGGGCGGCGGACGCGCGGCGCTTCATCGGGCGGCTCCAAGCTAAAGTGACGCTACCTTAGCGAATCCGGCCGACGCCATGGCACCGCTGGTCCGCCCGTTCTTCCATCCGGGCAGCAACACCTGGAGCTACGTGGTCGCCGAAGGCGCCGGCGGCGCCGCGGCCATCATCGATCCGGTGCTGGACTTCGACGCGACCGACGCGCGCACCGGCACCGCGTCGGCGCAGGCCCTGCTCGACCACGTGCGCGCGCACGGCCTGCGCGTGGAATGGATCCTGGAAACGCACGCCCACGCCGACCACCTCAGCGCGGGCGACTGGCTGCGCCGGCAGCTGCCCGGCGCGCGGCTCGCCATCGGCGAGGGCATCCGCAGCGTGCAAGCGACCTTCCGCCGGGTGTTCGGGCTCGGCGCCGATTTCCCGGTGGACGGCTCGCAGTTCGACCACCTGTTCCGCGATGGCGAAACGTTCGCGATCGGCGCGCTGCAGGCGCGCGTCATCGGCGTCCCGGGCCATACCGCCGACAGCTGCGCCTACCTCGTCGGCGACGCGCTGTTCCCGGGCGATTCGCTGTTCATGCCCGACGGCGGCACCGCGCGCTGCGACTTCCCCGGCGGCGACGCGGCGACGCTGTACCGCTCGATCCAGCGCATGTACGCGCTGCCCGACGCCACGCGCGTGTTCGTGTGCCACGACTACGGCAAGCGCGCCGATGACGGCAGCGGGCGCGAAGTGGCCTGCGAGACCACGATCGGCGCGCAGAAGCGCGGCAACGTCCACCTGCGCGCCGACACGACCGAAGCGGACTTCGTGGCGATGCGCGAGGCGCGCGACGCGACGCTCGCGGTGCCGGCGCTGCTGCTGCCCGCATTGCAGGTGAACATCCGCGCCGGGGCACTGCCCGATCCGGACCCCGACGGCGTCCGTTACCTGCGCCTGCCGCTCGACCGCCCGTGACCGCGCCGGACCTGCTGCTGGCGGCGCTGTTCCTCGCCGTCGCGACGCTGTACGCGTCGGTGGGGCACGCCGGCGCGAGCGGCTACATCGCCGCGATGGCGCTGATGGGGTTCGCGCCGGAACAGGTGCGCCCGACGGCGCTGGCGCTCAACCTGCTGGTCGGCGGCATCGGCCTGTTCCGCTGGTGGCGCGGCGGGCACGTGCGCTGGCGCAACGTGCTGCCGTTCGTGCTGGCCTCGGCGCCGGCGGCGTTCTTCGCAGCGCAGGTGCAGCTGCCACGCGAACGCTATTCGATGCTGCTCGGGTGCGTCCTGCTGGTCGCGGCGATCGGCGTGTTCCGCCATGCCGCGCGCGCGGAGGACGAGGACCGCGACACCGCCGGCCGCCGCGTCCCGTGGCTGCCGGGGCTCGCCGTGGGCGCGGGCATCGGCGTGCTGTCCGGCCTCACCGGCACCGGCGGCGCGATCTTCCTGACGCCGCTGCTGCTGTTCGCGCGCTGGATGCCGACGCGCGAGGCCAGCGGCACGTCGGTTGCGTTCGTGTGGATCAACTCGCTGACCGGGCTGGCCGGCCTGCTGCATGCGACCGGCTCGCTGCCGGCGATGTTGCCGCTGTGGCTCGGCGTGGTCGCCGTGGGCGCGCTGCTCGGCAGTCAGCTCGGCCTGCACTGGCTGCCGGTGCGCGGCCTGCGACGCGCGCTCGGCATCGTGCTGCTCGTCGCCGCGGCGAAACTGCTGTTCGCCTGACCGCCTAGAGCGCGCGGGCAGCCGCGACGACCGCGTCGACGGTGAAGCCGAATTCGGGGAACAGCGCCTCGGCGGGCGCGCTGGCACCGAAGGAATCCATCCCGACCACGGCGCCGTCGAGGCCGACGTACTTGCGCCAGAAATCCGCGGTGCCCGCCTCGATCGCCACCCGCCTGCGGCACGACGACGGCAGCACCGATTCGCGGTACGCCGCGTCCTGGCGGTCGAACACGTCGGTGGACGGCATCGACACCACGCGCACGCCGTCGCCCAGCCGCGCGGCGGCCTCCATCGCCAGGCCGACTTCCGAGCCGGTGGCGATGAGGATGACCTCGGGTGCGCCGGCGGACTCCTTCAGCACGTAGCCCCCGCGCGCGATCGCCGCGACCTGCGCCTCGCTGCGCGCCTGGTGCGGCAGGTTCTGGCGCGAGAACACCAGGCAGGCGGGGCCCTCGCGTCGCTCGATCGCGGCGCGCCACGCCACCGCGGACTCGACCGCGTCGCAGGGGCGCCAGACGTCGTTGCCGGGGATGTAGCGCAGCGACGCCGTGTGCTCCACCGGCTGGTGGGTCGGGCCGTCCTCGCCCAGGCCGATCGAATCGTGCGTGTACACGTGGATCGCGTGCGCGCCCATCAGCGCGCTCATGCGCACGGCATTGCGCGCGTAGTCGCTGAACACGAGGAACGTCGCGTCGTAGGGGATGAAGCAGCCGTGCAGCGCCAGGCCGTTGGAGATCGCGGTCATCGCGAACTCGCGCACGCCGTAGTGCACGTAGTTGGCGTCGGCGGCGTCGCCGACGACCGACTTGCTGCCCTTCCACAGCGTGAGGTTCGAATGCGCGAGGTCGGCCGAACCGCCCACGAGCTCCGGCAGCAGGGGCGCGAACGCCTCGATCGCCATCTGCGAGGCCTTGCGCGAGGCGATCGAATGGCCGTCCGCCTGCAGCTTGGCGATGTACGCATCGGCCGCGGCGCCGAAGTCCTCCGGGAGGTCGCCGCGCGAGCGGCGCACGAGCTCGTCGGCCTCGGCCGGGTAACGCGCGGCATAGGCGTCGAACAGCTGCCCCCACTGGTGCTCGCGCACCAGGCCGGCGTTGCCCGCGCGCCACGCGGCGCGGATGTCGTCGGGGATCTCGAACGCGCCGTGGATCCAGCCCAGCGCCTCGCGCGTGGCGGCGACTTCGTCCTTGCCCAGCGGGGCGCCGTGCGACGACTCCCGGCCCGCCTTGCCGGGCGAACCGAAGCCGATCGTGGTCCTGCAGCAGACCAGTGTCGGCCGGTCCTGCGACTGCATCGCCTGCTCGATCGCGGCCTTGATCGCCTCGGCGTCGTGCCCGTCGACGTCGCGGACCACGTTCCAGCCGTAGGCCTCGAAGCGCGCCGGCGTGTCGTCGGTGAACCAGCCGGCGACGTCGCCGTCGATGGAGATGCGGTTGTCGTCCCAGAACGCGACCAGCTTCCCCAGGCCCCAGGTGCCGGCCAGCGAAGCGGCCTCGTGCGAGATGCCCTCCATCAGGCAGCCGTCGCCCATGAATACCCAGGTGCGGTGGTCGACGACCTCGAATTCCGGCCGGTTGAAGCGCTGCGCAAGCAGTTTCTCGGCCAGCGCGAAGCCGACCGCGTTGGCGAAGCCCTGGCCGAGCGGCCCGGTCGTGGTCTCCACGCCCGGCGTCACGAAGTTCTCGGGGTGGCCCGGCGTCTTCGAATGCAGCTGGCGGAAGCGCTTCAGTTCGTCCAGCGGCAGCTCATAGCCCGACAGGTGCAGCAGCGCGTACTGCAGCATCGAGCCGTGGCCGTTGGAGAGCACGAAGCGGTCGCGGTTGAACCACTTCGGGTTGTTCGGGTTGTGCTGCAGGTAATCGTTCCACAGCACTTCCGCGATGTCCGCCATGCCCATCGGCATGCCCGGATGGCCGGATTTCGCCGCCTCCACCGCGTCGATGGCGAGGAAACGGACGGCGTTGGCGAGGTCGCGGCGGCTGGGCGTCGGCATGGGCTCTGGTCAGGTCGGCGCCCGGCGGTTCGCGGGCCGCCCATTGTCCCACACGACTCCGACCCGGGCCCGGCGCCGGGCACCGCGCGGCGACGATCGAGTCGGGGCCGTCGAGCCCGGGCACGCCCGGGCTCCCCGGCCCCAGACCCTTTCGCCGGCGGTTGGCTTCCCGCAGCGCCGGCAGGAACAAGCTCACGACCTCGTGGTGTCGCATGTTGCGCGGACCACGCCCGAATCCTGCTTCACGCATTCAAGGCGAGGCGAGGACCGGCCGCGAATGGGTCGAGGGCGACTCGACGTGCACGCAGTGCGCGTCGATCGTCCTGACTCGAGCGGACTTGCCCCTAAGCGTCCGCGATGCCGCGCGTGTCCTCTTCGCCGCGCGAAACGACGGCGGCGGCGACCAGGTCGCCGGTCACGTTGAGCGTGGTCCGGCACATGTCGAGGAAGCGGTCGACGCCGAGGATCAGGCCGATGCCCTCCGGTGGCACGCCGACCATGCCGCAGATCAGCGCCACCACCGGCAGCGAGCCGGCCGGCACCCCCGCGGTGCCGATGCCGCCGAGGATGCAGACGAACATCACGGTCGCCTGCTGCGCCAGCGACAGGTCCACGCCGAAGAACTGCGCCAGGAACAGCACGGTCACGCCCTCGAACAGCGCGGTGCCGTTCTGGTTGGCGGTGGCGCCCACCGTGAGCACGAACCGCGACACCTTGTTGGGCAGCTTCAGGTTTTCCTCGGCCACGCGCAGCGAGGTCGGCAGGGTGGCGTTGGACGAGGCGGTCGAGAACGCCATCACCATCGCTTCCTGCACGCCGCGGAAGAACTCCAGCGGCGACCAGCCCCCCACGGCCTTCAGCGCGATGGAATACACGACGAACATGTGGATCGCCAGGGCCAGCACGACCACGCCGACATAGGCGCCGAGCCGGGCCAGCAGGTCCCAGCCGAACAGCGCGGCCAGGTTGAACATGAAGCAGAACACCGCGTACGGGGCGAGCCGGATCACCAGCCCGATCAGGGTCATCGAGACCTCGAACAGGCCCTCGATCCCGCGCAGCAGCACGCGCGCCGCCGGCGACGGCGTCAGCACCAGGCCGATGCCCAGCATCAGCGCGAAGAACATCACCGCCAGGATCCCGTTGGAGGCGGCGGCGCCGACCACGTTGTCCGGCACGATGGACAGCAGCATGTCCAGGCCCTGCGGCTGCGTGCCGACGCCGCTGACGATCGCCTTCGCGCGCTCGGCGCCCTCCCCCAGCAGCTGCTGCGCGGTCGCCGGGTCGACGCCGGCGCCCGGCTGCAGCCAGTTCACCAGCAGCAGGCCCAGCACCACCGCGATGCCCGAGACGATCACGGTATAGGCCAGGGTCTTCCAGCCGATGCGCCCGAGCGAGCGGATGTCGCCCATTTCCGCCACGCCGACCACCAGCGCGGAGAACAGCAGCGGCAGCACCAGCATGAAGATCAGGCGCAGGAACAGCGTCCCGACCGGCTGCGTCACATAGTGCGTCAGGCCCTGGACCCACCGTGCATCCGCCCCGCCGGTCGCGTGCGCGGCCAATCCCAGCGCGAGGCCGGCGAAGAAGCCGATCGCCATCTTCCAATGCAGCGGCATGCCCCGCTTCGGCCGGGCGGCGGTCTGGTGTTCGGGCATTCGGCGGGTCCCCTCGGGTTCGCCGCAGCTTACACCACGCGCTCCGCGGGCCCCGTCGCGTGAAGACCGCGTGGATGCCGGCGCCGGCGTGCGAGGCTACCTTATCGTGCTCGACCCGACTTTTCCGACCACTCCGGGCCGCAGGGGGCGCAAGTGAACGAACCAGGCACCACCACCCGCCGCCGCGCGCGCGCGGCCTCCGCACTCGCCACGGCCACGCCGGCGCCGGCGCTGCCGCCCGGCGAAGGCGAAGCGATGGCGCGGCTGCTGGCGGCGATGCAGGACGTGAATGCGGGCGATTTCTCGGTGCAGCTCCCGCTGCACTGGGAAGGCATCGCCGGCAAGCTGGCGTTGAGCTTCAACGAGATGGTCAGCACCAACCGGCGCATGGCCGCCGAACTCGCGCGCGTCGGGCAGAAGGTCGGGCGGCAGGGCCAGACCCGGCAGCGCATCGCGCCCGCGAACCGCCAGGGCACCTGGGCGGAGATGGAGCAGTCGGTCAACCAGCTGATCGACGACCTGGTGCGCCCCGTGGAGACCATGACCGAGGCGATGGCCGGCGTGGCCAAGGGCGACCTGACCCGCACCGTGCCGCTGGAGGCCGACGGGCGCCCGCTGCAGGGCGAGTTCCTGCGTTCGGCGAACATCGTCAACCGCATGATCGAGCAGATGGGCGAGTTCTCGTCGGAAGTGACGCGCGTGGCGCTCGAGGTCGGCACGGCCGGCCTGCTCGGCGGCCAGGCCAAGGTCAAGGGCGTGTCGGGCGTCTGGAAGGACCTGACCGATTCCGTCAACCAGATGGCGAACAACCTCACCGCGCAGGTGCGGAACATCGCCGACGTGACGATCGCGGTGGCCAACGGCGACCTCTCGCGCAAGATCACCGTGGACGTGCGCGGCGAGATCCTGCAGCTCAAGGAAGCCATCAACACGATGGTGGACCAGCTGCGCGGCTTCGCCTCGGAAGTGACGCGCGTGGCCCGCGAGGTCGGCACCGAGGGCAAGCTCGGCGGCCAGGCGATCGTGCCCGGCGTGGCCGGCACCTGGAAGGACCTCACCGACTCGGTGAACGCGATGGCGTCGAACCTGACCTCGCAGGTGCGCAACATCGCCGAGGTCACCACCGCCGTGGCGCGCGGCGACCTCTCGCGCAAGATCACGGTGAACGTGCAGGGCGAGATCCTGCAGCTGAAGGAAACCGTCAACACGATGGTGGACCAGCTCAACGGCTTCGCCGCGGAAGTGACGCGCGTGGCCCGCGAGGTCGGCACCGAAGGCAAGCTCGGCGGCCAGGCGCAGGTGCCGGACGTCGCCGGCACCTGGAAGGACCTCACCGACCACGTGAACTCGATGGCGTCGAACCTGACGCTGCAGGTGCGCAACATCGCCGACGTGACCACCGCGGTCGCGAAGGGCGACCTCTCGCGCAAGATCACGGTGGACGTGCGCGGCGAGATCCTCGAGCTGAAGGAAACCATCAACACGATGGTGGACCAGCTCAACGGCTTCGCCGCGGAGGTGACGCGCGTGGCCCGCGAGGTGGGCACCGAGGGCAAGCTCGGCGGCCAGGCCCAGGTGCCCGGCGTGGCCGGCACCTGGAAGGACCTCACCGACAACGTCAACTCGCTGGCGTCCAACCTCACCGCGCAGGTGCGCAACATCGCCGACGTGACCACCGCGGTGGCGAAGGGCGACCTCTCGCGCAAGATCACGGTGGACGCGCAGGGCGAGATCCTGCAGCTCAAGGAAACCGTCAACACGATGGTGGACCAGCTCAACGGCTTCGCCGCCGAGGTGACGCGCGTGGCCCGCGAGGTCGGCACCGAGGGCAAGCTCGGCGGCCAGGCGCAGGTGCCCGGCGTCGCCGGCACCTGGAAGGACCTCACCGACAACGTCAACTCGATGGCGTCCAACCTCACCGCGCAGGTGCGCAACATCGCCGAGGTCACCACGGCCGTGGCGCGCGGCGACCTCTCGCGCAAGATCGCCGTGGACGTGAAGGGCGAGATCCTCGAGCTCAAGGACACCATCAACACGATGGTGGACCAGCTCAACGGCTTCGCCGCCGAGGTGACGCGCGTGGCCCGCGAGGTCGGCACCGAGGGCAAGCTCGGCGGCCAGGCGCAGGTGCCCGGCGTCGCCGGCACCTGGAAGGACCTCACCGACAACGTCAACTCGCTCGCGTCCAACCTCACGTCGCAGGTGCGCAACATCGCCGAGGTCACGACGGCCGTGGCGAAGGGCGACCTCTCGCGCAAGATCACGGTCGACGCGCAGGGTGAGATCGCGCAGCTGAAGGAAACCGTCAACACGATGGTGGACCAGCTCAACGGCTTCGCCGCGGAAGTGACGCGCGTGGCCCGCGAGGTCGGCACCGAGGGCAAGCTCGGCGGCCAGGCGC
>JANINR010000057.1 GCA_024508915.1 Lysobacteraceae bacterium | reverse complement strand
GCCGGGGAAGCGGCCGCCATGCCGCCGGCAGCACCGGCCAGGCCGCCCGGTAGAGTCGAAGCGCCGTGGCCATCAGCCGCGGCCGCGCCGCCAGGCCTTCGAGCAGTCGCTGGCGCAGGCCCGGCGCCCGCCGCACGCGCTGGATGGCCCGGGAGGCGACCAGCAGCGCGCCGTACTCGACTCCGGCCGGGCAGACCGCTTCGCAGCTCCGGCAACCCAGGCACTGGTCCAGATGGGCCTCGCCGGCCGGGTCAGTCGCCACCACGCCAAGGGCCCAGCCCCGCGCCAGGGCGATCCGGCCCCGGGGCGACTCCGGTTCGAGCCGATCCAGCCGGTAGGTGGGGCAGGCGGGCAGGCACAGCCCGCACTGGACGCAGCGGTCGGCCAGGGCGACCAGCGGGTCGAAGGGGGCGGGGCCAGCGGGCGCGTTCACGCCGGAAAGTCTAAGCCGGGTTGCCCGTGGCCGCCGGTCCGGCTATCATTCCGCCTCTTGTGTTCCCACAACGCGCGGCGAAGTTCCGGCCAGGCGCTTTCCAGCCTGCCCGCAACCAGCCCGACAAGGTACCCATAGCAGACCCGCCATGAAGACTTTCAGCGCCAAGAACGAGACCGTCCAGCGCGACTGGTATCTCGTCGATGCCGAGGGCAAGACCCTGGGCCGCCTCGCCTCAGAGCTCGCCCGCCGCCTGCGCGGCAAGCACAAGCCCGTGTTCACCCCGCACGTCGACACCGGCGACTACCTCGTCGTGATCAACGCCGAGAAGATCGCGGTCACCGGCAAGAAGCTGCAGGACAAGATGTACCACCGGTTCACCGGCTACATCGGCAACCTGAAGACCGAGAACCTCGCCCAGGCGCTGGAGCGCCACCCGGAGCGCGTGATCGAGATCGCGGTGAAGGGCATGCTGCCGAAGAATCCGCTCGGCCGCGCGATGTACCGCAAGCTCAAGGTGTACAAGGGTGCCGAGCACCCGCACGCCGCCCAGCAGCCGCAGCCGCTCGAGATCTAAGGCAGACACATGGCAACCACGAACCAGAATTACGGCACCGGCCGTCGCAAGTCCTCCACCGCGCGCGTGTTCCTGCGCAAGGGCAGCGGCGCCATCACCATCAACGACCGCTCGATCGAGGACTTCTTCGGCCGCGAGACCGCGCGCATGATCGTGCGCCAGCCGCTCGAGCTGACCAAGTCGACCGACAAGTTCGACGTCAAGGTCACGGTCGAGGGCGGCGGCACCACCGGCCAGGCCGGCGCGATCCGCCTGGGCATCGCCCGCGCCCTGGTCGAGTACGACGAGACCCTGAAGTCCGAGCTGCGCAAGGCCGGGTTCATGACCCGCGACGCGCGCGAGGTCGAGCGCAAGAAGGTCGGCCTGCACAAGGCCCGCCGCGCGACCCAGTTCTCCAAGCGTTAATCGATTGGTTCGCCGGAGCCTGGCTCCGGCGCTACAATCCAGCCTTATAGCCCCGTCGCCAAGCGGTAAGGCACCTGACTCTGACTCAGGCATTCGGTGGTTCGAATCCATCCGGGGCTGCCAGACCCGAAGAAGCCCGCCCGCAAGGCGGGCTTCTTCTTTTTGCGCGACGCCGCGCGCGCGGCGCGGCCAGGCGCGACAATGGGTGCCGGCCCCACGCCTGCCCGCCATCGATGTTCCCTCCTCCCTACACGCCGCCCGCCGCCCTGCTGTCGCAGTTGCGCGGGCATGGGTACGCCGTCCTCGAACCCGAAGCCGCCGCGGCGCTGTGCGGCACGCGCTTGGCCGACCTGGAGGCGCTTGCGCCATCGTGGGACGACCTGCCGCCGGACACCTACCTGCGCGACGGGGGGCGCTATCGGCGCCGGCGGCATTCCTGCTACGTCGCGGGCCCGGGAGGCGTGGAGGCCGCCCCGCATCGCGCGCACTGGCAATCGCTCGACTACAACGCGCTGCACGGCGGCATGCAGCGCTGGTTCGAGCCGGTGCGCGCGCCGGTCGCCGCCGCGCCGGCGTGGGAGGCGCTGATCGCCGGGCTTGCCGGCCTGTGCTCGCGCCTGCGCGACGCGCCGCGCTGGTACGTCGAGGCGCACCAGTTCCGCATCGACACGGCGGGCGGCATCGGCCGCCCGACGCCGGAAGGCGCGCATCGCGACGGCGTCGATTTCGTCGCGGTGTTCCTGGTCGCGCGCGTCGGCGTCAAGGGCGGCGAGACCCGCGTGTTCGCCGCCGGCGGCCCCGACGGACAGCGTTTCACGTTGACCCGTCCATGGTCCCTGCTGTTGCTGGACGACGCCCGCGTGATCCACGAGTCGACCCCGATCCAGCCGGAGCGCCCGCCCGGAACGCCGGACGCGCCGGCGCAGGGGCATCGCGACACGCTGGTGCTCACCTTCCGCGCCGGCGGTTTCCAGGGCGACGACGCTACAATCCCGGGCTGAACGGAGGAAGGCGATGAAGCTCGGAAGTCTCAAGGAAGGCGGTCGCGACGGCACCCTGGTGGTGGTCTCGCGCGACCTGTCCCGCGCGGTGCGCGCCACCGGCATCGCGCCGACGCTGCAGCGCGCGCTCGAGGACTGGGAGAACGCGGCGCCGCGCCTGGCCGCGCTCGCGGCCGCGCTCGAGGACGGCAGCGCCGATGGCGTGTTCGACCTCGACATGGCCGCGCTCGCCGCGCCGCTGCCGCGCGCCTACGAGTTCGTCGACGGCAGCGCCTACCTGCCGCACGTGGCACGCGTGCGCCGCGCGCGCGGCGCGGAAGTCCCCGAGAGCTTCTACACCGATCCACTGATGTACCAGGCCACCAGCGCCGGCTTCAACGGCCCGCGCGACCCGGTCCGCGTGGTGGACGAGGCCTACGGCATCGACCTGGAAGCGGAGATCGTCGTCGTCACCGACGACGTGCCGATGGCGGTCACCGCGGAACAGGCCGCCTCGCACATCCAGCTCGTCGGCCTGGTCAACGACGTGTCGCTGCGCAACCTGATCCCGGCGGAACTGGCGAAGGGCTTCGGCTTCCTGCAGTCCAAGCCGCGCTCGACGCTGTCGCCCGTGTTCGTCACGCCCGACGAGCTGGGCGATGCGTGGCGCGGCAGCAAGCTGCACCTGCCGCTGCTGACGCACGTCAACGGCGAGTGGTTCGGCGCGCCCGAGGCGGGCGTCGACATGCAGTTCGACTTCGCGCAGCTGGTCGCGCACGCGGCGAAGACGCGGCCGCTGTCGGCGGGCACGATCGTCGGGTCGGGCACCATCGCCAACGAGGACACGAGCCTCGGCGCTTCGTGCTTCGCCGAGAAGCGCACGGTCGAGGCGCTGGCCACCGGCAAGCCGGTCACGCCGTTCATGTCGTTCGGCGACCTGGTGCGGATCGAGATGCTCGACGCCGAGGGCCGCAGCATCTTCGGCGCGATCGAGCAGCGGATCGAGCGGCAGCAAGCCCCCTGAACGCGGGGCGCGCGAACGCGCGCCCACGAGGAGACGCCATGGACAAGCTCTGCCTGTTCTCGTACTGGCGATCGAGCGCGGCCTACCGCGTGCGCATCGGCCTCAACCTGAAGGGCCTGGCGTACGACATCATGCCGGTGCACCTGCTGCGCGACGGCGGCGAACAGCATGCCGAGGCGTTCCGCGAGGCCAACCCGCAGGGCCTGGTGCCGGTGCTGCAGCACGGGCAGCGCATGCTGCGCCAGTCGATGGCGATCCTCGAGTACCTCGACGAGATGTGGCCCGAACCGTCGCTGCTGCCGGCCACCGCGCGCGACCGCCAGCGCGTGCGCGCGCTGGCCCAGGCGGTGGCCTGCGACATCCACCCGCTCAACAACCTGCGCGTGCTGCAGTACTTCGAGCGCGAGTGGGGCGTGCCGCAGGCCGAACGCGACGGCTGGGCGCGGCACTGGATCGAAGACGGCTTCGCCGCCATCGAGGCGATGCTGCACCAGCACCCGTCGACCGGTCGTTACAGCGACGGCGACACGCCGACGATGGCCGACTGCTGCCTCGTGCCGCAGGTCTACAACGCGCGCCGCTTCGGCATCGACGTCGCCGCGTACCCGACGATCGCGCGCATCGAGCAGGCCTGCCTCGCGCTGCCCGAATTCGACGCCGCCCGCCCCGAGAACCAGCCCGACGCCCCGGCCCCCTGAACGACTTCAGCGTTCCGGGTCAGCCGTTGAAGACGTCGGCGTAGGGGTCGTGCTCGCCGGTGGTGCCCTCGGACAGGCGGAACTTCAGCGCCAGGCCTTCGCGCGAGTCGGCGGCGCGCAGCGCCTCCTCCATCGCGACCTTGCCTTCCTTGTACAGGCGGAACAGGCACTGGTCGAAGCTCTCCATGCCCGGCTCCAGCGATTCCTCCATCGCCTGCTTGATCTCATGCACCTGGCCGCGGCGCAGCATGTCGCGGATCACCGGCGTGTTGATCAGGACTTCGGCCGCCGGCACGCGGCGACCGTCGGTGCCGACCACGAGGCGCTGCGACACCACCGCCTTCAGGTTCAGCGCCAGGTTCATCAGCACGTTCTTGTGCGCGCCTTCCTCGAAGAAGTTGAGGATGCGCTCGATGGTCTGGTCGGCGTTGTTGGAGTGCAGCGTGGCCAGGCACAGGTGGCCGGTCTCGGCGAAGGCGATCGCCGCCTCCATCGTGGTCGCGTCCAGGATCTCGCCGATCAGGATGACGTCCGGCGCCTCGCGCATCGCGTTCTTCAGCGCGTTGTGGAAGGTATGGGTGTCCATGCCGACCTCGCGCTGGTTCACGATCGACTGCTTGTGCTTGTGCAGGTACTCGATCGGGTCCTCGATGGTGAGGATGTGGCCGGGGCTGGTGCTGTTCCGGTAGTCGATCATGGACGCGAGCGTCGTCGACTTGCCCGAGCCGGTGGAGCCGACCAGCAGCACCAGGCCGCGCGGCGCCATGATGATCTGCTTGAGGACCTGGGGAAGCTGAAGCTCCTCGATCGACGGGATCGCGCTCCGGATCGCGCGGATCACCATGCCGACCTCGCCCCGCTGCTTGAACACGTTCACGCGGAAGCGGGTCTTGTCCGGCAGCGCGATCGCCATGTTCATCTCGAGGTCGCGCTCGAACGCGGGCACCTGGCCCTCGTCCATCAGCGAGTAGGCGATCTTCTTCACCATGCCGGGCGGCAGGCCGGCGTTGCCGAGGGGGTACATCCGCCCCTCGACCTTGATGTACACGGGCGCCTCCGCGGTCAGGAACATGTCCGACGCGTTCTTCTCCACCATCAGCTTGAGGAAGTAGCTGATATCCATCGCGAAAAACCCCCTGTGGCGGCGACCGCGTTGCGGAAGGCGCGCCGGCTGTCCAGAATCGGCCGTGCGTTCCACCAGGGCACGGACATGAACCGAAGCTTCGCACACTCCCCCCGCCGCCGTCAGTGGCCGCTGCTCGCGGCGCTCGTGCTCTCCGCATGCGCGACGTTGCCGCCACCCACCGCGGAGCTCGCGGAGGCGCAACAGGCGGTCGCCGGCGCCGCGGACGCCGATGCGGCCCAGTACGCGCCGGAGGACTTCGACAGCGCGCGCGTTGAACTGCAGCAGGCGCAATCGGCGATGGCCGCCGGTGACGCCGCGGCCGCGCGCGCCGCGGCACTCGTGGCGGCCGCGGGCGGCGACCTTGCGCGCGCGCGCAGCCGCGTGGCGGTGCTCGACAGCGATTACGCGCAGCGCCGCGACGAGATCGCGCGCCTGCGCGCGCAGTTGCAGGTCGACGCCGGCATGGAGGGCGAGCCGGTGCCGCCGGCGCTGCCGGAGACCGCGGCGATGGCACCGGAATTGCGGTTGCAGGCACTGGAGACCGATCCGCGCTTTGCCGGCGCCGGCGCCTACGAGCGGCTCCGCGCGCAACAGGCGGTGCAGGCCTTGGCGACGACGCGGCAACGCGACCGGCCCGCGGCGCTGGTGCTCGCCACGCGACGGATCGCGATCGCCGAACTCGCGGCGCACGGGGAACTGGTCGAGCGCGAGATCCGGCGCATGGACCAGGTGCGCGCCGACCTGCTGCTGGAGGCGAGCCGTCGCGAAGCCGAGCGCGCGCGCCAGGAGGCCGAGCGCCTCCGGCTCCAGGCCCAGATCCAGGCCGAGGAGGCCGAACGCCTGCGCGCCGCGGCCGAAGCCGAGGCGGCGGCCCGCCAGCAGGCCGAGGAGGTGATCCTGGATGTCGGCGGCCAGCAGGCCGCAAGGCTCAAGGCGGCGCGCGACCGCGACGCCGAGCTGGCCCGCCAGGAGGCGGCGCTGCTGGAGGCCCAGCGGGCCGCCGGCGGCGGCGACGCAGCGGCCAAGGCTGCGCCGAAGGCTGCTCCGAAGCCGGCAAAGAAAAAGAAATAAATCAAGTAGTTGCGTAAAGCCCTGCGCAAACCGCCGCGGTCGCCGCGGCGGATCCGACGCCGAATCAGTAGCTTGCGGCGACGGGCTTGCCGGACCCGTGGGGCAGGAGTAGGGTCGGGTCACCGGGTGGGAAAAAAGCTAGCCTGCCCGGCCATCGAGCCCAGCCCATGATCCACGCCTCCGATGTCAGGGAACACGCCGCCGCGAGCCACGGGCCCGCGGGCGATCCCGAGGGAGGAAAGATGGTTCCGGGCCCCGCGGCCGCAACGACGAACGCCCCGCACCGCAAGGTCGGGGCGTTCCTGTTTCCAGGCGATGCACCGGGCGACGCGTCGTTGCGAACGGCTGTCAAAGGTACCCCACTGCAGGAGGATTCCATGTTCGAAGGGCAACCCCAGGCGGAAGTCGAAGCACTGATGCACAACCCCGAGTTCAAGCAGCTGTACCAGCGCCACAAGCAGCTGGACAAGCAGGTGCTGGATGCGGAACTCGGGGTCCTCGCCGTGGACGACGTCACCCTGTCCCAGATGAAGCGCGAGAAGCTCGCCGCCAAGGACCGGCTCACCCGTCTCTTCGACCAGCGACACTGAGTCTCGACACGGGCGGCGGCGGCCTCCTCGTCGGCCGCCGCCGCCCGTCGTTGTTCCAGGGCCGGGAACGCCGCCCGGCCGGAACCGCCCGTTCGGAGATCGGGTCCCCATGCCCCATAATTCGGGGCATTCCTCGGGGGTTCGAATGGCGATCCATCAATCGGTACTGGAACTGGTCGGCGACACGCCGATCGTGCAGGCGCAACGCCTCGACACCGGTCCCTGCACCCTCTACCTGAAGCTCGAAAGCCAGAACCCCGGCGGTTCGATCAAGGACCGCATCGGCATGTCCATGATCGAAGCCGCCGAGAAGCGCGGCGACATCCGCCCCGGCGACACGCTCGTCGAGGGCACGGCGGGCAACACCGGCATCGGCCTGGCGCTGGTCGCGCAGCAGAAGGGCTACAAGCTGGTGCTGGTGGTCCCGGACAAGATGAGCCGGGAGAAGATCTTCAACCTCAAGGCGATGGGCGCGGAAGTCGTGCTCACGCGCAGCGACGTCGCCAAGGGCCATCCGGACTACTACCAGGACATGGCCGCGCGGATCGCGCGCGAAACGCCGGGTGCCTATTTCATCAACCAGTTCGGCAACCCGGACAACCCGGCCGCGCACGAATTCGGCACCGGGCCGGAAATCCTGCGGCAGATGGACGGCCGGCTCGACGCGATCGTGTTCGGCTGCGGCAGCTCCGGCACGATGACCGGCCTGTCGCGCTGCTTCGCCGCGCAGTCGCCGGCGACCGAGCTGATCCTCGCCGACCCGGTCGGCTCGATCCTCGAGGACTACATCAACCGCGGCCAGGTCGTGGAGAAGTCCGCCAGCTGGATGGTCGAGGGCATCGGCGAGGATTTCCTGCCGCCGATCTCCGACTTCACGCGGGTGAAGAAGGCCTACGCCATCTCCGACAGGGAAAGCTTCCTGACCGCGCGCGAGCTGCTGGAGAAGGAGGGCATCCTCGGCGGTTCGTCGACCGGCACGCTGCTGGCCGCCGCGCTCCGCTACTGCCGCGAACAGGTCGAGCCGAAGCGCGTGCTGACCTTCGTCTGCGACACGGGCAACAAGTACCTGTCGAAGATGTACAACGACTACTGGATGCTGGACAACGGCTTCCTCGAGCGCGAGCCGCACGGCGACCTGCGCGACCTGATCCTGCGCCCGTTCTCGCAGCGCGACACCGTCGTGGTCGGGCCCGACGACCTGCTCGTCACCGCGTACCAGCGCATGAAGCTGTACGACGTGTCGCAGCTGCCGGTGCTGGACGGCGACGCGCTGGTCGGCATCGTCGACGAATCCGACGTGCTGCTGCACGTGTACGGCGACGAAGCGCGCTTCCGCGACAAGGTGTCCACCGCGATGGTCAGCAAGCTCGACCGGCTCGACGTGAAGTCGCCGATCGAGGCCTTGCTGCCGGTGTTCGACCGCGGCCACGTCGCGATCGTCACCGACGGCAGCGGCGCGGGCGCCCGCTTCCTCGGCCTGATCACCCGCATCGACCTGCTGAACTACCTGCGGCGACGGGTGCAGTAGTCCGGTATCCTCCGGCGCCATGTCTCCCACCGCTTCCGCGCCGTCCCAGGCCCCGGCCCCCGCCGCTTCGCGCCGGCTCGGCGATCTCCTCGTCGAGCGCGCGCTGGCGTCGCAAGGCGACATCGCCAAGGCGCTCGCCTTCCAGCAGCAGTTCGGCGGCCGCCTGGGCAGCATCCTGGTGCGCCTGGGCGCGCTGTCCGAGGAAAGCCTGCTGCCGGTACTGTCGCAGCAGCTCGGCATCCCGCTGCTCGAGGCCGGCGAATGGCCCGCCGACGCGGACCAGGTGCGCGCCGCGGTCGAGGCCAGCGGCCTGCCGGTGGACTGGTGGATCGACAACGGCGTGATCGCGTGGGCGTCGGGCGAAGGCTACCTGGCCGCGAGCCGGGATCCGCTCGACCCGCTGGCGAACGAGATGCTCGACCGCGCGCTCCCGCCGGGGCTGTGGGCGTGGCGCATCGCGCGGGGCCAGGACCTCGACCGCCTGCTCGATACCGCGGCCCGCGCCGGGCGAGGCGGCGACGACGATCTCGGCGACGACGTGGGCCACCTGCGCGAGCTTGCGGAGGAGGCGCCGGTCATCGAGCTCGTGAACAACATCCTCGCCCAGGCGATGGACTCGCGCGCGTCGGACATCCACATCGAGCCGGAAGAACAGCTGTTCCACGTGCGCATGCGCATCGACGGCATCCTGCACACGCGCATGACGCTGCCGGCGAGCCGCTACCCGGCGGTGGCCTCGCGCGTGAAGCTGATCTCGGGCATGGACATCGCCGAGCGCCGCCTGCCGCAGGACGGCCGCCTGAGCGCGCGCGTCAGCGGCCAGGACGTCGACATCCGCGCCTCGTCCGTTCCTGCCGTCCACGGCGAATCGCTGGTCCTGCGCCTGCTCCCGAAGGAGCGCCAGGAACTCAGCCTGGAGAAGCTGGGCTTCGCGCCGCGCGACCTCGCGATGTTCCGGCACTGGGCGCGCGAACCGCACGGCATCGTGCTGGTGACCGGCCCGACCGGCTCGGGCAAGTCCACGACCCTGTACGGCGCGCTCGAGGAGATGAACGGCCGCGACCGCAAGATCATCACCGTCGAGGATCCGGTCGAATACCAGGTGCCGGGCGTCACCCAGATCCAGGCCGTCGCCGACATCGGCTACACCTTCGCCCGCGCGCTGCGCGCGATCCTGCGCCAGGATCCCGACGTCATCATGATCGGCGAGATCCGCGACCTGGAGACCGCGGAAATCGCGGTGCAGTCCGCGCTCACCGGCCACCTCGTGCTGTCGACCCTGCACACCAACGACGCGGTCAGCGCGTTCACGCGGCTCGTCGACATGGGCGTCGAGCCGTTCCTCGTCGCGACGAGCGTGCGCGCGGTGCAGGCGCAGCGGCTCGTGCGCCGGCTGTGCCCGCAGTGCAGCGTGCCCGCCGACGTGCTGCCGGCGGTGTCGCGCCTGGTCGACGGGTTCGCGCAGGGCGAGGCGCACTGGCGCCAGGCCGCCGGCTGCGCGCATTGCCAGGGCACCGGCTATCGCGGGCGCCTGGGCATCTACGAACTGGTGGACGTGACCCCGGAACTGCAGGAACTGATCCTCGCCCGCGCGACCGCGGAGCGCATGCGCGCCCTCGCCACCGCCCAGGGCGGGCGCACGCTGCGCGAGGACGGCCTGCTGAAGGCGCGCGCCGGCCTCACCACGGTGGAGGAGGTCGTGCGCGTCACCGGCGGCCTCGCCGCGGACGACTGATCCATGCGCTTCCGCTACGAGGCGCTGGACGCGGCCGGCAACCAGACGTCCGGCAGCATCGAGGCCGCCGCCGAACGCGACGCCGCGCGCCAGCTCGCCGCGCAGGGCTTCACGGTGTATGCGCTGCGCGAGCAGCGCGCCGGCGCGGCATCGCTGCGGCAGCGCGGGCGCGCGTCGAACCGCGAACTGCTGCTCGTGCTGCAGGAGTTCGCGACGCTGCTCGAGTCCGGCGTCACGCTGGTGACGGCGCTCTCGTCGCTGGCCAAGTCGAGCCACCACCCGAAGCTGACCGAAGCGTTCGCGGTGATGGAGCGCGCGGTGCGGCGCGGCGAATCCTTCAGCGCCGCGTTCCGCGCTTCCGCGCTGCCGATGCCGGAGTACTTCCACCAGCTGGTGCAGGCGGGCGAGGCCACCGGACGCCTGCCCGAAGCCCTGCGCTCGGGCGTCGAGCAGTTCGACTACGACCAGCGCGTCGCCGCGGAAATGAAGGCGGCGCTGGTGTACCCGGCGGTGCTGGTGTGCTCGGGCGTCGCGGCGGTGGCGATCATCTTCCTGTGGGTCGTGCCGCGCTTCGGCGGGCTGCTCACGCAGCACGGCGACCGCATGCCGGCGCTGTCGCGCTACACGATCGGCATCGGCGTCTGGCTGAGTTCGCACGCGTGGCTGGTCGGGCTGGCGCTGCTCGCGCTCGCCGCGCTGGCGCGCTGGCTGTGGCGCCGGCCGGGCCTGCGCGACCGCGCGGCCGAGCGCATCGCCGCGCTGCCGGTGCTCGGCGAATGGCTGGTGGAGGCCGAGGTCGGGCGCTGGTCCAGCACGCTCGCGGCCTTGCTGAACGGCAAGGTCGAACTGATCCGCGCGCTCGGGCTGGCCGCCGGCTCGGTGCGGGTCGCGTTCCTGCGCAACCGGCTGTCGCAGGTGGCGCGCACGGTGAAGGGCGGGGCGACCCTGTCCGCGGCGCTGCGCGAGCATCGCGCGCTGAATCCCACCGGCTACGACCTGGTCGCGGTGGGCGAGGCGAGCGGCGAGCTGCCGAAGCTGCTGGCCGCGCTCGCGCGGCTGTACGAAACCACCGGCCGCGACCGCATGAAGCGCGCGTTGCAATTGATCGAACCGCTGGCGATCATTGTGATCGGCGTGGTCGTCGGCACCATCGTCACCGCGATCATCCTGGCGATCACCAGCGTCAACGACGTGCCGCTCTGACGCACCACGGAGTCCCCATGCCCCGCCATACCGCCACCACCGCCCGCCGCCATGCCGCCGGCTTCACCCTGCTCGAGATGCTGGTGGTGCTGGTCATCATCGGCCTGATCGCGAGCCTCGTCGGCCCGCGCCTGTTCAGCCGCGTCGACACCTCCAAGGTGCAGATCGCCGATACCCAGTCGCGCATGCTCCGCGGCGCCGTCGAGACCTTCCAGCTGGAAGTGGGCCGCCTGCCGACGGCGGACGAAGGCCTGGCGGTGCTGTCGAAGCCGCCGGCGGACGAACGCGCGAAGGCGCGCTGGCGCGGCCCGTACCTCGACGAGGCGGTGCCGGACGATCCGTGGGGCCACCCGTACGTCTATTCGACGCCGGGCCGGGACGGCATGCCGTTCGCGCTGTATTCGCTCGGCGCCGACGGCAAGCCCGGCGGCGAGGGCAACGACGCCGATGTCGGGTTCCTGCCCCCGCAGTGACGCCGCCGCGCCGGCAGGGGGATTCACCCTGCTGGAACTGCTGATCGTGCTGGCCCTGGTCTCCATGGTCGCGGCGATGGTCGCGCCGCGCCTGCAGCGCACCTACGACGCGGTCGCGCGCAGCGGGGAACGCGCGGAAGCCGTGCGCCAGCTCGAGCGCCTGCCGCTGCTGGCGCGCGAACGCGGCACCGGCATCGACATCGCCGCCGACGACGCGCAGGCGCTCACCGGGATGCTCGCGCTGCCGCAGGGCTGGACCGCGACTCCGCTGGGCCCGCTGCAGGTCGAGGCGAGCGGGTTGTGCCACGCGGCGAAAGTGCGCGTGGCCGGCGGGGGCAGTGCCGAAACCTGGACCCTCGCCATGCCCGACTGCAGCATCGCCGATGCCCCCTGATCGCCGGCGCGCGCGCGGGTTCACGCTGCTCGAGGCCATCGTCGCGCTCGCGATCCTGGCCGCGGCCGGCATGGCGCTGTTCGCCGCGATGTCGCAGTCGCTGCAGATGGTGCGCCGCGCGCAGCAGGCGCGCGAGGCCGATGCGGCCCTGCGCAACGCGCTGGCGTGGATGGAGACCGTGAACCCGATGACCTCGCCGCGCGGCGAACAGGCGCTCGGCGACTGGGAACTGCGCTGGACGGCGGAGCCGGTGGAGACGCCGCGCGCGGGCGCCACCGGCTACCTTGCGCCGGGCCTGTACGAGGTCGGGCTGTACCGCATGCGCCTGGAGCTCTGGCGCGACGGCGCGCGGCAACGCGAATTCGAACTGCGCCGCGCCGGTTACCGGCAGGTGCGCGAGCCGTCCCGGTTGTGAGCGCCCCGTCCCGCCACCGCCACCGCCGCGCGCAGGCCGGCTTCACCCTGCTCGAGACGATCGTGACCCTCGTGGTCGTGTCGCTGATCGTCGTCGTACTGATGCAGGCGCTGCAGCAGGCGCTGGGCCTGCGCACGCGGCTGCTGCGGTTCGAGCGCGAGACGCGCATGTCGACGCTGCAGGAGCAGTGGTTCCGCGACACGGTGTCGTCCGCGATCCCCGACCTTCCCGACGCGCTCGGCCCGATCCGGGGCGATGCGGCGACGCTGGCGCTCGTCACCGCGGCCCCGCTGCGGGGCGCGGGGCCGGAGCGGATCGGCTGGTCGCTGCAGGCGGAGGGCAGCACGCAGGCGCTGATTTACGCCGGCGCCGACAAGGCGCCGGTGAGGGTCGTCGGCGGCCTGCGCGACGCTGCGTTCTCCTACCTCGACGCCGACGGCCGCTGGCGCAACGGCTGGCGCCAGGAAGAAGGGCGTCCGCCGTTGCCGCGCATGGTGCGGCTGGCCGCGACCACGTCGACGGGCCCATTGCTGTGGCTGGTGCCGATCGCCGTGGACGGCCGCGAGCATCGCTACCTGCGGCTGGAGGAGCTGGATGTCGGGCTCTGACCGCCGCGCGCGAACCCGCCAGCGCGGCTTCGTGCTTGCGCTCACGCTCTGGATCCTCGCGGCCATCGCGGTGGTCGTCGGGCTGGCGACGCTGTGGGCGCTGGATGCGGTCCGCGCCGCCGGCAACGATCGCGCGCGGACCGAGGACCTCGCCGCGATGCACAGCACCCGCGACACGCTGCTGTACCTCGGGGCGACGCGCGAGCTCACGCGCGCCGGCCTGCCGGTGTCGCCGCTCGCCGAAGACGAACGCGCGCGCCGCCTGCTCGACGAGATGGGCGCGTTCGACAAGACCCCGCGTGGCGGCGAACTGCGGCTCGACGGCCAACCCTACGCCGGTTTCGGCGGCACGCGTTTCGCACTCCAGGACGAGGCAGGCCTTGCATCGCTCGTGGCGCCGTCGCCGGTGGGCGTCGATCGCCTGCTGGCGCTCGGCGGCGTGCCGGCGGACCAGCGCCCCGGATTGCGCGACGCGCTGCTGGACTACGTGGACGCGGACCACCTGACGCGGATCGCGGGCGCCGAGCAGGACGAGTACGCGCGCGCGCGCCGCGCGCCGCCGCCCGGCAGGCAGTTGCTGCTGCCGGCCGAGGCCGGGCGCGTGCTCGGCTGGGACGCGTTGCCGCGGGCGACGCTGGACCGGCTGGTCGACGACACGACGACCTTCGAGTCCGGCCCGGTCAACCTCAATACCGCGCCGGCGTCCCTGCTGCCGTATTGGCTCGCCGGCTGCCCCGCCGCCTGCGACCTCCTGGTCGAGCGCCGCAAGCTGCTGCCGTTCCGTTCGGGCCGGGAAATCGAGCAGGCGATCGGCGTCCGCCTGGCCGGCGACATCACCGTCGATTACCGGTTCCTGGCGTCGGAAAGCTGGCGCATCACGTTGTGGGGCCGTTCCGGCGCGGCGCAGCGCATCCATGTACGATTCACGCCGGTCACGGACGCGGCAGCGCCGTGGTCCATCCTTGCCGCCCAGCCGGCGCCACGCCCCAGCGACGATGCAACGGTCCAGCAAACTGGCAGCGATCTTTTCGCCGACGCGCCGCCTTCTCGGCGCTGAGGGCGCGCCCGTGCGCGCGGGCGGTCCGCTCGGCGGGCTGCAGTTCGTCGTGCCGCGCGCGGACTGCCAGTACCGGCGCATGGATTTCTCGAACCTGCCGCCGCGCCAGCGCGCCGCCGCCGCGCGCATCGCCGCGCGTCGCTTCGATCCGCGCCCCGGCGCACTGGTGCACGTGGCCTGGACGGGCCCGATCGCGCATGCCTGGACCTGGGTCGGGGCAGAGCCGGCGATCCTCGCCGACGAAGCATCGTGGATCCCCGAAACCTTGCTGCGCGCGGCCCCCGCCGGCGACGGCCTCAGGCTGCTGCGCCAGTCGCGCGGCGTCGAGGGCCAGTACTGGCACGACGGGCGCCTGCAGGCCAGCCAGTGGTGGGGCGCGCCCCCGGCACCGGAGGCATGGCAGCGTTTCGCGCGCGCCTGCGGCCTCGGGCCGGAAACCGCGGCCAGCGTGCCGGAGCCGCTGGATGCCGGCTGGAGCGATCCCTGGGGCGACGCGCCGCGCGGATTGCCGGCGTCGCCGGCGATCCTCGAACGCTGGGCCTGGACGACGGTCCTGGTGCTCGTCGCCTGCGCGCTCGGCTGGCAGGTCGCCGCGCATGCGCGATGGAGCATGGCGCAGTCGCGGCTGGACGCCCGCCTCGACGCGCTGCGCAGCCGCGCGGCGCCGTTGCTTGCCGCCCGCGAACGCGCGGACACCGCGCGCGAGGCGCTGCTGGCCTTGCGCGAACTCCAGCAGGGCACCAGCGACTACAGGTTGATGGCCGAGGTGATGGCGCCGCTGCCGGAAGACGCCAAACTCGCGTCGTGGGTCCGCGACGGCGCGAAGCTGCAGGCGACCGTGCAGTCCGCCGACACGGACCCGCGCCACTTCGTCGCCGCATACGACGGGCAGCCCCGCCTGTCCGGCGTCATCGCCACCCCCGATCCGCGCGGCATGGTCCTCGCGTTCGACCTGGACGGCGCCGACGCCGCCACCACCGCAGCCGCACCCACGGGGGCGGCGCAGTGAGCGCTCCGCAGGTGCAGCGCCTGATCGAGGAATGGCGCCGCAGCCGTCGCCTCCGCCTCGGTGCACTTGCCGTGCTCGGCATCCTCGGAGCGCACGCGACGCTCGCGCTCTCCGATGCCGTGGCGGTCCGCGAGGAGGCGTTCCGCCGCGACGCCCAATTGCTCGGGAAGCTCGAGGAAGCCAGCCGCGAGGCGGCATGGCCGGCGCGCGCCGCGGCCGCCGAGGCCGCGCTCGCCGAGACCCGGCATTCCATTCCGCCGGCGACCAGCGACGGCCTGGCGCAGGCGGAAATGCAGGCGTGGCTCACCGACCTCGCCGTCTATGCCGGCATTGCCGGCCCCACCATCCGCGTGGAGACGTCGCTCCCGGTCCCGGGCCAGCCGGCGGGGACCTGGCAGGTGCTCGCGCGCCTCGACGGGCAGGCGTCCCCGGCCGCGATCCCGGTCCTGGTGCGTGCGCTCACGTCGGCGCTGCCCTGGATCCGGACCGAACGGCTGGAACTCGTCGCGGGCGACGCCGGGCGCATGTCCGCGGTCGTGCGCGGGTACTACCGGCAGGCCGATCCGCTGGACGCGAAGGAGCCGCCGGCAAGGCCGGCCGCGCTGCCCGCCGCGACCAGCGCGCCGGAAACGGCGCAGCCCACGCGCAATCCGCTCGCGCCGCAGGCCGCCAATCTGCTCGCCCCGCAGGCCTCCGCGCCGTCCGCCCCGCAGGCGGACAGCCGTCGAACCTCGCAGGAGACCGGCGCTTCGGAGGCTTCCCCGGACTCCGGTTCGAAGCCGCCCCGTCGCCCCCGGCGCCAGCGCGCGGAGAAGACCCGATGAAGGCCTGGGCGAAGCGGGCCTGGGCGACCGCCGCGGCCTTCGCCGCCGGGTGCGTCGCCTTCCTGGCCCTCGGTACCCAGCCCGACCCGGGGGCGCCCGTTGCCGACGCCCATGTAGACTGGAGGCTCCCGGCCAGGGAAAAGCAGGAACTCGCGAAACCCGACGCGGTCTGGAATGACCGGGCCCCGTGGGGGGCTCCCAAGGCGCCCGAGGCTGCGCCGCCGCCGCCGCCCCCGTATCTTCCGGTCGGGGTGCTGGCGACCGGCCGCGCCTGGCAGGCCGTTTTCGTTGCCTCCGGCCAGCCGGAGGTCCAGGTGAAGGCCGGTAGCCGCCTGCCCGATGGGGGCAAGGTCACCGAAGTCTCCCGCACCCGGGTCGCCTGGACCGACCGGGAAGGGAACAAGCGCGAGCACGAGTGGCTCACCGATCCATTGCCGTCGCAGAACCCGAATCCATGATCCGATCCGTTTCCATCGTCCGTTGCCGCGTGCTGCTGCTGGCCGTCCTCGCCGGCGTGCTCGCCGCGTGCGCCACCCGCCCGCCGGCGTTCCCCGAGCCGCTGCGCGGCCCGAACCCGGTGCCGGTGGACACGCAGTCGGCCGAAGGCGGGCGCCAGCGGATCGAACAGGGCCCGGTGGTCGAGGCGAGGTCCGCGACCGCCGCCAAGCCGGTGGAAAAGGCGTTGGTGGTTCCGCCGATCCCGCGCACGAAGCCGACGTCGCTGGTGCTCGACGGCGTGCCGATGGCGTCCTTCATCAACGTCGTGTTCGGCACCGAGCTCGGCTTCGGGCTGGAGATCGAGCAGGCCGTGCGCGCGCGCCCCGACCTGGTGAGCCTGCGGCTGACCAAGCCCACGGCGCCGGAAGAGCTGTACCGCATCGGCGTCGCGGTGCTGAAGGATTACGGCGTCGACGTGTCCGAGCGCGGCGGCGTGCTGCGCTTCACGCCGGTGCCCGACGAAAGCTCGCGCGCGCCGAAGCTCCTGACCACGCGCTCGCTGCCCGACGTGCCGGCGGGCCAGCGCACCGTGTACGTGGCGCTGCCGCTCGATGCGAGCACGCCCGGCGCGGTGGCCGGCCAGCTGCGTGCCGTGGTGGGCACCAAGGGCGTGACCATCGCCGAGATGCTCGACGCCAACGCGCTGCTCATCAGCGGCCCCGGCAGCGACGTGCAGGCGGCGATGGAAGCCGCGCTCGCGCTCGACCGCGCATCGCTGCGCGACAAGCACTCGCTGCGGATCAATCCGCTCTACCTGCCGGTCGACCAGCTCTCGGAGGAACTGCGCAACGTGCTGGTCGCGCAGGGCTATTCGGTGCGCACCACGGCGGGTACGTCCGGCGTGCTGACTTTCGTGCCGGTGCCCTCGGCCAATGCGCTGATCGTCTTCAGCGAATCGGAGCCGGCGCTGCGCGCGGTCGCCGAGTGGGCGGAGAAGCTGGACCAGCCGAACGAGAACGACGGCGGCGCCGGCGGCGTCTACATGTATCCGGCGCGGCATACGACCGTGGAAACGCTGTTGCCCGTGCTGCAGACGATGGTCGGCGCCGGCAGCTCGATGGCGGCGGCCGCGAACGCGGGCACGACCGGCAGCAACACCACCGCCGGCAGCAACACCACGTCGGGCGTCCGCGGCGCGGGCGGGCGCACGCCGACCACGATCGCGGGCAGCGGCGGGCAGGTCGCGGTGGACCCGATCCGCAACGTCATCGTCTACCAGGGCGACCCTCAGCGCTGGCGCGCCATCCGCAGCGTGCTCGAGCGCCTCGACCAGCCGGCGCGCCAGGTCGTGATCGAGGTGACCGTCGCCGAGGTGACGCTGACCGACGACCTCGCGCACGGCATCGAGTGGGCGCTGCGCAACGTCGGCATCGACGGCATGAACGGTCCGGTCACGGCGCTCGGCGGCAGCGATCCGGCCACGGGCAGCCTGGTGTGGCGCGCGCTGTCGTCCTCGGGCCAGGTCCGGGCGGTCGTGAACCTGTTCGCGAAGGACAGCCGCGTGTCGATCCTGTCCACGCCGCGGCTGATGGTGAAGAGCGGCGAGACCGCCAGCATCGACGTCGGCACCGAGGTCCCCATCATCACCAGCCAGGCCACCGCGGTGGACCTGCCCACCACCGGCGGCACCAGCTCGATCCTGCAGTCGATCCAGTACCGCAAGACCGGCGTGCTGCTCGAGATCGAGGCGGTGGTGCACTCGGGCCAGCGCGTGGACCTCAAGCTCTCGCAGGAAGTGAGCGAGGCCACGCCGACCGACACCAGCGACATTTCCTCGCCCAGCATCTTCAGCCGCAAGCTGCAGACGAGCCTGAGCCTCTCCGACGGCCAGAGCATGCTGCTCGGCGGCCTGATCTCCTCCAGCACCACCGACGGCAAGACCAAGGTGCCGCTGCTGGGCGACGTGCCGGTCCTGGGGCGCTTCTTCCAGAACCGCAACCGCCATGGCCAGCGCACTGAGCTGCTGATGCTCATCACCCCGTACGTCGTGGAAGATGCCGACCAGGCGCGGGAGATCACCGATGCCCTGAAGGCGCGTTTCGGTGCCGTGGACTCCCGTTTCGGGGCCGACGCGCCCGCCCTCCCGGCCGAGCCGGCGACCCCCTGAGCCCGCCGGGACTCCCCGAACGGGGATGGCGAGCCATGCCGGCCAGCGCTGGCGGGCGCCAGCCCCGGGGGCCGCGGCCGGAGTTCCGAATCGTGACCGGGTTAAGGTTTTGTTGTTCAGCGCCCATTGACGTTTGAAAAACCCCCGTACTACCATCGCCCCAACGTTGGGGGACTGCGCGAACAGCGGAGGCATGCGCAGGATTGGGGGGGACACGGGGGAGCGGGGGCTTTTCGACCTGCCTTCTGCCTGCTGGTCCAACCTGGTGCCGGCGCCGGCACTGGCGTGTACATGCCAAGCGGCGAGTGGTCTTCTTGCGTGACGATGTTGCTGGAAAAAAACAAACACCTAAGCTTAGGAGTAGAAAGCAAATGTCCCTGAACAAGAAGCTGCTTGCCGGCGCCATCGTCGGCCTGCTGTTCTCCGCGAACGCTGGCGCCGTGGTGCTGGGCACCGCGTCGTACACGTACGCGACCGAACTCGTCAACGGCACCGTGCTGGGCGCCCGCGTCGCCGAAGCTCCGCTGAGCTACAACTTCAGCCCGAACGAAGTGCGCTACGGCCGCTTCTCGTGCAACGGCGCGGAGCTGTCGAACCTGACCGTCACCACCACCGCGGCCGACATCAACCTCGGTGCGGTCAACGGCAACGGCACCAACACCATCTTCTTCTCGATGACCGGTGACCCGGCCCTGGCCGCCCCGACCGCCGCTGAGACGATGGACATCACCGCCGACGTCGAGCTCCTGAACAAGGGCGACGTGACCTGCGAATTCGCCATCTACGACCTGCCGTCGCAGGCGCAGGCGGGCGGTCCGAACGGTCTCGTGATCGACTCGGGCACCGACGGCTACAAGACCTGGATCACCCGCAAGTCCGGCTACGTGTTCACCGGCACCGACGGCCAGGCCGTTGCGAACGTCGAGGACGCGAACGGCGCGTACTTCGGCTTCGTGGGCACCGGCGAGTTCGGCGAGCTGCAGTTCGAAGCCGTCCCGGGCGTGTGGGACAAGGACCACGCCGACATCACGCTGGCCGACATCTTCGACGCCGACACCATGGCGACCATCGACGGTGACTTCACCGCCGCCTCGGACGTGACGTGGGACGGCAACAGCGCCGACGACGTGTCCGACGACGCCGCCGAGTTCGAGTACACCAGCGCCATCCCGGCCGCCGGCCTTGACGGTCCGCTCGTGTTCGTGGAGACCGGTGCCGACGCCATCATGGCTTCGGAGTACACCGCGACCCTGCACACCTCGACCAACACCGGCTACGAGACCACCGACCGCTCGACGTCCGTCGGCGAGATCATCCGCAACGGCACGCAGCTGCAGGCGCCGCTGGTGCAGATCCCGACCGGCTGGCTGAGCCGCATTGCCCTGACCAACACCGGCAAGGTCGCGCGTCCGTACGAGATGAGCGTGATGACCGAAACCGGCGTGACCGGTTCGTTCGCCGACGCCACCGGCACCATCCCGGCCGGCGGCACCGTGGTGATCGACCTGCCGACCGCCGCTCCGGCGGGTGCTGGCCTGGCGTTCACGGCTGGTTCGCGTGGCACCGTCAACGTGAACATCTCGGCCCCGAACAACCAGATCCAGGGCCTGTACCAGATCGTCAACCCGGAGAAGGGTTCGATCAGCAACCACGTGATGGTTCGTCCGGGCACCAACTAAGCAACATCGGTTGTGCTCAAGGAAGGGGCCCGCTTCGGCGGGCCTCTTTTTTTGTATCCTCGTTCCGTCATGGGGACAGGCATTTCATTCGTATCGCGCCGCGTGCGCGAGGCGCTGGGCGGCGGCGCGCCGACCGCGGGCGGGCACCTGGACGCGCTGGACGGCCTGCGCGGCATCGCGGTCCTGATCGTCATCGCCTCGCACCTGTCCAACGCCGGCATGGGGCTGCTGCCGGTGTCCATGGGCGGCACCGGCAAGAGCGGCGTGTACCTGTTCTATGTGCTCAGCGCATTCCTGCTGGTGCGGCTGATGCTGTTGCGCGGCGCGCGCGACGGCTACGGCAACCGCCGGATGTGGGCGGACTACGCGCTGCGCCGCGTCCTGCGGATCTGGCCCCTGTTCCTCGTCGTGCTGCTGCTGTCGTGGGCATTGACGATGCGCGGCGTGCGGGGCTGGCACTACCAGATCGACACGGCGTCGCTGCTGCGCCACCTCACCCTGCGGGAAGGGCAGAGCGTGCTCTGGAGCATCCCGGTCGAGTTCACCTTCTACCTCTGGCTGCCGCTGCTGGTGGTGGCGATGGCCTGGCTTCGCAGGCGCGCTTCGGCGGTCGTCGAGGCGATCTCGGCGGCGGTGCTGATGGCCGCGGTGCTCGTCGCATGGCCGCCGTCGCAGACCCCGGTCAACGACATCCATCTCGCGCACTACCTGCCCGTGTTCCTTTGCGGCGCGTTCGCCGCGCGGCTCGACATCGCCCTCGCGCCCGGACGCCACCCGCGTGCCTGGGGCTGGGCCGGCGTACTCGCACTGGTGGCATTCGCCGCCACGCTGCCGGTCGCGTGGGCGCGCCTGACCGGGACCGCGGTGCGCCCGGACCTGGGGCACCAGTGGTTCCTGTTCTTCGGCGTCCTGTGGTCCGTGCTGCTGCTGGCGATCCTGCACGGACCCGCCTGGCTGCGGCGGCCGTTCGCGCACCCGGCGCTGCGCCTGGTCGGCGTCGTCAGCTTCAGTGCCTACCTGTGGCACATGCCGATCCTCGATTTCGCGACCCGCCACCTGGCCGCGCGCGGGGCGGCGGCCGGCTGGGCGGTGCTGGCGACGGCGCTGGCGGCAGCGGGCGCGTCGTGGTGGTGCCTGGAGCGACCCTGGCGCGGCGTGCGCCTGCTGCGGGGCTGAAGCGCCACAGGGGTTCCGCCCCCGGTTGGTATCATGGGCGGTCACGAACGCTGCAGGATCCCCATGGCCCATCGCCTCGGTACCCGTGCCATCCATGCCGGCCAGTCGCCCGACCCGTCGACCGGCGCGGTGATGACGCCGATCTACGCGACCTCGACCTACGTGCAGTCCAGCCCGGGCGTGCACCAGGGCTACGAGTATTCGCGCAGCCACAACCCGACCCGGTTCGCCTGGGAACGCTGCGTCGCCGACCTCGAAGGCGGCAGCCGCGGCTTCGCCTTCGCGTCCGGGCTCGCCGCGACCTCGACCATCCTCGAGCTGCTCGACACCGGCAGCCACGTGGTCTGCGCCGACGACGTGTACGGCGGCACCTACCGGCTGTTCGAGCGCGTGCGCCGGCGCAGCGCCGGCCTCGACTTCAGTTTCGTCGACCTCGCCGACCCGGCGTCGCTGGACGCGGCGATCCGCCCCGAAACGCGCATGGTCTGGCTCGAGACGCCGACCAATCCGACGCTCAAGCTCGTCGACATCGCCGCGGTCGCGGAGCGCGCGCGCAAGCGCGGCCTGCTGGTGGTGGTCGACAACACGTTCTGCAGCCCGATGGTGCAGCGCCCGCTGGAACTCGGTGCGCACATGGTGATGCATTCGGCGACCAAGTACCTCAACGGCCACTCCGACATCGTCGGCGGCATGGCGGTGGTCGGCGACGACGCGGACCTGGCCGAGCGCATGGCGTTCCTGCAGAACGCGGTCGGCGGCATCCAGGGCCCGTTCGACAGCTTCCTCGGCCTGCGCGGCCTGAAGACGCTGCACCTGCGCATGCGCGCGCACTGCGACAACGCGATGGCGCTGGCGCAGGTGCTCGAAGGCCACCCGAAGGTCGAGCGCGTCGCGTACCCGGGCCTCGCCTCGCATCCGCAGCATGCGCTCGCGAGCCGGCAGATGCAGGGCTACGGCGGCATGGTCAGCGTCTGGCTGGAGGGCGGCTTCGATGCCGCCAAGGCGTTCATGGAGCGCCTGCAGCTGTTCGCCTGCGCCGAAAGCCTGGGCGGCGTCGAGAGCCTGGCCAACCACCCGGCGGTGATGACGCACGCCTCCGTGCCGGCCGAGCGCCGCGCGCAGCTCGGCGTGACCGACAACCTCGTGCGCCTGAGCGTGGGCGTGGAGGACGTGGCGGACCTGCGCGACGACGTCCTGCAGGCGCTGGCGGGATAAGGCATTGATCGGCACCCGACCCGGCGGGCCCCTCTCGGTGCTCGGGCGGCACCGTTCGCTGGCCTGGGAACTCGCCAGGCGCGACGTGCTGGGGCGCTACCGGGGCGCGAGCTTCGGCCTGCTGTGGTCGCTCATCAGCCCGTTCCTGCTGCTCGGCATCTACACGTTCGCCTTCGGCACGGTGATGGGCGGGCGCTGGCCACAGGTCGAGAGCGGCAGCACGCACTATTCGATCGTGCTGTTCGCGGGCCTGATCGTGCACGGCTTCTTCGCCGAGTGCCTGAACCGCGCGCCGGAACTGGTGGTGGGCAATCCCAATTTCGTGAAGCGGGTGATCTTCCCGCTCGAGATACTGCCGTGGCCGATGGTGATGTCGGCGCTCTTCCACGTGGCGATGAACACCGTCGTGTTCATCGTGCTGCGCCTGCTCATGGACGGCGAGTTCACCTGGAGCGTGGTGCTGCTGCCGGTGGTGATGTTCCCGCTGGTGGTGCTGGCGCTCGGCGTGTCGTGGTTCCTGGCCGCGCTGTCGGTGTATTTCCGCGACGTCCGCCAGGTGACCGGCGTGCTGAGCATGGCCCTGCTGTTCCTGTCGTCGGCGATGATGCCGCTGGAGAGCGTGCCGGAGGCCTATCGCTGGGTGTTCGAGGCCAACCCGCTCAGCTTCATCATCGACCAGGCGCGCAACGTGATGCTGTGGGGCGCGATGCCGGACTGGGCGGGGCTCGCGCTGTACCTGCTCGCGGCGCTCGTCGTGTTCGCCGGCGGCTGGGCGTGGTTCAACGCGACGCGGAAGGGATTCGCGGATGTCCTCTGACGCCGCCATCCGCATCCGCGGCGTGTCGAAGGTGTTCCCGGTCTACCGGCAGCCGCACCACCGGCTGCTGCAATTGCTCGATCCGCGGCGCGACGGGCGCTGGCACCGCGACTTCCACGCCCTGCAGCCGCTGGACCTCGACATCCGCCGCGGCGAGACCGTCGGCATCGTCGGGCGCAACGGATCCGGCAAGTCCACGCTGCTGCAGCTGATCTGCGGCACGCTGGCGCCGACCACCGGCGAGGTGGCGGTCGCGGGGCGCATCGCGGCGCTGCTGGAGCTCGGCGCGGGCTTCAACCCCGAGTTCACGGGTCGCGAGAACGTCTACATGTACGGCGCCGTGCTCGGCCTCGGGCGCGCCGAACTCGATGCGCGCTTCGACGGCATCGCGGCGTTCGCGGACATCGGCGAGTTCATGGACCAGCCGGTCAAGACCTACTCCAGCGGCATGTACGTGCGCCTCGCCTTCGCGGTGGCGAGCAACGTGGAGCCCGACATCCTCGTGGTGGACGAGGCGCTCGCCGTCGGCGACGAGGCGTTCCAGCGCAAGTGCTTCGCCCGGATCGACCAGATCCGCGACGGCGGCGCGACGGTGCTGTTCGTCTCGCATTCGGCCGGCACGGTCGTGGACCTGTGCGACCGCGCGGTCCTGCTCGACCATGGCGAGCTGCTGGCCCAGGGCACGCCGCGCAACATCGTGTCGCGCTACCAGAAGCTGCTCTACGCCCCGCCCGAACGCGTGGGCGAAGTGCGCGAGCAGATCCGAGCGGAGGGCGCGGGCGGGCTCGACGTGGACGAGGCGCCGTCGGTCGCCCAGGCCGGCGCCCCGCCGGGCGTCGCGGTGCCGAAGACCGGAGGCGCGTCGCGCGCGTACTGGGACGACGGCATGGTCCCCTCCAGCACCATCGCCTACGAATCGCGCGGCGCGCGCATCGGCGACGTCCGCATCGAGACGCCCGGGGGGGAGCGCGTCAACGTGATCGTCGCCGGCGACGAATACGTGTACGCGTACACGGTCGACTTCGCGCGCACGCTGGCGGGGGTGCGCTGCGGCATGATGATCCGCTCGATCGCCGGCGTGGAGATCGCCGGCGCGGCGACATCGACGCGCGAGGACGCGATCCCCGCGGTCGAGCGCGGGGCCTCGCTCGAGGTGCGCTTCCGCTTCCGCTGCCTGCTGGCGCCCGGCGTTTACTTCGGCAATGCCGGCGTGCTCGCGCGCGGCGAGTCCGGAGAGGACTACGCCGACCGTCGCATCGACGTGGCGATGTTCCGGGTGATGCAGCAGCCGCAGCGCCTCGCCACCGGGTTCGTCGACCTCGACGTCAGGCCGGAAGTGCTGGTCGCGGGGGTCGCCTGATGCAGACGGCCATCCTCGTCGTCGGCATGCACCGCAGCGGAACGTCGGCAACGGCCGGCGCGCTGGAGCTGTGCGGCGTCGCCCTGGGCAGCGAACTGCTGCCGCCCGGCGAAGACAATCCGAAGGGCTATTTCGAGCACGAGCGCGCCGTCGCCATCGACGAGCGGCTGCTGGCCGCGCTGGGCTCGGGCTGGGCCGATGCCCGCCCCCTGCCGGCGGGCTGGGCGGAAGGCGCCGCCGCGCGCGAAGCGGTCGCCGAGATCGATGCGCTGCTCGCGGCCGACTTCGGCACCGCGCCGCTGTTCGCGCTGAAGGATCCGCGGATGTGCCGGTTGCTGCCGGCCTGGCTCGAGGCGTTGCGCGCCCGCGGCATCCGCGCGGTGGCGCTGTTCGTCGCCCGCGATCCGGCCGAGGTGGCCGCATCGATCGAGGCGCGCAACCGCTGGGCGCCGCCGCTGGGCGAGCTGCTGTGGCTGCGCCACGTCTGCGACGCGGAAGCGGCGACGCGCGGCATCCCGCGCACCGCGATTTCCTATGCCGGCCTGCTTGCCGATCCTGCCGGGAGCCTGCGCGCGGCGCTCGGGCGGCTGGGCGTGGAGCTGCCCTCCGTCGCGGACGAGGCCTTGCGCGCGTTCGCCGACGCCGGCCAGCGCCACCAGCGCGGCCGCGGCGAGGCGGCCACCCATCTGTTCGCGGCGCCGGTCGCGCAGGCGCAGGCCGCGCTCGACGCGATCGCCGCCGGCGGCGGCGGGTGGGAGGCGATCGCCGATGCCGGCGCCGCGCTCGACGCCATCTGGCAGCGGTCCGGCGGCTCGCTCGACGCGCTGGCCGCGATGGCGATGGACGTCGAGCGCAAGGCGCGCGCGTTGCGCGACGACCTCGAGGCCGAGAACGCGCGCATGCGCTCGGAACTGATCGCGCAGATCGCGTGGTCGGAAGCGGCCGTCGCCGAGCGGGAGAGGCTGCTGGCCGAGCGTTTCGCCGAGCGGGACCGGCTGCAGGCCGAGCGCTACGCCGAGCGCGACGCGCTGCAGGCCGAGCTCGCGGGCGTGCGCTCGGACCTCATCGCGCAGGTGCGCTGGTCGGAACAGGCGGTGGCGGACTGGGAGGCGCGCGCCGAGCGCTACGAACATGAGCTGGACGCGAGCCGGCACGCGCTCGACGAAGCAGGGCAGGCGCTCGCCGAATCCCGGCGGGTGCTGGCGGCGCGCGAGGACGAGCTCGCCGCGATGCTGGGGTCGATGTCGTGGCGCCTGACCCGGCCGCTGCGCGCGCTCAAGGCCTTCGCCGACAAGACATTCACGGGGTTTCGCGGACGACATCGATGATCTTCTTCACTTCCATCTGCGCCAACTACCTGCCCAAGGCGATGGCGCTCGCCGAATCGGTCAAGCGCCACTGCCCGGGGGCGCGCTTCGTGCTGTGCCTGGTCGAGCGCGAGGTGCACCCTGCCGCCGCCGCCTTCCCGCACTTCGACGAGGTCGTGCTCGCGAAGGATGCCGGCTGGGACAATTTCGACGCGTTCATGTTCCGGCATTCGATCGTGGAAGCGTCGACCGCGGTGAAGCCGCGCTTCATGCAGCACCTCGTGGAGACGCACGGGGACGCGGACAAGTTCGTCTACCTCGACCCCGACGTGCTCGTGTACAGCGACCTGTCGGAACTCGAGGCGCTGCTGGACCGCGAGTCCATCGTGCTGTGCCCGCACCTGCTGCGGCCGGGCAACATCGACATGGAGATCAGCTCGCTCGCGCACGGCAGCTACAACCTCGGCTTCCTCGCCGTCTCGCGCGCGCCGAACGCCGCGGCGTTCCTGCAGTGGTGGGCCGACCGCCTGTTCCTTTACTGCTACGACGACAAGAGCCGCGGCATCTTCACCGACCAGAAGTGGATCGACCTGGCGCCGTCGTTCTTCGACGTGCACATCCTCAAGCACCACGGCTACGACTTCGCGACCTGGTCGCTGCTGGGCAGCGACCTGCGCCCCGCGCCCGGCGGCGGGTACAGCGCGAACGGCGACCCGCTGCGCTTCATCCATTTCTCCGGCCTGGACTCCGGGACGATCGACAAGGCGATCGGCTGGTGGCTCACCGACGACAACCGCGCGACGTTCGAGGGGTTGTACGGCGAGTACAGGCGGCTGCTGGCCGCGCACGGCCAGGAGACGCTGGGCCGCACGCCCTGGAGCTACGCCACCTACGCCGACGGCCGGCCGATCGGCAGGCAGGCGCGCGTGGCGTATCGCGAGCCGGCGCTCTGGACGCTGATCCCGCGGCCGTTCGAGTCCGGCGACGCAGCGATCCTGGCCGCCGCATCGGCCACCGGCGCGCCTGTCGAGCCGCTCGAGGCCGGCGGCAGCGGGGACGTTGCCGTTGCGGTGGCGGGCATGGGCATCCTGGATCGCGTCGCGCGCTCGGTGCGCGAGGTCGGGATCGGCATGACGGTGCGCAAGGCCGTGCGCAAGGCATTCGGAACCAGCGAGAGCACGCGATGAACCGTTTCTTCCGGCTGTCGTGAGCAGGGTTTCGATCGTCATCCCCTGCTTCAACGCGGGGCAGTTCATCGACGAGGCCGTCCAGTCCGCGCTCGCGCAGACCTGGCCGGACGTCGAGGTCGTCGTCGTCGACGACGGCTCGACCGATGCTGCGACGCGCCGGTTGCTCGACGAGGCCGCATGGCCGCGCACGCGCGTGCTGCGCCAGGCCAACGCCGGGCCGTCGGCGGCGCGCAATGCGGCGATCCGCGAAGCGACGGGGGAGTTCATCCTGCCGCTGGACGCCGACGACCGCATCGATCCGACCTACGTGGAGAAGGCGATGGCCGCCTTCGCCGCGGATCCGGGGCTGGGCGTGGTGTATTGCCGCGCGACGCGCTTCGGCGCGGCCGAAGGGCCCTGGCAGCTGCCGGACTACACGCTGCGAGAGCTGGTGATCGACAACGTGATCTTCGTCAGCGCCGTGTTCCGCAAGGCCGACTGGGCGCGCGTCGGCGGCTTCGGCGAGCACCTGCGGCACGGGGTCGAGGACTACGACTTCTGGGTGCGGCTGGTGAACGCCGGCTGCCGCGTGCTCCAGCTCGACGAGGCGCTGTTCCACTACCGCGTGCAGGCCGAGTCGCGCACCTCCGGTTTCGCGCGCGACCGTGCGGTGGTGGTCGCCACCTACGCGGGCATCTTCCGCGACAACATCGACTTCTACGCGCGCAACGCCGAGGTCCTGTTCGAGCACCGGTTCGCGCTGGCCGAAGAACTGGCGCGTTACCGTGCGCGCTACGGCTGGCTGGAAGCGGCGGCGGCGCGGCATCCGCGCCTGGCCGGCTTCGCCGCGCGCGTCCTGCGCGCATTGCGGCGCGTGTTGCGGGGGCGTGCCTGACATGCGTTGGTGGCGCACGGCGGTGTTCTTCGGCATGGCGCTGTTCGCGGCGCTGATCGCGGCCCTCCACGCGCCGGGACAGATGTCGGTGGACTCCGGGGTCGCGCTCTACGAAGGTCTCGTCGGCCATGCGATCGGCTGGGGCCCCACGTTCTTCGCGGCGGCGTTGCGCTGGCTCGGCGGCGGCGCGCTCGGCGCCAGCCTGTTCGTCGCGTTGGACACGCTCGCCATCTACGGCTGTTTCGCGGTATTGCTCACGGTGGCGGCGGGTTCCCCGTCGCCCTGGCGCCGCGCGCTCGCGCTGCTGCTGGTGCTGAACCCGCTGTTCGCGTTCTACGCGGGCATCCTGTGGAAGGACGTGATGCTCGCGAGCTGCGCGATGGTGGCGCTCACGGCGCTGCTCGTCGCCTCGACCGGCGATGCGCGCAGGCGGCGCCGGGCGGTCGCGGTGGCGCTGCTCGCGATCGCGCCGATGGCGCTGCTGCGGCAGCAGGGCCTGCTGCTGTCGGTGCCGCTGGCGATGGCGGCGGCGTGGCTGCTGGCGCGCGCGGAGCCTCTCGCGGGAACGCGGCGCGGCGGGCGCGTGGCAGTGGTCGCAGCGGTCCTGGCGGTGTCCGCGGCATCGACCTTCGCCCTGGGCCGGCTGTCCGACGCGACCATCTCGCCCCTGCCGAAGAGCCCGATGGCGGTGGGCTTCAGCACCATCCGCGCCTACGACATCGCCGGCATGATGGCGTACGCGCGGCCAGGGGATCCTTCGGCGTGGAGCGGCGCGGATGCCGCGACGCGGCAGCAGGTGCAATACCTGTACAGCCCGGAGCGCATCGACTTCGTGTGGCGCGACGCGTTCGCGCGCAAGTATTTCAGTGGCCTGGGGGACGCCAGCCTGCGCGAGGCCTGGTGGGCCGGCATCCGCCACGATCCGGTCGCCTACGCCAGCCACCGGGTCGCGGCGCTGCGCGCGCTGCTGGGCTTCGACGGCATCGCGGGCTGCGTTCCCGCGTACTGGGGCACCGCGATCATCCCGGAATACCAGGAACCGCTCGGCCTGCGCGAAGAGATGGATCCGCGCGACCGGTTCATCGGGCGCACGGCGACGGCGCTGGAGCCCACGCCGGTGTTCCGCCACTGGTTCTATGCCGGCATGCTGCTGCTGGCGGCGATCGCCGCGCTCCGGCGGCGCGGGCCCGACGCCGTCGTGCTTCGCGCGGGCGCGCTCGCGGCGGGCTTGTACCTCGGTTCGTTCGTGCCGACGACGATCGCCTGCGACTTCCGCTACCTCTACCCGGTCGCCTGCCTGTCGACCGTGCTTGGCGTGTGGCTGTTGCTGCGGCCCGGCTCCAGGAACCAGACGCTGATGTCGGAAGGCAGGAGCCGGAGCACGGGCAGCAGCGCCAGCGATCCCGCGTAGAGCAGCAGCGCGGCCGGCGCCGACAGGCTGCGGTCGAAGCGGATCCGCGCGTACAGGCCGCGCAGCGCAAGCGCGGGCAGCCGGCGCGTGGCGCGCACGCGCAGGCCGGCGGCCGCGGCGGCCTGCGCCATGGACGCGTCGTCGAAGTAGTAGAGGTGCGGCGACGGCATGTCCTTCTGCCACATCCGCTCGAACGGCCCGCGCACGCCGGCGCGCCAGAGCAGCGCGGCCGTGCGGTAGAAGGGACCGCGGCGGTCGGGCGCGTTCACCACCAGCAGGCCGCCGTCGCCGAGCCGGTCGCGGCAGGCCCGCATCGCGTCGACCACGCCGGGCACGTGCTCCAGGACGTCGTTGAACACGATCGCGTCGAACGACTCCCCGGCTTCGAGCGCATCGGGGAAATAGCCGGCGCGCACGCGCACGCCGCGCGCTTCGGCCCGGGCGGCGATGGCCGCATCGGGTTCGATGCCCAGGACGTCGAATCCCGCCGCCGCGGCCTTGGCGGCGAACCAGCCGTGAGCGCAGCCCACGTCGAGCAGGCGTCGCGGCGGCGCGGCGCCTGCGGCCGCCGGCAGAACGCCGAGGAGCCAGCGCAGGAGCAGGTCGAAGTTGTGGTCGCGGATCGGCTGCAGGGCCGTCTCGCGCGCGTCCTCGTCGATGCGGGCCGCGGCGCCGCCTTCGCCGATGGCGGGCGTGAGCGTGCTCGACTCCAGGCCGCAGGACGGGCACCGGCGGTGCCAGGGGGCGAGGCCGGCGCGGAGCGGCGCGTCGCAGGCTTCGCAGCGCGCGGGCGTCATCGCTGGCGCGAGCTGACGAGGATGCCGGCGATGATGATCAGCCCGCCGACCAGGGTCGACCAGCGCAGCCGTTCGCCGAGCAGCCACGCCGACAGGATCGGCACGAACAGGAACGCCAGGCCGTAGAACGGGAACGCGGTCGAGAGCGGCACGCGCGCGAGCACGAGCAACCACGCGATCGTGGCCGCCCCGTAGACCAGCAGCGCAGCGGCGAGCGGCAGCGACAGCCAGCTGCGCAGGTCGCCCGGCTGCAGGGTCGTGGCGGCGTACTTGAACAGCACCTGGCCGAAGCCGAGCAGGGCGATGGTGGCGACGATCATCGCCACGTTCCTGGCATCGAGGTCATGCGTCACGCGAGTCTCCTTGTGCGCGCCCCGGGGCATGGGAAGCGCGTGCGGCCAGCGCCGGGCCCAGCGGCCGGCGCGGGACGGAGGCGATGTCGGAGCCGAGGAAGGCGAGCAGGAACTGCAGCCCCGACACCACCGCCACCGTGGCCACCATGATCGTGCCCACCGGCGCGGTGGCGTGGTAGCGGATCGAGTGCAGCCAGTGCCAGCCGCCGAAGCACAGCGCGAACGCAAGCAGTCCCGCGGCGGCGACCAGCTCCAGCGAGGCGAGCGACAGGTCGCGCAGGAAATAGTTGTAGGCGATGCGCTTGCAGAAGTTGCGCGCGTGCCGGAACAGGAATTCGCCGGCGGCGCGGGTCACGCTGAGGCCGCTGACCTCGTCGCGGTAGCGCGCGTCCATCGGCACGTCGGCGACCACGGCGCGGATCGTGTTGAGCCGGAACAGCAAGTCCGATTCGAAGAAATAGCGCTTGCTGACGCGGTCGAACGGCAGGTGCGCGGCGACGCGCGCGTGGATCGCGGTGTAGCCGTTGGTCGGGTCGAACACGTCCCAGTAACCGGTGGACGCCTTGGAGAGGAAGCTCAGGCACAGGTTGCCGATGCGGCGGACCAGCGGCATCTCGCCGATCTGCTCCAGGTCCCAGAAACGGTTGCCCTTGGCGTAGTCGCACTCGCCGGCGAGCACCGGGGCGACGAAGCCGGGCAGCAGCGCAGGATCCATCTGCCCGTCGCCGTCGAGCTTGACGATGACGTCCGCGCCGTCGGCGATGGCCTGGCGATAGCCGGTGATCACCGCGCCGCCGACGCCCTGGTTGGTCGCGTGCCGCAGCACGCGCACGCGCGGGTCGCCGAGCGATTCGATGTAGTCGCCGCTGGCGTCGGGGCAGGCGTCGTCGACGCAGTAGATCGTCTCGACTTCCGGGCCGATGGCGGCGAGGACGCCCGCGACGTGCGCGCGGACGCGGTGGCACGGCACGACGACGGCGATGCAGGCGCTCATTGCAGGCGCAGCCCCCGGCCCGTGTCGCAGGCGACCGAAGCGTCGCCCTCGGGCGCCAGCAGGACGATGCGGTACGCAGTGCCGGCCGGCACTGCGGACAGGTCGGCTTCGAAGTCGAAGCCGGCCGTGCCCATCGCCGGCGCCTGGAAGTATTCGGCGGTATCGGGCCGCGGTTCGCCGGTGTGCGCCGGCAGCGCCCACGCGGACGTGGTGCCGGCGAGCACCAGGCGGAATTCGCCGGCGGGCTGGTGCGCCCTGGTGCCGAACCAGCCGCGCAGGCGCACCGCCCGGCCGCGGTCGACCGCGAGCGTCCCCTGGGCGTAGGCCTCGTCGATTCGATCCAGCGAGCAGAGCGAAGGATCGGCGCGCGCGGCGCGCAGTTCCGCGGCGGGCAGCGGCGCGGCGCCGACCGCCGGTGCGGGTCGTGCATCGGACGTCGGAGGCACCGCGGGCGCGGCGGGCACCTGCCGTTCGCGGCAGCCGGCCGCCAGCAGCGTCGCGGAGGCGGCGAGCAGCAGCGCGCGGTGCCGGAACGTCGGCATGGCGTCAGCCGCCCAGCGCTTTCTCGAGCTCGGGCAGCACCTGGAACAGGTCGCCGACCAGCCCGATGTCCGCGACCTCGAAGATCGGCGCGTCGCCGTCCTTGTTGATCGCCACGATCGTGCCGGCGTCCTTGATGCCGGTGAGGTGCTGGATCGCGCCGCTGATGCCGACGGCGACGTAGAGCTCGGGCGCGATGATCTTGCCGGTCTGGCCGACCTGCAGCTCGTTCGGCACGTAGCCGGCGTCGACCGCGGCACGCGAGGCGCCGACCGCCGCGCCGAGCCGGTCGGCGAACTTGTAGATGATGTCGAAGTTCTCCTTCGAGCCCACGCCGCGGCCACCGGACACCACGCGCTTCGCGCTCTGCAGGTCGGGGCGGTCGGACTTGCCGGCGGCGAGCCCGGCGTACCGCGTATGCGCCGGGAGCGCGGCATCCACGGCCGCGGCCTCCACCGGCGCGTTGCCGCCGCGCGCGGCTTCGGGCCACGAGGCCGTGCGGATCGTCGCGACGACCGCCTGGCCTTCCGGCGCCTGCACGGTGACGATGGCGTTGCCCGCATAGATCGGGCGCTTGAACGTGCGTTCGCCTTCGACCGCCATCACGTCGGACACCTGCGCGACGCCGAGCAGCGCGGCGATGCACGGCATCAGGTCCTTGCCGAAGGTCGTCGACGGGCCGAACACGTGCGTGTACCCGGCCGCGAGCTTCGCCACCTGCGGCGCGAGCACCTGCGCGATCGCGTGCGCGTTGGCGGGGTTCGCGACGGCCAGCACCTTCGAAACGCCCGCGACCTTCGCCGCTTCCGCGGCGACGGCGGCAGGATCGGCGGCCAGCACGACGATGTCGACGGCATCCGGCGACAACGCCTGCGCGGCGGACACGCAGCGCGCGGTGGCGGCGTTGAGCCTGCCGTCCAGGTGTTCGGCGACGACGAGGACCTTGCTACCCATCACAGCAACCCCTTCTGCTTCAGCATCGCGACCAGTTCGGCCGCATCCTTCACCATCACGCCGCGGCTGCGCTTCGCAGGCGGCGCGTAGTGCGTGGTGTCGAGCCCGCCGCCCGCGTCGACGCCGAGGTCGGCGAACGCGATCGTCTCCAGCGGCTTGGACTTGGCCTTCATGATGTCCGGCAGCTTGATGAAGCGCGGCTCGTTGAGGCGCAGGTCGGTGGTGACGACGGCGGGCAGTTCGACTTCGAGCGTCTCGAGGCCGGCATCGACTTCGCGCACCACGGTCGCCTTGCCGCCGGCCACCTCGAGCTTCGAGGCGAACGTCGCCTGCGGGCGGCCCCACAGCGTCGCGAGCATCTGCCCGGTCTGGTTGGCGTCGTCGTCGATCGCCTGCTTGCCGAGGATCACGAGGTCGGGCTGTTCCTTCTCGACGAGCTTGAGCAGCGTGCGCGCCGCGGCCAGCGGCTGCACCGGCTGGTCGGCGACGACGTGGATGGCGCGGTTGGCGCCCATCGCCAGCCCGTTGCGCAGGTGCGCCTGGGCATCGGCCGGTGCGATCGTGGCGACCACGACCTCGGTGGCGATGCCCTTGTCGCGCAGGCGCAGGGCCTCTTCCAGTGCGATCTCGTCGAAGGGGTTGGCGGAGAGCTTCACGCCGTCCGTGACCACGCCCGAGCCGTCGGGCTTGACCTGGATGCGGACGTTGTAGTCCACGACACGCTTGTAACCGACGAGGATCTTCATCGTTCAGGGAGTCCTGTGGGGGCAGGGGCCCGGGCGGCCGCAGGGGCGGCGAAGCGGGCGCGGAGCATTCGACAGGCCCCGATTCTACCTGCTCGCCCCGACCGGCCCAAACCGCCGGCGCGGGGCGCGCACGCACGGCGGCGCTAGCCCAGCGAGGCCAGCCAGGCGTCGTCCGAGCCTTCCTCGATGCCCTCGAACAGGAAGGTGGAGAGGTAGCGCTCGCCCGTGTCCGGCAACATCGCCAGCAGGACCGAGCCGTCCGGCGCGTCTTCGGCGACCTGCAGCGCAGCGGCGACGGTGGCGCCCGCGGAGATGCCCACCAGCAGGCCCTCCTCCCGGGCGAGGCGCCGGGCCATGTCGCGCGCCGCGACGTCTTCCACGGTCACGATGCGGTCCACGACCTCCCGCGACAGCACCGGCGGCACGAAATCCGGGGTCCAGCCCTGGATTCGGTGCGGCTGCCACTCCCGGCCGTCGAGCAGGGAGGCCACCGCGGGTTCCGCGGCGACCACGGCCAGGCCCGGGCGCGCCAGCTTCAGCACCTCGCCGGCGCCCGTGATCGTGCCGCCGGTGCCCCAGCCGCTGATGAAGTAGTCGAGGCGGCGGCCGGCGAAGTCGCGCAGGATCTCCGGGCCGGTGGTGTTGCGGTGCCAGGCGGGGTTGGCCTCGTTCTCGAACTGCCGGGCGAGGAACCAGCCGTGGCGCTCGGCCAGTTCCTTTGCGACGCGCACCATGCCGCTGCCGCGCTCGGCGGCGGGCGTCAGGATGACCTTCGCCCCGTAGGCGCGCATCAGCTTGCGGCGCTCGATCGAGAACGTCTCGGCCATCACCGCCACGAACGGATAGCCGCGCGCGGCCGCGACCATCGCCAGCGCGATGCCGGTGTTGCCCGACGTCGCCTCGACGATCGTCTGCCCGGGCCTGAGCGTGCCGCGACGTTCGGCGTCCAGCACGATCGCCAGGGCGAGGCGGTCCTTGACCGATCCGCCGGGATTGAACGATTCGACCTTGGCGTAGAGCGCGACGCGCGACGGTGCCACGCGGTGGAGGCGGACCACGGGCGTGCCGCCGATGGTGTCGAGGATGCTGTCGTGGAGGCCCATGGGCGTCACCGTGAGGCGGGGGGTATGAGAAGGAACGCAGGCCGGGGCCGCGCCCGGACGATGCTCGCGGCGCGGGCGTCCAGGACCCGTGAGCGGTCGCAACCCGTACAATCGGCCGCGAGCCCCCGCCGAGCGCGGATTCCACGGAATGAGCCTGTCCGCCGCCGCAAGCCACCTCGACCGCCTCGAGGCCGAGAGCATCCACATCCTGCGCGAGGTCGCGGCCGGTTTCGGCAACCCGGTGATGCTGTACTCGGTGGGCAAGGACAGCTCGGTGCTGCTGCACCTGCTGCTGAAGGCCTTCCATCCGGCGCGCCCGCCGATCCCGCTGCTGCACGTGGACACGACCTGGAAGTTCCGGGAGATGATCGCGTTCCGCGACCGGCGCGCGGCCGAGACGGGCATCGAGCTGCGCACCTGGACCAATCCGGAGGGGCTGGCGCAGAAGGTGGGCCCGTTCACGCACGGCGCGACCGTGCACACGGACATCATGAAGACCCAGGCGCTGAAGCAGGCGCTGGACCACTGGGGCTTCGACGCGGCCATCGGCGGCGCGCGCCGCGACGAGGAGAAGTCGCGCGCGAAGGAGCGCATCTTCTCGTTCCGCAACGCGCAGCACCGCTGGGATCCGAAACACCAGCGTCCCGAGCTGTGGGACCTGTACAACACGCGCATCCACAAGGGCGAGTCGGTGCGCGTGTTCCCGATCTCGAACTGGACCGAGCTGGACGTGTGGCTCTACATCCACCGCGAGAAGATCCCCGTGCCTTCGCTGTACCTCGCGCGCGAGCGGCCGGTGGTCGAGCGCGACGGCGCGCTGATCATGGTGGACGACGAGCGCCTGCCGTTGCGGCCGGGGGAAACGCCGGCCATGCGCCGCGTGCGCTTCCGCACCCTGGGCTGCTATCCGCTGACCGGAGCGATCGAATCCGAGGCCGACACGCTGGAGAAGGTGATCGCCGAGATGCTGGTGGCGACCACGTCCGAACGCCAGGGCCGCGTGATCGACCACGACCCCGCCGCCTCGATGGAGAAGAAGAAGCAGGAGGGCTACTTCTGATGGGCGTCGTGGACGACTACCTGCGCCGCCACGAGGCGAAGGACCTGCTGCGCTTCATCACCTGCGGCAGCGTCGACGACGGCAAGAGCACGCTGATCGGGCGGCTGCTGCACGACAGCAAGCGCCTGCTGGACGACCAGGTGTCCGCGCTGGAGCGCGACAGCCGCCGCCACGGCACCCAGGGTGAGGACATCGACTTCGCGCTGTTGGTGGACGGCCTGGCCGCCGAGCGCGAGCAGGGCATCACCATCGACGTCGCCTACCGCTTCTTCGACACGGACAAGCGCAAGTTCATCGTCGCCGACTGCCCGGGGCACGAGCAGTACACGCGCAACATGGCCACGGGCGCGTCCACGGCGGATCTGGCGGTGGTGCTCGTGGACGCGCGCAAGGGCCTGCTGCCGCAGACGCGGCGCCACACCTACATCGTTTCGCTCCTGGGCATCCGCCACGTGGTGCTGGCGGTGAACAAGATGGACCTTGCGGGTTTCGACCGGGCGCTGTTCGAGCGCATCGCCGCCGAGTACCGCGCGCTGGCGGCGTCCCTAGGGATCGCCGACGTCGCCTGCATCCCGCTGTCGGCGCTGCGCGGCGACAACCTGCTCGAAGCGTCGCCGCGGATGCCGTGGTACGACGGGCCGTCGCTGCTGCAGCACCTGGAAACCGTGCGCGTGGACCGCGCCGCGGCGGACATCGGCTTCCGGCTGCCGGTGCAGTGGGTGTGCCGGCCGGACCAGGATTTCCGCGGCTTCGCGGGCACGATCGCCAGCGGCACGGTGGCGCCGGGCGATGCGGTCGCGGTCCTGCCCTCGGGACAGCGCTCGCGCATCGCGCGGATCGTGACCGCCGACGGCGACCTGGCGCAGGCCGGCGCCGGGCAGGCGGTCGTCGTGACGCTGGCCGACGAGATCGACGCCAGCCGCGGCGACGTCATCGCCGCCGCGGCGCGGCCGCCGGAAATCGCCGACCAGTTCGCCGCGCACGTGCTGTGGATGGGCGACCGCCCGCTGCTGCCCGGCCGGCCGTACTGGCTGCGCATCGGCACGCGCACCGTCGGCGCACAGGTCACGGAGATCAAGCACCGCGTCGACGTCGACACGCAGGAACAGCTCGCCGCCAAGTCGCTGGCGCTCAACGAAGTCGGCTACTGCAACCTGTACCTCGACCAGGCGGTGCCGTTCGAGGCCTACGCCGACAGCCGCGCGCTGGGCGCGTTCATCCTCGTCGACCGGCACGACAACGCCACCGTCGGCGCCGGCACGATCGATTTCGCGCTGCGCCGCGCCGGCAACATCCACTGGCAGCACCTGGACGTGGACAAGGCGGCGCGCGCGCGCATCAAGCACCAGCGGCCGCGCTGCCTGTGGTTCACCGGGCTGTCGGGCGCGGGCAAGTCGACCATCGCCAACCTGGTCGAGAAGCGGCTGACCGCGCTCGGGCGCCACACCTACGTGCTCGACGGCGACAACATCCGCCACGGGCTGAACAAGGACCTGGGCTTCACCGACGCCGACCGCGTGGAGAACATCCGCCGCGTGGCCGAGGTGGCCAGGCTGATGGTGGACGCCGGGCTGATCGTGCTGGTCAGCTTCATCTCGCCGTTCCGCGCCGAGCGGCGCATGGCGCGCGCGCTGTTCGCCGAAGGCGAGTTCCTCGAGGTGCACGTGGACACGCCGCTCGCCGTCGCCGAAGCGCGCGACGCGAAGGGGCTGTACGCGAAGGCGCGCGCCGGCGAGCTGCGCAACTTCACCGGCATCGACTCGCCGTACGAGGCGCCGGAGGCCGCCGAGGTCGTGCTCGACACGGTCGCCGAGGCGCCCGAGGCACTGGCGGAACGGCTGGTCGCGTTGCTGCTGGCCGACTGACGCCGGATCGCCCGGAAGTACGCGGCCCGCCCGCGGCGTCCGCGCTAGAATTGCGGCTTCCACGGCACGACCAGGCCGCCGAAGGGAGCATCCATGTCATCGCAGGCACGCCCGGCGCAGTCCGGCAAGGTTTACCCCGACGCCGCCACGGCCCTGCAGGGGCTGGTGGCCGACGGCCAGACCCTCGCGGTCGGCGGCTTCGGCTTGTGCGGCATCCCGGAGGCGCTGATCGCCGCGCTGCGCGACTCGGGCGCGAAGGGGTTGACGGTGATCTCCAACAACGCCGGCGTCGACGGCTTCGGCCTCGGCCAGCTGCTGTCGACGCGCCAGATCCGCAAGATGATTTCGTCCTACGTCGGCGAGAACAAGGAATTCGAGCGCCAGTTCCTCGGCGGCGAGCTCGAGCTCGAGTTCAACCCGCAGGGCACGCTGGCCGAGCGCCTGCGCGCCGGCGGTGCGGGCATCCCCGCCTTCTTCACCGCCACGGGCTACGGCACCGTCGTCGCCGACGGCAAGGAGACGCGCGAGTTCAACGGCCGCATGTACGTGATGGAGACCGCGCTGGTCGCCGACGTCTCCCTGGTCAAGGCGTGGAAGGCGGACCGGGCCGGCAACCTCGTGTTCCGCAAGACCGCGCGCAACTTCAACCCCGCCTGCGCGATGGCCGGCAAGGTGTGCGTGGCCGAGGTCGAGGAGATCGTCGACGTCGGCGCGATCGACCCGGACCAGGTGCACCTGCCCGGCATCTACGTCGACCGCATCGTGCCCAACGCCCATCCCGAGAAGCGCATCGAGCAGCGCACCATCCGCCAGGAGGCGAACTGATGGCCTGGTCCCGCGACGAGATGGCGAAGCGCGCCGCGCGCGAGCTCGCCGACGGCATGTACGTCAACCTCGGCATCGGCCTGCCGACGCTGGTCGCCAACCACATCCCCGACGGGGTGGACGTGTGGCTGCAGAGCGAGAACGGCCTGCTCGGCATCGGCCCGTTCCCGACCGAAGCGGAGCTCGACGCCGACCTCATCAACGCCGGCAAGCAGACCGTCACCGCGCGTCCCGGCGCCAGCTATTTCGGCAGCCACGATTCGTTCGCCATGATCCGCGGCGGCCACATCGACCTGGCGATCCTGGGCGCGATGGAAGTCACCGACCGGGGCGACCTCGCCAACTGGATGGTGCCCGGCAAGATGGTGAAGGGCATGGGCGGCGCGATGGACCTGGTGGCCGGCGTGCAGCGCGTGGTCGTGCTGATGGAGCACACCACCCGGCAAGGCGAGCCGAAGATCCTGCCGAAGTGCACGCTGCCGCTGACGGGCGTCGGCGTGGTGAGCCGCATCATCACCGACCTCGCCGTCCTCGACGTGACGCCGCAGGGGCTGGCGCTCGTCGAGCTCGCGCCGGGCGTCTCCAGGGACGAGTTGCAGGCGAAGACCGGGGTGCCGGTCGGCGGCTGAGCGCGGCGGCGGGCGGCGGCTTGTAGAATCCCTGCATGGCCGAGGAGACCGCGATGCAGCAGCCTGGGGAAACGGAGCGACCCGTCGAGATCGAGCGCGACGTCATGGAATACGACGTCGTCGCGGTCGGTGCCGGTCCGGCCGGCCTGGCGTTCGCGATCCGGCTGAAGCAGCTTGCGCCGTCGCTCAGCGTCTGCGTGATCGAGAAGGGCGCCACGGTCGGCGCGCACATCCTCTCCGGCGCCGTGATCGAGCCCGGCCCGCTCGACGCCCTGCTGCCTGGCTGGCGCGACAACCCGCCGCCGGTCTGCGTGCCCGCGACGGAAGACGAATTCTGGCTGCTGACGAAGACCGGCGGCCGCAGGCTGCCGGTGCCGCCGGGCATGCGCAACCACGGCAACTTCATCGTCAGCCTCGGCGCGATGTGCGCATGGCTCGCGCCGCAGGCCGAGGCCCTGGGCGTCGAGATCTATCCGGGCTTCGCGGCGGCGAGCGTGCTCCACGACGCGGACGGCCGCGTCGCCGGCGTGCGCATCGGCGACATGGGCGTGGCGAAGGACGGCACGCACAAGCCCGGCTTCACGGCCGGCATCGACATCCGCGCGAAGCTCACCGTGTTCGCGGAGGGCGCGCGCGGCAGCCTCACCAAGCAGATGGTCAAGCGCTTCGGCCTCGACGCGGACAGCGACCCGCAGGGTTATTCCATCGGCATCAAGGAACTGTGGCAGGTGCCTGCTGGCCGCGCCTCGCCCGGGAAGATCGTGCACAGCTTCGGCTGGCCGGCGGACAACGCGACCTACGGCGGCAGCTTCCTGTACCACCTCGACGGCGACCGCATCGCGCTGGGATACGTCAGCGGGCTGGACTACCGCGACCCGGAATACAAGCCCTGGGAAGCGTTCCAGCAGTGGAAGAACCATCCTTCGGTCGCGGCATTGCTCGAGGGCGGCAGCATCCTGTCCGCCGGCGCGCGCGCGATCGTCACCGGCGGCTACCAGTCGCTGCCGAAGGTGGAGATGCCCGGCGCGCTGCTCATCGGCGACGCCGCGGGCCTGCTCAACGTGCCGAAGATCAAGGGCACGCACCAGGCGATCCGCTCCGGGATGCTCGCGGCGGAGCACATCGCCGGACAGCATGCCGCTGGACAGCATGCCGCCGCGCAGGCGGCCCCGGCATCGATCGAGAGCGCCGGCTACGACGCGAAGCTGCGCGCCTCCGACGCGATGCGTGAACTGCGCGCCGTCCGCAACGTGAAGCCCGGTTTCAAGCGCGGCCTGTGGTTCGGCATGCTCAACGCGGCATGGGAAACGGCCACCGGCGGGCGTTCGCCGTGGACCCTGCGCAACAAGCCCGACTGGTCCTCGCTCGCGAAGCTGGGCGAGCACGCGCGCCCGGAGCGCGACTACGTGCAACGCACGCTGGCGCCGCGCGACCGCCTGCAGGGCGTGTACTACGCCGCGACGGCGCACGACGAGGACCAGCCGGTGCACCTGGTCGTGCACGACACCAGCGTCTGCGTCGACCGCTGCACGATCGAGTACGGCAATCCCTGCACGCGCTTCTGCCCGGCGGGCGTCTACGAGATGGTCGACGAGGCCCGTCCCGACGGCAGCACCGGCCGCCGGCTGCAGATCAACGCGGCGAATTGCGTGCACTGCAAGACCTGCGACATCAAGGACCCGTACGAGATCATCACCTGGGTGACGCCGGAAGGCGGCTCGGGCCCCAACTACCAGACCTTGTGAGGGAGGCGCTCGCCGCCTTCCGCCGCGCCGTCGCGAACCGCGGCGGCGGCGTGCGCGGGGCGGTCGCGGTGGCGGCCCGCGCCTGGTCGATCGTGCGCGCGCTCGGCCTGC
>JANINR010000056.1 GCA_024508915.1 Lysobacteraceae bacterium | reverse complement strand
CGCGGGCCGCCGCGCCCGTGGCCGCGGACTGCGCGAGCGCCGACGGCGCCGCGGCCGCGATGGCGGCGCCCAGCGAGCCCTGGAGGAAACTGCGACGGTCCATGCGTTTCACTTCGCGTCCGCGAGCGCCTCGACCTGGATCCGCAGCGCGGTCTCCATCGAGAAGCCCCAGTCCCTGCCGGCGGTGATGCCGAAGTCGGCGCGGTCGAACCGGCCGTACGCGTCGGCACCGCACCAGTCGACGCGGGTCACCGGATGCGGCATGCACTTGAACGCGCGGATCTCCAGCGGCACCGGCAGGGTCACGCCGCGCAGGGTCAGCCGCCCGTCCACGCGCGTCGGCCTGCCGTCCACGAAGTCGACGAGCGTCCCCTCGTAGTGCGCGGTCGGCTGCTTCGCCGTGTCGAAGTAGTCCGGCCCCGCCATCAGCCGCTCGAGTTCGCCGTTGCCGAAGTGGATGCTGTCCAGCTCGATGTCCACCGACACGGTGCCGGTGCCCGCGGCCTTGTCCAGCACGATGTGCCCGCTGCTGCGGTCGAACTTGCCGCGGAACAGCGACATGCCCATGTGGTCCGCCTCGAAGGCCGGGAAGGTGTGCCCGGGCTCGATGGTGTAGGCGACCGACTGCGCCTGCGCCGCGGGCATCGCGAAGGCGGCGCCCGCCGCGATGGCGAGGGACGGGCCCAGGCGCGCGACCATGGCCGGGACGCGCCTCACGGCCGCCGCCAGCCCTTCGCGGCCATGCAGGCCTCGAAGGCTTCGGTGCGGGCCGCGCCTTCGGGCTTCGCCGCGCCTTCGGGCTTCGCCGCGGCTTCGGCCTCGCACGCGGCCTTCGCGCCGTCGAACGGCTCGGCGCCGCTGCCCTGCCAGCCGCGATCGTGGAGGGTGGCGCAGCCGGCGGCCGCGAGCGCGAGGACGATCAGGAAGGACAGGCGCATCTCACATGGCTCCATGCTTGCGGAAGACGTTCCAGGCGAACACCAGCATCGCCAGCAGCACGCCGACCGCGCCGATGCCGACGACCGGCCCGTACCAGGGCGCGTGGGTCACCGCGCCGTAGATGCCGGCGACCAGCAGCAGCCCGCCCACGAGGTGCAGCCAGTAGTGCAGCGTCACGGCCCATCGCGGGATTTCCGGCCGCTGCGCGTAGAACAGCCCGGCGACGAACATCAGCACGCCGCCGGCGAGGTTGAGGTGCGTGTGCACCGGCGTCAGCGAAAAGTCCTCGGTCATGCCCATGCGCATGCCCAGGCACAGCCCCACGAGCAGGAACACCACGCCCGTGCGTTGGAATGCGGTCGCGCCCATCGTCGATTCCCCTTGCCGCCCCCCGGCGGTTCCCCCGCATCATCCGCCGGACCGGGAGCCGCTGCAAAGCCCCCCGGCTCGGGGATGGGCGAGCGCGAAGGCGACCGCCGCGCGCGCCGCGGCCACCTGCGCCGCATTGCACTGCTCCGGCGTCGCGCGCGGGCTGTCCGGGTAGACCTCGGTCGTGGTCGTGTAGCGCGCGCCGGTGATGCCCGCGCACAGCCCGAGCTCGACCAGCGCGTAGCGGATCACCCCCGGCGACACCACCTCCGAGCCGATGATGGTGCCGTCCGGATCGGCCGGCGCGATGTGCGTGACCTTCGCCACCGCGTCGATGATCGCCTGCTGGAACGCCGGCTGCGGATTCGCCGAATCGTCGACGAGGTAGAAGCCGTCGGGAATGGTGCCCGGCACGAACGGCTTGCCGTCGCGCGCGGCCAGCGCCGGCCGGAACTCCGATTCGTCGCTGTCGGTCGTCTCGTGCAGGTCGATGTGCATCGCGAAGCGGCCGCGCAGCGGCTCGACCAGGCGCAGCAGCGCGGCCGATTCCTGCGCCGGGCTGCCGGCGCGGAAGTTGCGGTTGGGGTCGAGGGCCTCCGCGTTCCAGCGCTGGATGCGCTCGTAGCCCCAGGGGCTCACGCACGGCGCCACCAGCAGGTTGGCGCGCCCGGCATGCTCGTCCAGGTGTTCGTCGATGAAGCGCAGCGCACCGTGCACGCCGCTGGTCTCGTAGCCGTGCACGCCGCCGGTGACCAGCATCACCGGCAGGTCCTCGCGCCAGCCGCGGTTGCGCACCGCATGCAGCGGGAAACGGCCGTCGGCGCCGTAATCGAGTTCGCCGTACTGCACGACGTCGTAGCGATCGCGGAAGGCGTCGAGCACGCAGACCACGTCGTCCCGGTAGCTGCGCCGCACCTGCTGGCGCGCGCGCCACGCGGCCTTGTCCGCCGCGGTCCACGGCTGGCCGGCGGTGCCGATGGGATAGGCGTCGGGGGTGTGGTTCATGGCTGGATTCCCTGCTCGGAGCACGCAAGTCTAATATCGCGTACGATGGACCGGCAGTGCGTTGCCACCTGCGTCACGTCCGGCAGCCTCCACCGTCGCTCGCTGCGCTCCCCTCCACGCCTCGCGGCCGGTTCGCCGGAGCGATGCCCCTACCGGGAGCGCCCGTGTCGCGGACCAGGAAAGACCCGCCAGCCGCTTCGAAGACGGCGCACCTGTTCTCGGGGCGCAAATCGAAGGAGCGCCCCGAGGTCACGCACGAAAGCCTGACCGCCGACATCGCGGCCTTCCGCGAGGCCGGCGGCCGGATCGAGGTGCTGGGCGTGACCCGTTCGCTGCTGCGCATCGGCCGCGACGGCGAGGACGCCGCACCGCCGGTGCCCGCGAATCCTTCGCCCACCCGCACGCGACGTTGACCCGAGGAGGAATGCAGATTGGCCAAGCCCAACTACGGTTTCGAGAAACGCCAGCGGGAGCTGGCGAAGAAGAAGAAGCAGGACGAGAAGAACGCGCGCAAGCGCGAAGCGCGGAGCGCCGTCACCGGCACCGACGCCACCACGGCGGACGCCGCGTCGTCCGCACCCGAAGCGGCCCCGGCCGCCGACGCGCAGGGCACCGGCGAGCCGACCGTCGACGGGCCGCGGATCCATCGCCGCGTTCCGACCGGCGACTGACGCGCCGCAGCGCGCGTGACCGTGGTCACCGTGCCCTGAGGCACTCCCGCCGGTCCCGCATCGACGCTTGAATGCGGGCTCCTGCCGGAGACCGCCCGTGACCCCTTCGCGCCTGCTGCTTCCCGTCCTCGTCGCCCTCGCCTGCGTCGCCCCGGCGTCGCACGCGCAAACCGCGGCGCAAGCGCGCGCGGCCGATGCCGGTCGCGTCACGCGCGTCTCCCCGGCGAACATGCACCTCGACCGCTTGCGGCCCGGCACCGCGACCTGGCTCGTCTACATGCACGGCGCGCCCGGCACCGGCCTCTCGCGCGCGATGCTCGCGACCTCGGAAGTGAAGCGCGAACGCGTCGACGGCGCCGACGCCTGGGTCATCGAGCAGCACTGGGAAGACGAGACCGGCACGATGCACGTCGCGCGTACCGTGCATGCGGCGGCCGACCTCGCGACGCTGTCGCAGACGTCGTCGTGGAAGCGGCCGACGGCCAGCATCACGACTACGGTGGTGCCGCGCGAAGGCCGCGGCACGATCGACGGCGAGTTGCCCGACGCGGCGCGCGAACGCATGCAGGCCGGCTTCGCGACGATGAAGGACGGCTGGTGGTTCAACTGGCACTCCGACCTCGCCCTGCTGCCGCTGCTGCCCTACGAAAAGGGCGGCACGCTGCGGGTGCACCTGTTCGACGTCGGCATGCCCGCGCCGATGGACGTCGACTACACGGTCGTCGGCGAGCGCACGCTGCGCGGCGCCGACGGCAGCGAGTACGCCTGCTGGCTGGTCGAAACCGAAAGCGGCCGGCCGGGCTCGGGCAACTTCCAGCGCTTCTGGATCGACAAGGCGCGCCGCGTCGTCGTCAAGGAAGAAGACGTGTTCAACGGCCAGTACCGTTCGAAGATGCTGCTCGCCGTGCCGGCGGTGGTGGAGTTCCCGCTGCCGGAAGCGAAAAAGCCGCAGTAGGGCCTGCGGCTCAGTCGCCTTCGTCGGGCGCCTGCAGGTCGGCCGCGTCGGCGTCGTAGCCCAGCAGGTCGCCCGGCACGCAGCCGAGCACGGCGCACAGTTTCGCGAGCGTGCGGAAGCGGATGCCCTTGACCTTGCCGCTGCGGAACAGCGACAGCTGGGTCTCGCTGATGCCGACGGCCGCGGCGAGCTCGCGCGCCTTCATGCCGCGGCGCGCGAGCATCTCGTCGAGGGTGACCCGGATCGGCATCAGAGGAAGTCGTCCAGCTCGGCCTGCAGCGCGCGCGCTTGGTCGACGAGGCGCGCGAGCAGCACCAGCGCCGCGCCGACCACGCCGAGCACGATCCCCGACAGGTCGAAGTAGAGATAGCCGCCCTTCCCGCCGGCGATCCAGCGCGACAGGTTGGTGACCGCGAACACGTTGAACAGCGCACCGGCGAGCACGCCGATGCCGATGTGGCGCATCGCGCGCGCGACCGCCGGATGGAAGATCGCGCCCGACGCAAGCTCGCCCAGCGCGCGTTGCACCGCCCACAGCGCCCACAGGTAGCCGACGCCCGGCAACAGGCGCACCACGAGCAGGAGCGCCTGGGTCGCGGCATCGCCGCCGGGGTCGGTCGACATCCGCCACGGCAGCACCGCGGCCACGAGGCCGAGCACCAGGCAGAACCCGGCGAAGACCACCAGGGTGGCGGCGCGCAACAGGCGGCACTGGCTGCGGAAGCGGTCGGGAGCGGGCATCGGGCGACCCTCGGGCATGACGGATGGCAGGGATGGGGTTTTTAAGCTTGACTTAAAGTTTTTGCCGGCCTATAACTTTATCCCAGACTTAAAACTTTGGGAACCGCACCGCCAATGGCCGCCGCGATCGAAACCCTGGACCTCACCCGCCGCTTCGGCGATCGCGTCGCGGTCGACCGGGTCTCCATGACCGTCCCCGAGCGCAGCATCTACGGCTTCCTCGGCCGCAACGGCGCCGGCAAGACGACCACCATCAAGCTGCTGCTCGGGCTGCTGGCGGCCGACGGCGGCCAGGCCCGGATCGCCGGGATCGACGTCGCCGCCGATCGCCTCGGCGCGGCCCGCAAGGTCGGGGCACTGCTCGAGGCGCAGGGCTTCTACGGGCACCTCACCGGTCGCGAGAACCTCGCCCTCACCTGCCGCCTGCTCGACCTGCCCGCGCGCGAAGTGGAGCGCGTGCTCGACGTGGCGGAAATGACCGCGCACGGCCGCCGCCGCGTCGCCGACTATTCGCTCGGGATGCGCCAGCGCCTCGGCCTGGCGCGCGCGATGCTGGGCGCGCCGCCGGTGCTCGTCCTCGACGAGCCGACCAACGGCCTCGATCCCGAGGGCATCGCCGACATGCGCCGGTTCCTGCGCGAACTGCCTGCGCGCACGGGCGCGACGGTGCTGCTGTCGAGCCATCTGCTCGACGAGATCGAACGCACCGCCACCCATGTCGGCATCCTCAGCCAGGGCAGGCTCGTGCTGGAAGGCGCCCTCGCCGCGCTGAAGGCCGGGCTCGCGAGCGAAGTCGCGATCGGCACCGATGCGCCCGCACGCGCCGCCGAACTCGCGCGCTCCCACGGTTTCGATATCGACGAGCGCGATGGCGAACTGGTGGCGCGCTTCGCCGCGCACGAGGACGCCGACGGCGCGGCCGCCGCGCTGAACCGGGTGCTGTGCACCGCCGGCGTCCGCGTGCACGCGCTGGCGCCGCGCCGGCGCTCGCTGGAGACGCTGTACCGCCAGTCCGCGCCCGCGGCGCTCGCCTGATCCCGCATACGCCCCGCTCCCACGGAACCGCCGCCATGATCCCGACACCCTCCCCGCGCTTCGCCACCGCCCTCGCCGTCGAGGCCTACAAGCTGCGCCGCTCGCTCGCGCTGCTGCTGGCCGCGGTGGCGCCGCTGCTGATCGCCGTCTTCCTGTTCTTCAACGTGCTGCGGATGAAGCAGCCGATGTCGTGGGACATCGCGCTGATGTCGGCGGCCGGGATCTGGGCCTTCTTCATGCTGCCGATGAGCGTCACCGCGCTCACGGCGCTCGTCGCCCACGCCGAGCACGGGCCGCGCTCGTGGGACCACCTGCGCGCGCTGCCGCTGCCGCGCTGGCACCTGTACGCCGCCAAGGCGCTGTGCGTGCTCGGCGTCGTCGCCGGGATGACGGTGCTGCTCGCGCTGGCGTCCGTGTGTTCGGTGCGGCTGGCCGGCTGGGTCAAGCCCGCGGTCGCGGCCGCCGGCACGCCGGACATCGGCGGGCTCGCCCTGGTGCTCGCCCGCATCTTCGTCGCCGCCTGGCTGCTGGTCGCCGTGCAGCTGTGGATCGCGCTGCGCCATGCGAGCTTCGTGCCCGCGCTCGCCACCGGCATCGGCGGCACGTTCTTCGCGGTGGTCGCGACGTCGGCGAAGGCGGGCATGTTCCTGCCGTGGCAGATCCCGGTGAACCAGCTCGCCGCCGACGCGACGCGCGCGGACCTTACCCTCGTGCTGGGCTGCGCCGGCGGCGCCCTCGTCTTCGTGCTGATGCTGTGGCGGATGGGCAAGCGCGAAGTGCTCGCATAGCCGCACGCCTGCGCGGTCGAGCGGTTACGATCGCGGCATGACCAGGACACTGCTGAGCGCCCTCCTCCTCGCCGCGGCCACCCTGGCCCCGGCGGCCCACGCCGGCGAGCCGGTCGCCACCGTGCGCGTGGCCTTCGATCGCGACGGCATCACCGCCACGCGCACCGCAGGCTTCGCCGACCGCGATGCCGGTCGCACGGTCACGGCCGGCGACCCGGTGCGCGTGGCCTCGATCTCCAAGCTCGTCACCACCATCGGCGCCATGCGCCTGGTGGAAGCAGGCAAGCTCGACCTCGATGCGGACGTCTCCGGCGCGCTGGGCTTCCCGCTGCGCAATCCCGCGTTCCCCGACACGCCGATCACCCTGCGCCTGCTGCTCTCGCACCGCTCCAGCCTGACCGATGCCGCTGGCTACTGGCAGACGCCGCTGGACGGACGGTTGCGCGATCTCCTCGCCGACCCGAAGGCGTGGGATTCCGGGCATGCGCCCGGCACCTGGTTCCGCTACACCAACCTCAACTTCCCGCTGGTCGCGCAGGCGATGGAGCGCGCGACCGGCGAGCGCTTCGACCGGCTGATGGACCGCCTGGTGCTGCGTCCGCTCGGCATCGAGGGCTGCTTCAACTGGGCGCTCTGCAACGACGCGGCCGTGGCGCGCGCGGTCGTGATCTACGACGGCGACGGCAAGCCGGCGAAGGACGACCTGCACGGGCGGCGGCCCGATTGCCCGGTCAACGCAGCCGAAGACGGCAGTTGCGACCTCGCGCAGTGGCGCGCGGGCGAGAACGGCGGCCTGTTCTCGCCGCAGGGCGGCCTGCGCATCTCGATGAACGGACTGGCGCGGATCGGGCGGATGCTGCTGCGCGAAGGCGAGCTCGACGGCGTGCGCATCCTCTCGCCGGCGTCGGTGCGCGCGATCGCGACGCCGCTGTGGCAATACGCGCCGGGCCGCGGCCTCACCTACGAGGAGGACACCGGCGACCTCGGCGACGGCTTCTTCTGCCGCTACGGCATGGCGATGCAGACGCTCGCGACGCCGGTCGAGGGCTGCCGCGACGATCCGTTCGGCGACGGCGTCGCGCGCGTGGGGCATTCGGGCTCCGCCTACGGCCTGCAATCGGGGCTGTGGCTCGACCGCGATGCCGGCACCGGCGTCGTGTGGTTCGCGACCGGCATGCCGGACGAGCGCCTCGGCGGACGTTCGGCCTTCAGCGCGGTCGAAGAAGGCCTCGCGCATTGAACGCCGCCCTGCCCCGACTGTACGCCCATCCGTTCTCGTCCTACTGCCAGAAGGTACTGGTGGCGCTGTACGAGAACGGCACGCCGTTCGAGTACCGCAACCTCGAGGATCCGGCCGCGAACGCCGAGCTGACGGCGCTCTGGCCGCTGCGGCGTTTCCCGGTCCTGGTCGACGGCGGGCGGACGGTGCTGGAGGCGACCTGCATCATCGAGTACCTCGGCGTGCATCATCCCGGATCGGTGCGGCTGCTGCCCGAAGCTCCCGATGCAGCGATCGAAGTGCGCATGCTCGACCGCTTCTTCGACAACTACGTCTCCACGCCGCAGCAGAAGGTCGTGTTCGACCGGCTGCGCGCCGAAGCGGACCGGGATCCCTTCGGCGTCGCCGAGGCGCGCGCGATGCTCGAGGCCGCCTACGCCTGGCTCGACGCGCGCATCGCCGGCCGCGAGTGGGCCGCGGGCGCGGCCTTCAGCCTCGCCGACTGCGCCGCCGCGCCCTTCCTCTTCTACGCCGACTGGACCCATCCGATCGAGGCGCGGTTCGCGAACGTGCGCGCCTACCGCGCCCGGCTGCTCGCGCGGCCGTCGTTCAAGCGGGCGGTGGACGAGGCGCGGCCCTTCCGCCCGTATTTCCCGCTGGGCGCGCCCGACCGCGACTGACGGGACGGATGGCAGGGGCAACCCCGCAGGGACCGCCCTAGAATCGCCGCTGCCCGCTTCCCTCCCGGAAAACCCGCCATGTCGCGCACCGCCCGACTGCTCCTGCCGTTGCTGCTTGCCGCCCTGACCGGCGTCGCCGCCGCGGCGCCCGCCGACCTGCAGCAACTCGTGCGCCAGGCGACCGCGGCCTACGAAGCGAAGGACTACGCGGCCAGCGCGGACGCCTGGCGCGCGGCCATCGCGGCGGGCGGCGACGACCCGGCCCTGTTCTACAACGCCGCCTGCGCGTCGGCCCTCGCCGGCCGCCGCGAGGACGCGATCGACCTGCTGCGCAAGGCGACCGCGGCGGGCTACACGAAGGTCGAAGCGATCCGCGCCGACACCGACCTCGCGTCGCTGCACGCCGATCCGCGCTTCGACGCGCTGCTGGCGGACGTCGCGCGCGCGAACGAGGCCGGCGCCCGGCTCTGGAACAACCCGGCGTGGAAGACGCCCTACCAGCCGACCCTCGGCGAGGACGCGCGCGTCGCCGGCCTCTCGCGGCTGTGGTCCGAGGCGAAGTTCAACTTCGCGAACTTCGACCTGGTGCCCGGCCTCGACTGGGACGCGCTGTACCTCGCCACGCTGCCGGAGGTGCGCGCCGCGACGACGACCGAGGACTACTACCGCGTGCTGCGCCGCTTCATCGCGCAACTGCGCGACGGGCACAGCAGCGTGCGCCCGCCGGCCGAGGTCGCCGACCGCCTCGACGCGCAACCCGGCGTGCGCACGGCCCTGGTCGAAGGCCGCGTCTTCGTGACCGGCCTGCTCGATCCGGCGCTGGCGGCGACCGGCATCGCGCCCGGCATGGAAATCACGGCGATCGAAGGCGAGCCCGTGCGCGACTGGGCGCAGGCCCGCATCGCGCCGTACCAGCCGGCGTCCACGCCGCAGGACCTCGCCGCGCGCACGTACGAGCGCGCGCTGCTCTCCGGCCCGTACGACCGGCCGGCGCGCGTCACCGTGCGAGACGCCGGCGGCCGCCAGCGCACGCTCGCGCTGCCGCGCATGCACGCGCGCGACTTCGAGGCCGCGTACTGGGGCGGCCCGGTGTTCGAGCTGCGGATGCTGCCGGGCGACGTCGCCTATGTGCGGATCCTGCATTTCGGCGACAGCCGCGCGGCCGACGGCTTCCGCGAGCATTTCGGCGAGATCGCGGCGGCGAAGGCGCTGGTGCTGGACGTGCGCGAGAACGGCGGCGGCAACAGCGGCGAGGGTTACAAGATCCTCGCGATGCTCACCGACCGTCCGTTCCGCGGCTCGCGCTGGCAGACGCGCGACTACCTGCCCACCTACCGCGCGTGGGGCCGCCCCGAGGGCAGCCATGCGGAAGAGGCGTCGACGATGCAGCCCGACGGGGAGCGCCACTATGCGGGGCCGGTGCTGTTGCTCACCAGCGCGCGCACCTACTCGGCAGCGGAGGATTTCGTGGTCGCGTTCGACGCGATGCAGCGCGGCCGCATCGTCGGCGAGCCGACCGGCGGCAGCACCGGCCAGCCGCTGATCTTCGACCTGCCCGGCGGCGGCACGGCACGCGTGTGCACCAAGCGCGACACCTATCCCGATGGGCGCGCCTTCGTCGGCGTCGGCATCCAGCCGCAGGTCAAGGCATCGCCGACCGTCGCGGACTACCTCGCGGGGCGCGACACCGTGCTGGAGACCGCGCTCGCGCTGATCGCGCGCTGACCGGCGGCCGCGCGCACGTCAGGCGCGGCGCAGCATCCGGCCGGCGCGCGCGCTGCGCTCGCCCGCTTCGAAGGCCGGCTGCCCGTTCACCAGCACCAGGTCGAAGCCCTCGGCCTGGCGCGACGGGTGCACGTAGTCGGCGTGCGCATGCACCTTCGCCGGATCGAACAGCAGCAGGTCGGCGCGCGCACCCTCTCGGATCGTGCCGCGGTCGGCCAGCCCCAGGATCGACGCCGGGAACGACGTCGCCTTGCGCACCGCCTCCTCGAGCGACAGCCGGGACGTGCGCACCGCGAATTCCTCGATGAACTTCGCGTAGCTGCCGGCCGAGCGCGGATGGCTGCCGCCCGGCGAGCCGTCGGTGCACAGCGCGACCATCGGATCCAGCAGCAGCCGGTCCTGCAGCGCCTTGTCCATCACGAAATGCGCCGCTTCGCCGCCGCCGGGGCCGATGTCGACGAGCACGTCCGCGAACGGCCTGCCCTGCTCCGCCGCGACCTGCTCCAGCGTCCTGCCGGCGTGGGGGCCGGTGCCGAACAGCAGCGCGCCGGGGCCGTTGCGCTTCTCCACGCGCTGCTGCAGGTAGGCGCGCAGCTCGTCGCGCCGCGCGGCCACGACCTGCGCGTAATCCGTGGGCGGCAGCGCCCACTCGGGGAACACGATGCCCACGCCGGTGTAGCTCGCCTCGTACGGATAGCAATCCGCGGTCGGCGAACTGCCGTGGCCGCGCAGTCCGCGCAGGAACGCGAGCAGGTCCTCGGCCGCCTGCTCGCCCTTCCCGTACACCATCTTGATGTGCGACACGTGCGCGCGCGCCGGGCCGGCGGCGGCCATCAGTTCGCGGATCGAGGCGCGCACGTCGTCGGCGTCCTCCGAGCGCATGTGGCTCATCTCGACGCCGCCGTGGCGCGCGATCACGGGCCCGAGGCTGGCGAGCTCGCGCGTTTCCGCATAGCGGCCCGGCACGTACTCCAGGCCGGTCGACATGCCGAAGGCGCCCGCGCGCAGGTCGCGCTCGAGGATCGCCTGCATGCGCTCGAGCTGCGCGTCCGACGGCCGGCGGGTCCCGTCGTCGATGCCGGCGCGGCGTCGCAGCGTTCCGTGGCCGGACAGCGTCGCGACGTTCACGTCCGGGGTCGCGTGCGCGACCGCGTCCATCCACGCCGGCAGGCTGTCCGGCGCGCGGCGCACGTTGGGCAGCGAGGGGCTGCCGCCGTCCTGCCCGAGCACGATGGTGGTGACGCCCATCGCCAGGTATTGCGTGTACGCGTCCTGCAGCGGGTCGCCGTGCGTGTGCAGGTCGATGAAGCCGGGTGCGAGCACGCGCCCGCCGCCCGCGACCTCGCGCAGGCCGCGGGCCTCGCCGGCGGCGATCGCGCCGATGCGCTCGATCCGGTCGCCGCGCACCAGCACGTCGGCGGCACGCGCCGGCGCGCCCGTGCCGTCGACCAGGCGCACGTCGCGCAGCACCCATCCCGCGGCGCCTCCGGACGCCTGCGTGCGTGCCCGCAGCACCGACGGGGCCAGGGCGGTGGCGGTCCCGGCCGCCAGCGCACCGAGGAATTCGCGTCGCGACCAGGCTGAATGCATCGTCTCTCCCCCGACTGGAATCCGCAGCCTAGCGCAACTTCCCGGCGCGACGCAGGTACCTACGCCGTAATCCGCCCGAGGAGGCACCCATGTGAGCACCGTCCCGAATCTCCTTGCCGCCGCGTGCGCGCTGGCCCTCTGCGCCGCTGCCGCCGCCGCGCCTGCCCCCGCGCGCTCAGCCCCACCGTCCCCGTCCGGGGACAAGCCGGCCGCCAAGGTCGCGAACTGCGCCACGCAGGTGGAAGCCAACGACATGATGCAGTTCGACGTCGGCTCGATCGCGATCCCGGCGTCCTGCGGCACGTTCCGGATTACCCTGAAGCACGTCGGCAAGCTCCCGGTGACCGCGATGGGCCACGACCTGGTCGTGGCGCGCGCCGCCGACATGGCCGGCATCGCCACCGACGGCATGAACGCCGGCGCCGCCGCCAACTACCTCAAGCCCGGCGATGCGCGCGTCATCGCGCACACGAAGCTCGTCGGCGGCGGCCAGTCCGACACGGTCGGCATTCCGGTGGCACGGCTGAAGAGCGGCGGGCCGTTCGTGTTCTTCTGCTCGTTCCCCGGCCACTCGGTCCTGATGAAGGGCACGATCAGCGTCGGTTGAGGAACGCCTGCAGGCGGGCCGCGTCGTCCATCGCGTGGCCGTGCGCGGTGTTGTCGAGGATGCACCACGCCGGCGCGCGCGCACTGCCCGCGCCTGCGAGCGCCTCCGCCAGCGCGCGCAGGGCCGCATCGTCGTAGCGGCTGTAGTAGATGCGCGGCGCGCCGTGCCAGCGCCAGTAGCTCCAGCGCGCGACCTGGCCGGCGCCGCCCGGCACGGTCGCTTCGGGCACGCGCGCCGGGTCGGCGGCGGCACGCGCCACCGCGTGGCGCAGCAGCACGGCGTCTGCGGCGGGCGTGAACCAGCTCGCGTGCCGCGGCTCGCAGGCGACGCGCGTCCCGCTGCGCCGCCGCAGCATCGCGAAGAAGCGGTCCGCCACCCTCGCCTCGAACGCGAGTCCCGGCGGCAACTGCACCAGGACGCCGCCCAGCTTCGCGCCGAGGCCCGCCAGCGCATCGAAGAAGGCCGTCAGCGCATCGCCGGTGCCCTGCAGGCGCGCGTCGTGGGTGATCGCCTTCGGCAGCTTCGCGCAGAAGCGGAATCGCGCCGGCACGCTCGCCGCCCAGCGCTCGAACGTGCGCGCCTGGTGCGGCCGGTAGAAGGTCGAATTGATCTCGGCCACGTCGAAACGCGTCGCATAGCGCGCGAGGTGGCTGTCGCCGTCGCCGAACAGCGGCGCGTGGCGCGAGGGGATCGACCAGCCTGCGCAGCCGACGCGCACGCGCGGAAGCGGCGCCCGCGCCGGCGTCGCTGCGGGCACGCGCGGGCTCACAGCCACTCGCAGGGCAGCGCGCGCACCAGCACCTCCTGCTGGCGGAAACGATCGGCCAGGGCCGCCGAATAACTCTTCCACCAGGTGCGGTCGAGCGTCGGCGCCATCACCTCGAACAGGAGCAGGTCGTCGCGCTGGATGCCGTTGCTGCCGTCCTCCCACAAGCCGGTGGCCGGCGCCCGCTGGTAGGCGGTCACGCCGCCGAAGGCGTCGGCCAGGCCGGCGCGCACCGCCGCGAACATCGTCGGCGGGAACGGCACGCCCGCATTGTCGCGCAGGGGCAGGAACAGCTGGATCAGGACCATGGCGGGCGGGCGCGGCGTGCAGGTCCGCGAAGTCTGCCCGGCGCGATGTGTGCGCCGCATGCAGGCGCGGCGCACGGCGCCTCGACGCCGTCGTCCGTCCCGCGCTGCTACAAGCCCGGCATGCCCCGCCGCCGTACACCCACGTCACCGCCGCCGGCCCCGCCCTCCGGGCTGAAGGGCGCGCTGCGCTGCCGCCGCAAGTTCCTGCGCCAGTTCCCGGGCGGCTTCCGCGACCCCACCTACCTCGACTGGGAGCGCGACTACAAATGGGAGACGCACCTGCGCTGGCGGGCCGCACTGCCGCGCGGCGAATTCGGCCGCCTGCTCGAAGCGGGCGAATTTACCGAGGCCGCCGCGCGCGCGGTCCGCGTCGAGCAGCGCTCGCGCCACGCCATGCTGTTCTCCTTCGAGAAGATGGCGCTGCGCGACGCCCTGCGCACGTCGGAGGGAGCGCGCGTGTTCGCGACCGGGCTGTACGAATTCCTCCATGGACGCGGTGCCATGGCCGCCCGGTTCGAGGCCTGGATCGCCGCCATCGATTGCCTGCCCCGCAGGCAGACGCGCGTCCTGACCTGGCCGCTGGCGACGGTGTTCGGGTTCATCGCGCAACCCGGTCGCCACATGTTCCTGAAGCCGAACACGATCCGCGCGGCCGCCCGCGCCTATGGATACGAGCTGCCGTATCGCCCTCGCCCGTCCTGGGACACGTATGCGGCGCTGCTGGCGTTCTGCGCGCTCGTCGAACGCGACCTCGCCGACTTCGGGCCGCGCGACATGATCGACATCCAGTCCTTCCTCTGGGTGCAGGGCTCGGACGAATACTGACGCTAGCCGCAGTGGCCGCAGCAGGTACTGCCGCCGCTGATGTGCACTTCCTGCAGCAGCGGACGCGCCACCCAGCCGATCGATTCGAGCGCGTTCAGCACCTCCACCGTGGTCGCGGAGGTCAGCACCTCGAGCCGCCCGCGCGCGGCGTCGAGCGCGATGCGCGCACCGGGGTCGAGCGCCTTCATCGCAGCGGCGAGCACCGCGGCATCGGGGTTGCGGGTGGAGAGTTCGAACTGCATGGCGGTGTCCTCGTGGGGTGGCCGGCGCACGCCGGCGCGCCATGATGCGAGGCGGAAACGCGCGCGCGCTTGACCTGCGTCAAGCGGCGGCGCGGAGGCCGCGGGCTTTCACCGCCACCCCGCCCGGATTGGCGAATAATGGCCGGCGGCTTTCCCCCACTCCCAGGAGTCCGTCATGACAACCGCGCCCACCCTCCTCGCTGTCGCCTGTGCGTTCGCGCTTGCCGCGTGCGGCGGCGACCGCAGCGCCGCCGACACTGCCGTGGGCGCCACGCCCGCGCCGACCGCCGAGGCCACCCCTGCGGCGACCCCGGCCGCCGAAGCGCCCGCGGCGACGCCCGCGCCGGCTGCCACCGCGCCCGCCGGCAGCGACAAGCCCGCCGCCGTCGTCGCCAACTGCGCCACCGAAGTCGAAGGCAACGACGCGATGCAGTTCAACGTCGGCTCGATCGCGATCCCCGCTTCGTGCACCGAGTTCAAGATCACGCTCAAGCACACCGGCAAGCAGCCGGTCACGGTGATGGGCCACAACCTCGTCATCGCCGCGGCGTCGGACATGCAGGGCATCGAGACCGACGGCATCGCGGCCGGCGCGGCCAACGACTACGTCAAGCCGGGCGATCCGCGCGTCGTCGCGCACACGAAACTCGTCGGCGGCGGCCAGTCCGACACCGTGAGCTTCCCGGTGAGCAAGCTGAAGGCCGGCGGCCCGTACGAGTTCTTCTGCTCGTTCCCGGGGCACGCGGCGATCATGAAGGGCACGATCACCGTCGGATGACGCACCGGGCCTTGCCGAAGTCGATTCCGCTGGCGCTGGACCCCGCGCGCGCCGTCGAGATCGACGGCGCGCTGGTGGCGCGCGGCCTCGGCCTCGAGGTCGAGGCCTTCCGCAGGCTGATGGAGCAGCGCAAGGTCACCGTGCTGTGCGAGCGCGGCACCGGAGAGGACGAAGGCCGGTACCGCGCGACCTTCTACTACGCCGGCAAGCGCCTGCGCCTCGTCGTGGACGGGGACGGGACGCCGGTCGTCGGACCGTCGCCGCCGGCGCTGGCGCTTCCCGGGCCGCAGGCCTAGAGTCCTCGCACCGCGCCCCTGCGGGCGCCGCCAGGGAGGAACACGCCATGCTCCGGATCGTCGTCTCCACGCTCGCCGCCGCACTCGCCGCCTCGAGCCTGTCCCTGCCCGCGTTCGCGCAGCAGGCCCCGCCGGACCAGTCGGCCGACCAGGCCGCGATGATGCAGGCCTATGTCGCGGCCGGCACCCCGGGCAAGCAGCACGCGCAGCTCGCCTCGACTGCCGGCGACTACGACCTCGTGGTGCGCAGCTGGGACGCGCCCGGCGCACCGCCCAGCGACGAAACCGGCACCGCCACCCGCGCGATGGCGCTCGGCGGCCGCGTGCTCGTCGAGCAGGTATCCTCGAAGATGCACGGCCAGCCCTTCGACGGCCACGGCATGACCGGCTACGACAACGTCAGCGGCAAGTGGTGGAGCACCTGGAACGACAGCATGTCCACCGGCGTGATGCTGAGCGAGGGCGAATGCGACGACGCGGGCGCCTGCACCTTCCACGGCAGCTGGAACGACCCGGTTTCGAAGCGCCCGGTCGCGGCGCGCTTCACGACGCGCTGGAGCAATCCGACGACCGAAGTGTTCGAAATGTACGGCCCGGCCCCCGACGGCAAGGAATTCAAGATGATGGAGATGACCTACACCAGGCGCTGAACGGCCCCGGCCGCACCGGCTTGCGGCGCGGCCGATCAGCCGCGCCAGTTGGCGTGCGTGCGCCAGAACTCGACCGCGCGCCGGTACGCCTCGCGGTCGATCGGCACGCCCGAGCCGCCCTCCTCCACGCCCAGCGCATTGCGCAGCATCGTGATCGGCGCCATCGGCGTTTCCACCGGCTCGGCCGTGTACATGCATCCGACCACGCCCCAGTCGCCGTCGATCGCCGTGCCTTCCTTCGCGAGCTGGGCGCGGTCGTAGAGGATCACGACCAGGTAATCGGCAACCGGCGGTTCCAGCCCCTCGAACCAGCGCACCAGCACGGGCAGCTCGTCGGGCGTCCGCGCCTCGTAGTCGGAGCGCAGCAGGTGGCGGTTCCCGGCGGTGATCGGCACCGCCAGGCAGCGGGTCGACGTCCAGTTGCGATGCACGTGCAGCTTGCAGAACGGCGCGTAGCCGTCGAGCACCTTCACCGGCTCGACGGTGTTGAGATGGCGCTCGAACGCCTCCGGCGTGATGTCCTGGATGGTGTTGCGGCGCCCGTCGCGAAACAGGCGGCTGCGGGCGAATTCGGTGAGGACGATGCGCATCCCCGCACTATGCCAGCCCGCCGCGTCTCGACGCTACGCCGCGCGGCTCCCGCCCCGCACCCAGGCCAGCGCCTCGTTGCGTTCGGACGGCAGGAAGACGCGGTAGCTCACGCCCGGCAGCAGCGCGCTCTCGAGCCTCGAGCCCTCGCGCACCCAGGCCTGGTCGGCGACCACGGCCACGCGCCCGAAACGCCGGAGCTTGCCGAGCATGGGCATCGCGCGGGCGACGTGGGCACCGAAGCCGGCGATCTCGATGCCGTCGAGCGACCGGGTTTCGACGTACACGTGGATCACCTCGTGCGCCGCCATCGCCGCTTCGATGCGGTCCATCATCGCCGAGAGATCGGCGCTGCTGAGCTTGTCCGACACGGTCACGGCGACGACGTCGCCGGCAGCGGCGATGAAGTCATGCATGCGCCGCGGCCTCCGCGCGCACCGCGTCGTCGCGGGTCGCGTGCACCGTGCCGGGCGGATGGTGCGGCGGCGCGTAGATCGTGACCAGTCGCAGGCGCTTCTCGCCGGTGTTGCGGATGTCGTGGCGCGTGCCCGCCGGCACCAGCAGCACCGAGCCCTTCTGCAACGGCTGGGTCGCGCCCGCAACCACCGCCTCGCCGCTGCCCTTGGCGACGATGAAGACCTGGTCGGTGTCCTCGTGCACCTCGGCACCGATGGCTTCGCCGCGCCGCAGGCACATCAGCACGACCTGCGCGTGCGGCCCGGTGGCGACGACGCGCCGGAAGTCCCTGTTTTCCTTCGCAAGTTCGCGGATCGATTCGTTGGCGGCGTCCATGGGTCACCTCGCGTGGCAGACAGGACCAGCCTGCCACGCACCGCGGAGACGGTATTGACCAGGATCAAGCCGCGGACGGCGCCAGGGTGGTTCACCCCGCCGCGACCGTGCCGCGGCGATCCTGTCGTTCCCGTCCAGGAGATCCCGCCATGCCCCAGGCCATCGAACCCGGCTTCATGGTGTTCCTCGCCGACGGCAACGACCCCGCCGGCGCCGTGCGCGAGATCAGGGATGCGGATCACGCCGTGATCAACATCGAGAACGGCGGCGACTTCACCGTGGCCGCCGACGCCGTGCGCGACGTGCACGACGACAAGGTCATCCTCGACTACGCGCGCCTGCCGCCCCCGATGCAGGAGGCGCTGCGCCACCTCCACGACGCGGAATACCGCGCTTACCGCGCCGCCGATCCCGCCCAAGGCACGCCGGACCAACACTAGGAGCAAAGACGCCATGGCCGACACCCGCGAACTCGAAGCGCGCTTCTGGAAGCACCTCAACGACGACCGCACGCTCATGCTCGGCGCCGACGGCATCGCGCCGCGGCCGATGACCGCGATCGCCGAGGACGACCGCGCGCCGCTGTGGTTCTTCACCTCCTCCGAGACCGACCTGGGCAAGGCGCTCGAGGCGTCCTCCGGCATCACCGGCACCGCCAGCTTCGCCGCGAAGGGCCATGATGTGTTCGCCACCGTCACCGGCCCGCTCGTGGCCGACAACGACCGCGCCGTCATCGACCGCCTCTGGAATCCCTTCATCGCCGCCTGGTTCGAAGGCAAGGACGATCCCAAGCTGCGCCTGCTGCGCATGGACGCGGCCGAAGCGCACGTCTGGCTCAACGAGAACAGCCTGCTGGCGGGCGTGAAGCTGCTGCTCGGCAGCGACCCGAAGCAGGACTACAAGGACAAGGTGGGCGACGTCGACCTGCGCTGATCCGGCGGCGCGCAGCGCCGCAACGCGAACACCAGCAACGGGAACATCAGCGCCGTCACCGCGATGCCCGCGTACTCGAAGCGCGGGCCGTCGATCACGTGCTCCAGTCGCACGACGCCGTTGCCGTCGAAGCCGGACATCGCCCGGAAGCACATGTTCCCGCCCCAGTGGATGCCGATGCTCATCCAGATCGCGCCCGTCTTCACCACGGTGTACGCGAGCGACGCACCGAGCACGAGCGAGAAGGCCAGGTTGCCGAACTCGAATCCTTCGTTCCACGCATCGTCGAGCGCGTAGACGACGCTGGTCAGGAGCAGGTACCACGCCATCAGCCCGAAGCGGCGGCAGAACGCCAGGCCGTAGCCGCGGATCATCAGGTCGTTGATGGCCGACGCGAGGAACATCCCGACCAGCGCCTGCGCGAGCAGCGGCACGACGTAGCCCAGGTCGCGCCAGCCCGCCAATTCGAACTTGCCCATGGCCGCGAACACGAGATTCTTCACCGCCCAGATCCCGAAGCCCACCGCGAAGCCGAACGCCAGCTGCCGCAGCCAGCCGCGCTCGCGGCCGAGCCCGACGTCCGCCGCGCGGCGCAGGCCCAGCCCGTGGCGGCACACCAGGAACGCGAGCACGAAGAACCCAGCCACGTACCCCAGCCATGCCGGGATGGCGAAGCCGACCCACTTCGGCACGAGGTTCGCGTAGAGGTCCAGCAGCAGGAAGCCGGCGAGCCAGGCGGCGATGGCGGCGGATCGCATGCGGAGGCTTCCCAGGAGGCGCGAACGGCTGCAAAGTCTACTCCCGGCCCACGCCCGAGGAGACGCCGCATGATCCCCAAGAACACCGCCGTCCTGTGGTACGACCGCGACGCCCTCGAGGCCGCCGAGTTCTACGCCCGCACCTTCCCGGACACGACGGTCGGCGCGGTGCACCGCGCGCCGGGCGACTTCCCGGACGGCAGGCAGGGCGACATCCTCGTGGTCGAGTTCACGGTGATGGGCATCCCCTGCGCCGGCCTGAACGGCGGCCCGGCGTTCAGGCAGACCGAAGCGTTCTCCTTCCAGGTCGCCACCGACGACCAGGAAGAAACCGACCGCTACTGGAACGCGATCGTCGGCAACGGCGGCCGGGAAAGCGCATGCGGCTGGTGCAAGGACAAGTGGGGCGTGTCGTGGCAGATCACGCCGCGCGTGCTCACCGAAGCGTTCACCAGCCCCGACCGCGCCGCGGCCAAGCGCGCCTTCGACGCGATGATGGAGATGACGAAGATCGACGTCGCGAAGATCGAGGCCGCGTTCCGGGGCTGACCCGGCGCGGCCTCCGCGTCTAGCGGGTCGTTTCGTCCTGCGCGGGATTGGTGTTGACCATCCACGGCACGCCGAAGCGGTCGACCAGGCTGCCGAAGCCCGGCGACCAGAAGGTTTCGGCGAAGTCCATCACCACCGTGCCGCCTTCCTTCAGCGCATCGAACCAGCGGCGCGCCTCGGCGGCGTCGGTGGTGTGCAGGGTGACGTCGAAACCGTTCTTCGGCTTGCCGATGTTCGGCGCCCACGCCTCGTCCATGTCCGCGCCCATGAGCGCCTGGTCGCCGACTTCGAGCCAGCAGTGCATGAGCCAGTCGCGGTATTTCGCATCGGCCATCGGCGAGCCGGGCGGCATGTCGCCGTACGGGAAGGCGGCCGTGACCTTGCCGCCGAGCACCTTCGCGTAGAACTCGAAGGCCTCGCGGCACTGGCCGCGGAAGCTGAGGCTGGTGACGATCTTCATGGGGATCCTCCGGTTCGTGTGCATGGCTCCGGCGCCTCTGGGCCGCGCCGCGGCGCGCCGGGAACGTGGCAGAGTGCCACAGCGCCGGGCAATGCGCCGTTGCGCATCGGCCCCACCTCTTCACGCATCCGACCAGGGAGCCCGGACCGACATGACCCCGACCATCACTGCCTTCGAGCGCTCCCCCGACCGCGGCCGCGGCCTCGCCCGCGACATGCGGGTGCGCTGGGCGCTGGAGGAGATCGGCCAGCCCTACGACGTGCGCCTGCTCTCGTTCGAAGCGATGAAGCAGCCGGGCCACCTGGCGCGCAATCCCTTCGGGCAGATCCCGACGTACGAGGCGGGGTCGCTGGTGCTGTTCGAGTCGGGCGGGATCCTGATGCACCTCGCCGAACGCCATCCCGGCGTGCTGCTGCCGACCGACGTGGACGCGCGGGCACGCGCCGTGATGTGGATGTTCGCGGCGCTCAGCACCGTCGAGCCGCCGATCCTCGAGTTCACGATGCCCACGATCGTCGAGCGCGACGAGCCATGGTTCGAGCAGCGGCAGCCGATGCTCGAAGCGCGCGTGCGCACGCGCCTGGCCCAGCTGGCGGCGCACCTGGACGGCCGCGAATGGCTGGACGGCGCATTCAGCGCGGGCGACCTGCTGATGATCTCCGTGCTGCAGCGGCTGCGCGCGTCGGGCCTGGTGGACGCCGAGCCGAGCCTCGCCGCCTACGTGGCCCGGGGCGAGGCAAGGCCGGCCTACCAGCGCGCGTTCGCTGCGCAGCGCGCCGTCTTCGAGGCGGCTGGCACGCCGGGCTGAATCGCATCGGGCAACGGGCGTTCCGTGCCGGAATCCTGTCGCAACGGGCTCAGGTCACGCGTTCGCCGGCCGCCACCGCGGTTCCCGCCGTTTCGCCGGGCGCGGGCTGGAGCGACAGCCGAAGCCGCCCGCCCACGCGGTGCACGCGCAGGTTGCGGTGGCGGACCAGGTACGCGAGCGCGACGCCCGCGGCCGCGATGCCCGACAGCGCACCCACGCCCAGCGCCCAGCGCGCACCGAACCGGTCGACCACCCAGCCCACCAGCGGCGCGCCGATCGGCGTGCCGCCCATCACCACCGCGATGCGCAGCGCCAGCACGCGTCCGCGCATGCCGCGCTCGGTGGTGAGCTGCATCATCGAATTGCTCGCGGTCATGAACGTCAGTGCCGCCAGCCCGACGACGAACAGCAAGACCGCGAACGACCACGGCCCCGGCATGACGGCGGCCAGCGCCAGGGTGACGCCGAACACCGCCGCGGCGCCGCCCATCAGCACCATCCCTGGGAACGGCCGGCGCGCGGACAGCAGCGCGCCGCCCATCGTGCCCACCGCCATCGCCGAGGTCAGCAGGCCGTACTGGCTTGCGTCGCCGTGGAAGACCGTCAGCGACATGGTCGAGATGAAGATCGCGAAGTTGAAACCGAACGTCCCGATCAGCGCCAGCATCACCAGGACCGCGACCAGGTCCGGCCGCTGCCGCACGTAATGCAGGCCCGCAAGCAGGCCGCCGTGGGCACGCTCCGGCGGCGGATGCGGATGCAGCTCGTGCACGCGCAGCCAGCCCAGCGACACCAGCACCGCCGCGTACGAGGCCGCGTTGACGAGGAACAGCCAGCCCTCGCCCACCGCCGCGATCAGCAGGCCCGCGATCGCGGGGCCCACCATGCGCGCCGCGTTGAACGAGGCCGAGTTGAGCGCCACCGCGTTGGCCAGGCTGTCGCGCACCAGGTCGGACACGAACGCCTGCCGCACCGGCGCGTCGAACGCGGTGACGCAGCCCAGCAGCAGCGCGAAGCCATACACGTGCCAGAGCTGGACGACGCCCGCCAGCGTGACGATGCCCAGGCCCAGCGCGAGCAGCCCCGCCGCGCCCTGCGTGAGCAGCAGCAGCCTGCGCCGATCCATGTGGTCGGCGGCGTGCCCCGACAGCGGCAGCAGCAGCAGCGACGGTCCGAACTGCAGGGCCATCACCCAGCCCACCGCCGTCGCGCTGTGGTCGGTGAGCACCGCCAGCACCAGCCAGTCCTGGCCGATGCGCTGCATCCACGTGCCCAGGTTCGACACCAGCGCGCCGGCCGCCCAGAGACGGTAGTTGCGGCTCCGCAGTGAATGGAACATGCCTTGCATCGGTGGCCGTCGGGGATATGAGAAAGTAGCTGCGCCGCGCCCCATTCTACGGACCCCCGATGCGAACCTTTGTGTTGAGAGCCCGCGCCGCGCCCACCGACGGCTCGAAGCTGCTCGCGGCCGTCGGCCAGGAGGCGCATCCCGAGATCCTGGCGCACACGCTGATGAACGCGATCTTCGTCGCGCAGTCGCATCGCCCCGACGTCGTCGTGTACCTGGTGCTGGAAAGCACCGCCGACTTCTCGCGCGCGATCCGCTTCGAGGCCGGCGCGATGCACGACATCGGCGGCTTCGACGAGCGCGCCCTGCTCGGCAAGGTCGCCAAGGCGCTCGACGCCTCGCGCGGCATGGGCAAGGAAGAGGAACGCGCGGTGGAATCCGGCGTCACCGTGCGCACGATCGCGTTCGAGCGCCTCGTGCAGGAGCTCGCCGCGGATCACCAGCTGTTCGTGATGGACCGCAAGGGCGCGCCGATCCGGGAACAGGCCTTCGGCGACGCCCCCTGCTTCCTGCTCACCGACCACATCCCGATGCCGAAGAAGACCTTCGGCAGCCTCGAGCGCCTCGGCGCGAAGAAGATCACGCTCGGCTCGCGGATGCTGTTCGCCTCGCAGTGCGTGGTGCTGATCCACCACGCGCTCGACGAACGCTAGCCGCCACCGATGCCGCGCGCGGCTTCCATGGCCAGTTCGAACGACCGCAGGCGCGCCGCGGGATCGTGGATGTTCGCGGTGAGGATCAGCTCGTCCGGCCGATGGCGCGCGACGAACGCGGCCAGCTGCGAGCGCACCGACTCGACGCCGCCGACCGCGGCGCACGCGAGCGCCTCGTCCACGGTCGCGAGCAGCCGCGCGTCGTAGCGCGACCGCACCGCCTCGGCCGACGCCAGCGGCGCGGGCACCAGTCCCGGCCGCCCGCGGCGCAAATTGGCGAAGGCCTGCTGCTGCGTGGTGAACAGGCGTTGCGCTTCCGCGTCCGTGTCGGCGACGACGACATTGATCGCCAGCATCGCGTGCGGCCGCGCGAGCCGCGGCGAGGGGCGGAATTCCGCGCGGTACAGCGCGAGCGCCTCCTCGAGCATCGCCGGCGCGAAGTGCGAGGCGAAGGCGTAGGGCAAGCCGAGCATCGCCGCGAGCCGCGCACCGAACAGGCTGGACCCCAGGATCCAGGCTTCGACCTCGACGCCGGGCCCCGGCACCGCCTGCACGTCCTGGCCCGGCTGTACCGGTTCGAAGTACGACAGCAGCTCGACCACGTCGGCGGGGAATTCGTCGGCCGCGCTGTAGTAGCGGCGCAGCGCGCGCGTCGCGGCCTGGTCGGTGCCCGGCGCGCGCCCGAGCCCGAGGTCGATGCGGCCCGGATGCAGCGTGCCGAGCGTGGCGAACTGCTCCGCCACCTGCAGCGGCGCGTGGTTGGGCAGCATCACCCCGCCCGCGCCGACGCGGATCGTGCGCGTGTGGGCGGCGACATGCGCGATCAGCACCGCCGTCGCGGCGCTGGCGATGCCCGGCATGTTGTGGTGCTCGGCGAGCCAGAAGCGCCGATAGCCCAGCGACTCGCCCAGCCGCGCGAGGTCGAGCATGTGGGCGAAGGTGTCGGCGGGCGTGCGGCCCTCGCCGACGGGCGCGAGATCGAGGATCGACAGCGGGATCATCGCGCGATTGTAGGCGTCGCGATCCCGCCCGGCGTGACCCGCCCGTGAGTGCGGCCCTAGCGCTCGTCCGCTTCGGCGGCTTCGCGGCCCTGCTGGCGGATCAGCGCTTCCTGCCGCGCCTCCTCGATCGCCTCGCGCACGCTGCCGACGTCGGCGACGTGCTCGTCATGCACGAATGTCCCGCTGAGCTCGGTGTCCGGTTGCAGGCTGCCGGTCTCGAACAGCGCCCACATCTCCTCGCCGTACCAGGTGTCGAGCAATTCCGGCGCCCAGCGCCCGAGGTAGGCGGTGAGCGTGTTGACGTCGCGCAGCAGCATCTGCCGCGCCGCGTTGTTGCCGCCGGCGCTGACGACCTGCGGGAAATCGATCAGCACCGGGCCGTCCGGCCCGACCAGCACGTTGTACGGCGACAGGTCGCCGTGGATCAGGCCGCAGCACAGCATGCGCACGACCTGCCGCACCAGGATCGCGTGGAATGCCCGCGCCTCCTCCGGCGTCGGCGCGTACTCGCCGAGCCGCGGCGCGGCGTGGCCCTCGGCATCCGTCACCATCTCCATCACCAGCACGCCGTGGAAGAAGCCGTGCGGCTCGGGCACGCGCACCCCGGCATCGCGCAGGCGGTACAGCGCGTCCACCTCGGTGTTCTTCCACTGCTCTTCCTGCTGCCGGCGGCCGTAGCGCGTGGCCTTGCCGATCGCGCGCGCCTCGCGGCTGCCGCGCACCTTGCGGCCTTCCTGGTACTGCACGCGCTGCTGGAAGCTGCGCTGGGCCATGTCCTTGTAGACCTTCGCGCAGCGCACCTCGCCGCCGCCGTGGACGACGTACACGGCCGCCTCCTTGCCGCTCTTGAGCGGGCGCAGGACCTGGTCGATCAGGCCGTCGTCGATGAGGGCCTGGAGGGCCTGCGGGGTCTTCATGGGTTGGGTTGCTTTAACTCTTTGATTTGTAATATAATTGTGAATCACGTCCACGTCACCGCTAAGGAGAGGCATGGCCCGCAAGCCGTCACCCGCCAACGACCAGTCCCAGAGCCTGACCCACCAGAGCATCACCGCCGACATCGCCGCCTTCCGCAAGCGCGGCGGCCGCATCGAAGTCCTCGGCAACACCCCGCTGCGCACCAAGCCGCCGACCGCGTTCCGGTCCGACGCCGACAAGCGCAAGCGCCCGTCCCCCGTCCCGAAGAAAGTCGCCTCGCGCTAGCCGGGCCTGGGCCTAGGCCGAGGCCGGCAGGCGCAGTTCGAACAGCGAACCCTTCCCCAGCCCGTCGCTGAAGGCCTGCAGGCTGCCGCCGTGCATGCGCGCCATGCTCAGCGCCAGCGCCAGGCCGACACCGAGGCCGCCGACGCGACGCGCCGGCGTGACCTCGGCCTGAGCGAACAGCTCGAACACCCGCGGCAGCAGCGCCGCGTCCATGCCGATGCCGTTGTCGCGCACGCGCAGCACGGCTTCGTTGCCCTCGCGCGCGATCGACAGCTGGATGTGCCCGCCGGGCGGCGTGTACTTCGCGGCGTTGCTGAGCAGGTTCGCGACCACCTGGGTCAGGCGCACGGCATCGGCGTCGACCACCAGTCCCGGCGCCGCGTCGTCGATGTCGAGGCGGTGCCCGCGCTGTTCCGCCGCGGGCGCGGTCTGCTCGACCGCGGCGGCGACGATCGTCGCCAGCGGGATCGGTCGCGGTTCGATGGTCACCAGGCCGCGGGTCACGCGCGACACGTCGACGAGGTCCTCGACCAGGTGGCGCATGTGCTCGGCCTGGCGGCCGACGATCTCGGCCGCACGGGCCACGGTCGCCGGATCCGGCGAACGGCGCAGCAGTTCCGCCGCCATCGAGATCGGCGACAGCGGATTGCGCAGCTCGTGGGCCAGCGTGGCGAGGAACTGGTCCTTCTGCCGGTCGGCCGCGCGCAGCGCGTCCAGCGCGACGTGCCGGTCCGTCACGTCGGATCCCTGGACGAAGATGCCCTCGACCTTGCCCGCGGCGTCGCGGATCGGCTGGTAGACGAAGTCCACGAAGCGGGTCACCCCGCCGTCGGCGCCGCCGAAGACCACCGGGACGCCCGTGCCGACGTACGGCTCGCCGCTTTCGAACACCGTGTCGAGCAGCTCGAAGAAGCCCTGGTCCGCGAGGTCCGGCAGCGCTTCCCGGACCTCGAGCCCGACGAAGCCGCTCCGATCGGCCAGGCGTTCGTAGGCTTCGTTGACCAGGGTGTAGATGTGCCGCGGCCCGCGCAGCACCGCGACGAAGCCCGGCGCCTGCTCGAACAGGTCGGTCAGGAAGCGGTGTTCCGCGGACAGCGCCTGGACCCGTTGCTGCACCGCGGCCGCGCGCGACAGGACGCCTTCCTGCAGTTGCTCGATGGTCAGGCCGGTGGCCGCGCGGGTGAGGCGAACCTCTTCGCGCAGGCGCTGCAGGTCGGTGACGTCGGTCGTGTGCTGGAGCACGGCGTAGACCTGCCCCTCCGTATCGCGCAGCGGCGTGTGCGTCGCGCTCCAGTAGCGCATCGCGACGACCGGCCCGTCCGGCGTGTCGGTCGTGATGGCGTAGGGAATCAACGCGAGCACGTCGCGCTCGCCCGTCGCGAAGGCACGCTCGAGGGACGCCCGGAGCACGGCCGCCTGGGACGTGCCGTCCTCGTTGTCGGCGCCGGGGAACAGGTCGAACAGGCCCCGCCCGAGCAGTTCCGCCCGGCTGAGGCCGGTCAGCTGCTCGTAGGCACGGTTCGCCTCCAGGTACCGGAACTCGCGGTCCAGGACCATGTAGGCGTTGGGGGAGCGCTGGAAGAGGTCGTCGTAGGTGAGCAACGCAGCGCTCGGGCGGGGGCAAAGGCGCGCAATTATGCGCGCTTTGGGCCCCCGCCACCGTCCGGTCGCCCTGTCGCGGTTCAGCCGGCCGGCGTCGGCGCCTGGACGCTACGGGATTCGATGGAATCGGACAGGACCATTTCGTACAACTCCAGGCGGATCCGCATGAGCGAGGTCACGAAGCCGATGGCATAGAGGAGCAGCAGGAAGAGCGCGACGAGGACCCACCACAGCGAAATGTCGGCCGACTCACCGCTGAATTCCTTCCACTGAAGCGCGACGGCGACGGCGACCGGCAAGACACCGAGCTTATCGATGCCCCCCACGAGGAGATGCAGTTTCGATCCGAGCCGCTCGCGGCTCCCGCGCACGAAACGGAGAGCTTCCTCGCGCGAGTCGGTCGAACACTGTGACAGCCAGGCTCGAAGTTGCCGGAACTGCTCGAAGTCATGGTCCAGCTGGCGCACCTGTTCGCGACGCCAATGCCGGAAGGAAATCCCGAGCACAGCGGCCGACCGTACGAACGCCGGAAAGAACCCAGCAATTTCGACCCCCAGACCGATCCGCGCCGTCCAGACCATCCAGACCGCAGGATCCATAAACTGGATCAGCAGGCTCGGCAGCAGAGCGATCAGAGCCCCCGCCCAGCCAATCCGGTTGATACGCACTTGCCAGCGAGAGGTATTGAACACGCTCGCCGGGCCATCCGGAATGGCGGCGAGATGGGTTTCGAGCGCGTCGAACGAGAAGGCCGGTGCGGACATGCCCACCCACTTCAGGTCAGGAACGACTCGACGGTAGCAGCTTCCAGTGGGCCACGAACAGCAGGGCCAAGGCCATCGGCAGCGCCACGAGATGCCAGCGCAGCGTGGTCTCGGGTGCCACGAGGACGTAGGAGAGCGCGCCGTGCTGCAGGCCCGCGTAGGCCACCGACAACGCGATCAGCTCGAACAGGCGGCCGTTGCGCGCCAGCGCGCTGGTCGCCATGCCCCAGAGCGCGAACGAAGCGCCGACGGCCAGGATCGCGAAGGCGACCGTCGGCTGCGATCCGATCAGCCGCAACGTCGCCGGCAACGTCACGGCCCAGGCCAGGCCGAGCGACACGAGCACCCGCGTGAGCACCAGGCGTCGCTGCGCGGCGGGCGCGGTGAACACCAGCCCGCCGGTGCGCGTCTCCTGCTCGCGCAGCACCAGGCGCGCGAACACGTCGATCAGCAGCACCCAGGCCAGGATCGCGGACGTCGCCATCGCCGCCGGCACCGCGAAAGCCTGCATGCCGAGCAGCACGAGCATCGCTAGCCACCACCACCAGCGGCGGCCGCGCAGGATCAGCCGCAGCTCGGCGGCCGCCAGCGCGCCGCCCGGCAGGCGCTCGAGCGGCCGGAGCAGCCGGTCGAGCCAGCGCAGCGTCGCGCCGGAGCCGGTCGAACGACCCGGCTTGCCGACATGCGCCGCGCAACGATCCAGAAGCGGCACCGCGAGCGCCAGCAATCCGAGAGCGAGCCCGAGCCAGAAGCCGCGCGCGTGCAGCGCGCCCGCGTCGACGCGCCAGTGCGTCCAGTCGACGAGGATGGCCTGCTCGCCGTCCTTCATCACCTGCGCGCCGATGTTGATGCCGCGATCCTCGCCCTTCGGCGCGGGCACCGGCCAGTCGCGGCCCAGGTCGTGCTCGGCGACCAGCAGCCCGTGCGGATCGCCCGGCCACGGCGTCGGCATGGACGACGAATGCGAGGCCTGCGAGGTGTTGACGCTCAACAGCGTCACCCACAGCACGAAAAACAATACGTTCCCCGCGCTGCGCCGCAACCACGGCACCATGTCGAACCACACCGCCAGCGCCGCGGTCAGCGCCAGCGTCGGCATCGTGAGCAGCAGCGCCGGCTTGATCAGTTCGATCAGGTCAATGTGGCGGTCCTCGGCCCGCACCCACTGCGCACCGAGGCCGAGCGCGAGTCCCGCCCCGACGACCATCGCGAACAGCGCCATGTGGCTGAGCCACTTCGCGAAGAGATAGGCGCTGCGGCTCATCGTCGTCGCCACGAGCAGCTGCCAGGTGCGTGTCTCGAAGTCGCGCACCAGCGTGCCGCGCACCAGGAAGAAGCCGAACAGCGACAGCGACGCGCTGTAGATCAGCGCCTCGATCATGCCGATCCAAGCGCTGGAGTAGCGGCCGCGCATGCCGTCGATGGACACCGTGAGGTAGTGCGTCTCAAACGCCGGGAAGCACCACCACATCGCCGCCGCCAGGCCGACGACGACGACCCAGGTCCGCGGCGCACGCAGGCGCTGGCGCAGGTCGGCGACCAGCACCGCGGCGATGGCGCGCGGCACGCTCATGCGGCCGCCGCTTCGCCGCTGCGATGCAGCAGCCACAGGTAGGCGTCCTCGAGGTCGGGCGCAACGCGTTGTGCGTCCTCCGACGGTTTGTCGCCCACCACGCGCACCTCCACGCCGTACGCGCGCCGCTGCGCGCGGCTGATCTTCAGGCGCGTGCGCGCTTCGGCGAGCCGCTCGGCCGGCAGCGTCCACTGCCACACCTGCCCTTCCGCCGCGGCCATCAGCGTTTCCGGCGCGCCGTGGAAGCGCAGCCTGCCGCCCGCCATCACCGCCAGCGTGCCGGCGCTGGCCTCGATGTCGGACACGATGTGCGTCGACAGGATCACCAGCCGCTCGCCGGCCAGCTCCGCCAGCAGGTGGCGGAAGCGCACGCGCTCCTCCGGATCCAGCCCGACCGTCGGCTCGTCCACGATCAGCAGCTTCGGGTCGTTGAGCAGCGCCTGCGCGATGCCGACGCGCTGGCGCATGCCGCCCGAATAGCCGCCCAGGCGCTTGTCGGCGACGTCGTCGAGGCCGACCGTCGCGAGGCATGCGTCGACGCGCTGTGCGACCGTGCGCGCCGGCAGCCCCTTCACCGCCGCGAGGAACGCGAGGAACTCGCGCGCGGACAGCGCCTCGTACACCCCGAAGTCCTGCGGCAGATAGCCCAGCTCCCGGCGCAGCGCGTCCGGCTTGCGGGCGATGTCCTCGCCGCGCCAGGTCACCCGGCCGGCCGTGGCCTTCGCCAGGGTGGACAGGACCCGCATCAGGGTCGATTTTCCCGCCCCGTTCGGCCCCAGAAGGCCGACGATGCCCGGCGTTAGCGCCAGATCGACGCCGGCGACCGCCTCATGGCCACCGCGGTAGCGGTAACCGACTGATTCCAAAGCCAATTCGAGAGCCATCCCATCCGCCGCGGTCGCCTAGATGAGTTGGTATTGTAGTGATGTATAACACCTAAACAATAGGTCGATTGGCATACCGCTTAGGGCTGCAACTAAGTAAATCCCCGACGCGAACGCGTCGCAGCAAGACCGTCGATAACGACGACTACTAACAAACATAGAAAATGTCGGCTCACTTCTTAGCGGCTGAAACCAAACTCTTCAAAAAATCGACACCCTTCTTCGTAAAGCTTGCGCCAATCGCTTCGTAAAGCTCGCTCAGAATATCGTGGGCTTCTTTCTCTTCGGTGCTATTAACCGCAAGTTGCTGACCCATAGTCGAATCTAGAACTTGGATAAAGTAACCTCGAACCTCGCGAGTTGCACCAGCATTCAACCTGATTGTCTTCTTAACCTGCTGCAACAAAATTTGGCCGCCACTGTCGGTCCAAGAGTAAGCCGTCGGATTAATCCTTTTCCAGATCATTGCGCCAGAGTTTGTGCTCTCAACCATGTCGCGGACGATCTCGTTAAAGGCCTCTCGTTCATTGGAATCCATTTTCTATTGACCTCCGCCTTGGCGCATCAATCCGCGCTCTAGCAATCCAATAACATCCGCAATTAGATTATTTATATTTGAAAATTCGCTCTCAACACCAAAATAAACCACTCCGGCAGCTGCACCCTGAGCATCGTTCTCATGCGTTGGTCTAACCGACGTCAGCGCTTCCTTCGCGGCTTCCAAGCCTAGCCTTAGAGATTCGATTGCCTCCTTAAAGCTTTCATCTTCAGAAAATGGGGAAAGGACGCGGCGGAGCTTACGACTTATCTCCGCGAGCAAATTTCTCGCTTCTGTGAAGCTAATATTTTCGCTAATCGCGTCGAGCCGCTGAGATACCTCACTCAATTCGATCGTTACGGTTTGAATTTTTACCGTTCGGCCCGCAGCAACAGCTGCTTTACGAGCTGCTTTTGCTTCTCTAAATGCTCGGAATGAAAGGTACAACCCGAGAAGGCCTATCACGAAGGAGATCCAAAAATCGGCGCGTGCCCAAAAAGGAGTAGCAACCAATTTAATGAGATCTTCAATCTGTGCCTGATTCATTCCTTCCCCCTCGCCATGTTGCGGCGGTACTCCCCACCCATTTCGTAGGGCGCGGACTGATCTGCCCCAGCGAATGCGTCTTCACCACCCCCAACAACGTTGCGAAGCCGTTCCTGCGGTCACAGACAGCCGCATGCGGCGCGGAGAGGCTAGTCCCGGTTGCAGCCAGGTACCTGCGACGTCGGCTCTTCGTAGCCGCGCGCACAAGAGGCCTAGACGTTGCGGATCTGCCGGTGCCATGTAATGTCATGATCCGAGCATAGCCTCCGGGCAGCTCAAATCGGCAGACCTCCCTTGCCAACCCGCCCGTGACGCCCTCGGCCTGGCCGTATGATGCGGGGCATGGACGTTCCGGCCCCGCCCGCTCCCACCCCGCCCGCCTCGGACCCCGGCGCGCTCAAGCGCCTCGAGCAGCGCCTGCGCCGCCTCGAGCAGCTCATGGTCGACACCCAGGGCGTGGCCCACCTGGGGACCTGGGAGTGGGACATCAGTGAGCCGACGGCCACCTGGTCGGCCGAGCTCTACCGCATCTACGGGCTGAGCCCGGACAGCTACACGCCGACCTATGAGAACTACCTGGCGATGGTCCATCCGGACGACCGCCAGCGGGTGATGGACGCCACCAACCGCGTCTTCCACGAGCACGTGCCCTATTCGCACGACGAGCGCATCCTGCTGCCGGACGGGTCGATGCGCTACCTGCACACCTGGGCGCACCCGGTGCTCGACGACGACGGCAAGCTGGTGCGGCTGCTCGGCGTCTGCCAGGACATCACTGAGCAGAAGCGCGCCGAGGCCCAGGTGCTGGAGCTCAACCGCGACCTCGAGCGGCGCGTCGCCGAGCGCACCCGCACGATCGAGCGCACGCTGCGCGACGTCGAGGCGTTCAACGCGATGGTCAGCCACGACCTGCGCGCGCCCCTGCAGGTGATCGCCATGACCTGCCAGGTGATGGCGATGGACCAGAGCGTGCCGCTGCCGCCGAAGTTCGGCGAGCACCTGGAGCGCCTGCAGCGCTCCGTCGACCACATGACCCAACTCGTCGACGACCTGCTCGCGCTGGCGCACGTCGGCGGCGCCGCGCTCGAACGCACCGACGTCGACCTGTCGGCGATGGCGGCGGAGATCATGGCGGACCTGCGCCGCCTGGCACCCGAACGCGAGGCCACGGTGGACATCGCCCCGGGCCTGGCATGCCGCGCCGATCGCGGGCTGCTGCGCTCGGTGATGGAAAACCTGCTGGGCAACGCGTGGAAATACTCCTCGCGCGTCGCCCACGCGCACATCGCCGTCGGCGCCACGACCGCGGACGGCCGCACGCGCTTCTTCGTCCGCGACAACGGCGCCGGTTTCGAGGCGGCGGACGCGGGTCGGCTCTTCCGGCCGTTCGAGCGCCTGCACAAGGCCTCCGAATTCAGCGGCACCGGCGTCGGGCTGGCCGTCGTGCAGCGGATCATCGAGCGCCACGGCGGCCAGATCGAGGCGCAGGGCGAGCCCGGCAAGGGCGCGACGTTCACGTTCGACCTGGGCGGCTGAAGTCCGCGCAGGGCGGGCCTTGGCCCGGTCCGCTCCCGATCCCCGTTTCTGGAAGTGAGGCCGGAACCTCAGCCGGCCCGCGGGGAGGCGATATGGGTATCCGAAGCTGCGCGCTGGCGCTCCTGGTCGTGGCCGCCCTGGGCGGATGCGCATCGTCCGTCGAGGTCGGGGCGGCGCCACCCCCGCCTCCGGCGCCCGTCCCGGAGCCGGAACCGGACGGCGAGGAGTTCACCCGCATCACGACCTTCTTCGCGACGGATCGCAACTACGTCGCCACCGCCGAACCCAACGAGGCGTTCGGCAAGCAGCCCGACACCCTCCGCTACGGCGTCGCGACGGTCAGCATCCCGCGCGATCATCGGATGGGAGAAATTGAACGGCCGTTCCTGTCGTGGATCACCCGCGAGGATCCGAGCCGCCACATCGTCCTGCTGTCCGCGGACGTCATGCCGTCGGACGTGTTCTTCCAGCATCTCTCGGCACGGATCCGCGACACGACGGGGCGCAACGCATTGGTGTTCGTGCACGGGTACAACGTCACGTTCGCCGAGGCGGCACGCCGGACAGCGCAGATGGCCTACGACCTCGGGTTCGACGGCGCGCCGGTGTTCTACAGCTGGCCTTCGGCCGGATCGTTCCAGGGTTACGCCGCGGACGCCCGCAACATCGAGTGGTCGCAGGCGAACATGGAGCGGTTCCTGGTGGACTTCTTCCGCCGTTCGCAGGCGGACAACGTCTACCTCGTGGCCCACAGCATGGGCAATCGCGCCGTCACCCGCGCCATCATCAACGCCGCGCGACAGGAACCGCGCATCCGGACGCGGTTGAAGCAGGTGGTGCTGGCCGCGCCAGATGTGGACGCGGCCGTCTTCCGGACCCAGATCGCGCCGGCGCTGGCGGAACTGCATGCGCCGATCACGCTGTACGCCTCGTCCGGCGACCTGGCGCTGCGCGCGGCGCAGCAGTTCTACGGCGGCTACCCGAGGGCGGGCCAGTCCGGCGACGGCCTCGTGGTCGTGCGCGGCGTGGACACGATCGATGCGAGCGCGGTGGACACCGGACTGCTGGGCCACTCCTATTACGGCGACGAACAGTCGATCCTGTCGGACATGTTCTACATGTTCAGGGGCGTCCGGCCCGAAGCTCGCGCCATGCTGGTGGGCAGGCACCACCACGACGGGGACTACTGGGCGTTCAGGCCCTGAGCGACGCCCCACCCGGCGAGTCGCCGCGCACGCGCAGCGTCAGCCCCTTGAGGAAGTTGCGCAGCAGCTGGTCGCCGCAGCGGCGGAAGTTCTTGTGCCCCGGCAGGCGGAACAAGGCCGACAGCTCCGGCTTGGACACCGGGAACCCGGCCGCCGCGAAGATCGCATGCAGGTCCGCATCCCGCAGCTCGAAGGCCACCCGCAGCTTCTTCAGCACAAGGTTGTTGCTGATGCGCTTTTCGACCGGCCGCGGCGGCAGGCTGTCGTCGCGTCCGCGCCGATGCACGATCAGCCCGTCGAGGAAGTGCGCCAGCACCGCATCGCTGCAGTCCAGGTAGCCCGGCTCGTCGTCCCGCAGCAGGAAGGCATGCACCTGCGCCTTGTCGAGGGCGAAGGCGGGATCCGCCAGCTTCGCGATGTCGACCACCTTCTGGTCGCTCAGGTCGAGCATGTAGCGGATGCTGCGGAGGACGTCGTTATTGATCATGGGCGCAGGATAAGGGAACCCGGCCCGTCGCTCCTATTGGAGGGCGCGGCTACTGAAGGGCTCGAATCACCGCGTCGGTGAACTGCGGGATGTCGTCCGGCTTGCGGCTGGTGATCAGGTTGCCGTCGGTGACGACGGGCGCGTCCTGCCATTGCGCGCCGGCGTTGCCCAGGTCGGTCTTCAGCGACGGCCACGAGGTCACCTGCCGGCCCTTCGCGGCGCCCGCTTCGACCAGCAGCCACGGCCCGTGGCAGATCGCCGCCAGCGGCTTGTCGCCGCCGGCGAAGGCGCGGACGAAGTCCACCGCCTCGGGCTTGGTGCGCAGGATGTCCGGGTTCATCTGGCCGCCGGGCAGCACCAGCGCGTCGTAGTCGTCCGGCGACGCGCTCGACAGCGGCACGTCCACGGGCACGGTATCGCCCCACTCCTTGTGCTTCCAGCCGCGGATCTCGCCTTCCTTCGGCGAGACCACGTCGACCTGGAAACCGGCCTCCTTGAGCAGGCGCCGCGGCTCCATCAGTTCGGACTGCTCGAAGCCGTCGGTGGCGAGGATGGCGATGCGCTTGGCCATGGAATGGACTCCTCAGGCGGGGAGACCCATGTTGCCAAGTGCTACGTTCCGGCGCGGTGAAGCGCCGCGGCGTACACTCCAGCTGGCTCCGCGCGGAGGGAGGGACGCATGGGACGACGACGCAGGGAAAGCGGTATGGACGTGGTGGCTTCGCTGCCGTGGCCCATGGGTGTCGCCATCGGCATCCTCGCGTACCTGGGCATCCGTTACGGCATAGGGCACTACCTTGCGGGTGCGGGTGGCCCGATCCTGCGCGCAATGAGCAGCCAATTCGGCGAATCCATCGCTCCGCTCGCCTGGATGGCGCTCGCGATGTGCTGGATAGCGGCTGCCGCGTCCTTCTTTCGCAGCCGCAAACGCCGACATCTCCTCGAGGTGCAGTCAGACATCCACAGCATCAAGGCAATGTCCTGGCGCGAGTTCGAGATGCTGGTTGGCGAGGCCTATCGGCGGCAAGGCTACCTGGTCGAAGAGACCGGGCTCGGGGGCGCGGATGGGGGCATCGACCTAATCCTCCGGAGGGATGGCCGTTCAGAACTCGTGCAATGCAAGCAATGGCGCTCGCGACAGGTCAGCGTCTCGGTTGTCCGCGAGATGTGGGGCCTTGTCTCGCATCACAAGGCCGCTGGCGCGAAGATCGTCTGCGCCGGCGTCTTTACCCCTGATGCAGCGGCATTTGCGGCAGACAAGCCGATCGAGCTCGTGACGGGAGAGTCCTTGCTGGCGCTGATCCGGTCCGTACAGGCGGCGCCGCAGCCCGTATCGCCAGCGGCCAGCGAAACGAGTGGAGCGTCAGCCGCTCCGAGGCCGTGTCCGAAATGCGGGGAGAGCATGGTGATGCGCGCCAACAGACGGACCGGCGAACAGTTTTGGGGTTGCCGGTCCTATCCTCATTGCCGCGGTACGCTGCCGGCGTAGGGAACGACCGACCCGGCGGCGGGTTGCCGATCTCAGTTGAGCGTCCGGTTCTCCGGGATATGAACCGCCACATCCGTTGCCTGTTCGCCCGCTTCGATGCGGGCCAATCGCTCTTGCAACTCCTCGTCGCTGAGCGCGCCTTCGCGGTGCAGCCAGTTGAAGCGGTTGCGAAGTTGCTGCGGGCTCTCGCCCTCGGGAAAGAAGTCGTACTCGTCACGGAACTGCGCGGCGCGGCGCTCCACGATCTCCGATTCGATCCTGTCGGCTGATTCGTCGTGGTCGAGGATCAGCAGGTTGCCCTTGTTGCTGGGAATGATGCGATAGCGCGTCGGGTAGCCGTAGTACGTGGCCAGGCAACCCGCTCCGAGCACGGCCCAGAGAGCACCGTGGCCGATTTCGCCCTCCCGCCAGGAAACCACCAGCAGGAGCACGCCCAGCCCGAGCCAGAAGTAACCGACGTTGCGGAACCAGACGTTGCGCTCCGTCAGACCCTCGCGGTCCCGGCTGATGTCGGTGTACGGCACGCTGAAAGTGCGACTGACCGAGCTGTCCTTGAACGCATATTCCACGCGATCGTCATGGAAGACATAGCGGGTGCTTGCACCACCGCGCTTCTGTGAAATCTCCATCCGGTTCCCTTACATGTTGCGGCGATATTCGCCGCCGACTTCGTACAGCGCATGGCTGATCTGCCCCAGCGAATGCGTCTTCACCGCTTCCATCAACGCGGCGAACACGTTCTTGCGGTCGCGCGCGGTCGCCTGTAGCGCCGACAGGCTGGTCGCGGCCTGCAGGTGTGCGCCGACGACGTCGGCTTCGTCCTGGCCGCGGGCGCGGAAGGCCTCGACGTTGCGGATCTGCTGGGCCTTCTCCTCGGGGGTCGAGCGGATCAGCTCGATCTCGGTGACGATGTCGCCGCCGTGGTCCTTGGGCAGGAACGTGTTGACGCCCACCAGCGGCAGCGAGCCGTCGTGCTTCTTGTGCTCGTAGTACAGCGATTCTTCCTGGATCTTGCCGCGCTGGTACATGGTGTCCATGGCGCCGAGCACGCCGCCGCGCTCGCTGATGGCCTCGAACTCCTTGTACACGGCCTCCTCGACCAGGTCGGTGAGGTACTCCACCGCGAAGCTGCCCTGCCAGGGGTTCTCGATGAAGTTGAGGCCCAGTTCCTTGTTGATGATCATCTGGATCGCGACGGCGCGGCGCACGCTTTCCTCGGTCGGCGTGGTGATCGCTTCGTCGTAGGCGTTGGTGTGCAGCGAGTTGCAGTTGTCGAACAGCGCGTACAGGGCCTGCAGCGTGGTGCGGATGTCGTTGAACTGGATCTCCTGCGCGTGCAGCGAACGGCCGGACGTCTGGATGTGGTACTTCATCATCTGGCTGCGCGCGGAGGCGCCGTAGCGCTCGCGCATGGCGCGCGCCCAGATGCGGCGGGCGACGCGGCCGATGACGGTGTACTCCGGGTCCATGCCGTTGCTGAAGAAGAACGACAGGTTGGGCGCGAAGTCGTCCACCTTCATGCCGCGCGCGAGGTAGTACTCGACGATGGTAAAACCATTGGACAGGGTGAACGCGAGCTGCGAGATCGGGTTCGCGCCGGCCTCGGCGATGTGGTAGCCCGAGATCGAGACCGAATAGAAGTTGCGGACGCCGTGGTCGACGAAGTACTGCTGGATGTCGCCCATCATCCGCAGCGCGAACTCGGTGCTGAAGATGCAGGTGTTCTGGGCCTGGTCCTCCTTGAGGATGTCGGCCTGCACGGTGCCGCGCACGGTCTTCAGCGTCTCGGCCTTGATGCGCGCGTACACCTCGGGCTCGACCAGTTGGTCGCCGGTCACGCCGAGCAGCCCGAGGCCGAGGCCGTCGTTGCCTTCGGGCAGCATGCCGCTGTACTCGGGCCGCTTGCGGCCCTCGAAGAGCTTGGCGATCTTCGCCGCCGCCGCGTCCCAGCGCTGCTGGTCGGCGCGCAGGTACTTCTCCACCTGCTGGTCGACCGCGGTGTTCATGAACATCGCCAGGATCATCGGCGCCGGACCGTTGATCGTCATGGACACGCTGGTCGTCGGCGCGCACAGGTCGAAGCCGGAGTACAGCTTCTTCATGTCGTCGAGCGTGGCGATGTTGACGCCGGAGTTGCCGATCTTGCCGTAGATGTCCGGGCGCTCCGCCGGGTCCTCGCCGTACAGCGTGACGCTGTCGAAGGCGGTGGACAGGCGCGCGGCCGGCTGGCCGACGCTCAGGTAGTGGAAGCGGCGGTTGGTGCGCTCGGGCGTGCCCTCGCCCGCGAACATGCGAATCGGGTCCTCGCCGGTGCGGCGGTACGGGTACACGCCGCCGGTGTAGGGATACGCGCCGGGCAGGTTCTCCTTCTGCAGGAACACCAGCAGCTCGCCCCACGACCGGTACGACGGCGCGGCGATCTTCGGGATCTTCTGGTGCGACAGCGACTCGCGGTAGTTCTCGACGCGGATCGTCCTGTCGCGCACCTGGTACTCGTTGACGTCCTCGGTGATCGACTTCAGCCGCGCCGGCCACTCGCGCAGCAGCTTCAGGGCCTCGGAGTCGAGCGACTGGACGGCGTCCTGGTAGCGCTGGCGCAGGGTGCGCAGCGACTTGTCGGCGTCGCCGTCGGTCAGCGCGCTCGCGTCGTACAGGCCGAGCGCGGGCGGCAGCGCGGCGTCGCCGAGGTCCTGCAGCGACTGCCAGTACGACTGCGCGCGGTCGGCGACTTCGGCCTGCGACTCGATGCGCGCGTTGATCGCGCGCCCCTGCTCCGCGATCTCGGCGAGGTAGCGGACGCGCGCGCCGGGGATCAGCACCGTCGCGCGCGGCTCCTTCAGCGACGTGTCGACCGACGGGGTCCACTTGTCGGCCGGCAGCTCCAGCTTTTCGCGCAGCAGCCGGCACAGGTTCGCGAACATCCACGAAATGCCAGGGTCGTTGAACTGCGACGCGATCGTCGGGTAGACCGGCACGTCCTCGTCCTTCACCTGGAACTTGACGTGGTTGCGCTTCCACTGCTTGCGCACGTCGCGCAGCGCGTCCTCGGCCCCGCGCTTGTCGAACTTGTTCAGGACGACGAGCTCGGCGAAGTCGAGCATGTCGATCTTCTCGAGCTGGCTCGGCGCGCCGAAGTCCGACGTCATGACGTACATCGGGAAGTCGACCAGGTCGACGATCTCCGAGTCGCTCTGGCCGATGCCGGCGGTCTCGACGATCACCAGGTCGTAGCCCAGCGACTTCAGGAACGCGATGCAGTCCTGCAGCACCACGTTCGTGGCGGCGTGCTGGCGACGCGTGGCCATCGAGCGCATGAATACGCGCTTCGACCGTAGCGAATTCATGCGGATGCGGTCGCCCAGCAGCGCGCCGCCGGTGCGGCGCCGCGTCGGGTCCACGGAAATCACCGCCATCCGCATGTCCGGGAACGAGGCCAGGAAGCGGTTGAGCAACTCGTCGGTGACGGAGGACTTGCCCGCGCCGCCCGTGCCGGTGATGCCGACCACCGGCGTGCGGCCGCCGGCCAGCTGCCATTCCTTGCGCAGGCGCGCGAGCTCGGCTTCGGGCAGCGCGCCCTCCTCGATCGCCGACAGCATGCGGCCGATCTCGATCTCGTCGGAGAACGCAACCTTGTGCGGCGTCTCGACGGGCAGGCGCGCGGATTCCGCGCGGCGCACGACGTCTTCGATCATCGCCACCAGCCCCATGTGCATGCCGTCGTTGGGGTGGTAGATGCGCTCGACGCCGTAGGCCTCGAGCTCGCGGATCTCCTCCGGCGTGATCGTGCCGCCGCCGCCGGCGAAGACCTTGATGTGGCCGGCGCCGCGCTCGCGCAGCATGTCCACCATGTACTTGAGGTATTCGACGTGGCCGCCCTGGTACGAGGACAGCGCGATGCCGTCGGCGTCCTCCTGCAGCGCGGCGCGCACAACGTCCTCGACCGAGCGGTTGTGGCCGAGGTGCACGACTTCCGCGCCCTGCGCCTGGATCAGGCGGCGCATGATGTTGATCGCGGCGTCGTGGCCGTCGAACAGGCTGGCGGCGGTGACGAAGCGCAGCGGCGTGGCGGATTCGGCCTGGGGGGTGGCCGAAGCGGCCTGGGCATTGGATTTCGTGGTCATCCGCCGATTGTAGCGCCGGCCTGCTAGGCTGGCCCGGCGCCGCGACGGCGCGCCACCCGAGCCTTGCGATGGCCCTCCGGACGTCCCTGCCCGCCGCCTTGTCCGCCGCGCTGCTCGCCAGCGCCGTCCTGGCGGCGCTGCCGCCGGCCCCCGCCCGCGCGCAGGCCGCCCAGGCCGCACCGAAGGTGCTGCTGCTCGGCGAGGTGCACGACAACCCCGACGGCCACCGCGCCCGCTTCGAACTGCTGCAGGCGCGCGTCGCCGCCGGCTGGCGCCCCGCGATCGCGATGGAGCAGTTCGACCGCGAACGGCAGGCCGACCTCGACCGCGCGCAGCGCGAATGCCGCGACGCCGCCTGCGTCGTCGCGATGGCGGCGCCGGCGAAGGCCGGCTGGACCTGGGAGTACTACGCGCCCGTGATCGAGCTGGCGCTGCGGGAACACCTGCCGCTGTTCGCCGCCAACCTGTCGCGCGCGGACGCGGGCAGGATCGTCGAGCACGGCTACGAGACGCCGGACGGCAAGCCGGTTCCCGCCGACATCCTCCGGCCGCAGGTCGAGGAAGTCCGCGCCGGCCATTGCGGCGCGCTGCCGGAGGAGATGCTGGCGCCGATGGCGACGGCGCAGGTCGCGCGCGACATCGCGATGGCCGACGTCATCGCCGACGCGCTGGCGGCGCCCGGGGTCGGCGGCGTCGTGCTGGTCGCCGGCAACGGCCACGTGCGCCGCGACTTCGCCGTGCCCGCTTGGCTGCGCGCGCGCGGCATCGCGTCGGAATCGATCGGTTTCGTCGAGGATCCTGCCGAGGCCGCGCACTTCGACAGCGCCGACACCGTGCCGCCGCACGAACGTCCCGACCCCTGCGCGAAGTTCAAGGCGCCGGCGAAGGCCATGACCGCACCGGCCGACGGCGGCGCCGGTCAGTAGGCGAGCGCGCCCAGGCCCGCCTTGAGCGGCGCGAGCTGCGCCTCGTAGCGCCGCCAGCGCTGCGGCGCCGCGCGGCCTTCGCCCAGCAGCGCCGGCACGCCGGCCGCCAGTTCCGGCGCGGCACCGTCGTCCAGCCCGCAGAAGCGCAGCACCTCGCCGAGCGTCGCGGCGGGATCGGACAGGAGTTCGTCCTGGCGCACGTCGAGCACGCGCTCCGGGAAGAGGCTGCGCCAGTGCGCCATCAGGCGCCGGTAACCGCGGTAATAGGCGGCGGTTTCGGCCTGGTCGTGGCTCCACGCCGCGCCGGCGTCGGTCCACGTGGACAGCGCCGCGAAGCAGGTGTCCATCGGCGCGGCCGCGAGATGCAGGATGCGCGCCTGCGGCAGCGCGCGGGCGATGTACGCGACGTTGGCGAAGTTGGCGCGGTTGCGGTCGAGCATCGCGGCCTTGCCCGGCGCGCGCCAGGCGCTGTGCGCGAGATAGCGTTCGCCCAGCGTTCCGAAGTCCACCGTCTCCGCGCGCTGCGCGAGGTCGAGGTCCAGGCGCGGCGCGCCGAACGCGTCGGCGCACCAGCGCAGCTGCTGCACGAACGCGCGCGTTTCGCCGAGGTCGCCCACCTGCGGGTGGCGCGCGAGCAGCGCGCCGAGCCCGGCGATCGCGGGCGCGTGCAGCCCGACGACGAAGATCGGCACGGGCGCGCCCGCCG